>JBNKZR010000022.1:0-16759 GCA_050301735.1 Polyangiaceae bacterium | reverse complement strand
ATCCACTCGGGATACTTGAAGATGGTCGGACTCACGTCCCAGTTGAAAGTCGGCACCCCGGGCTCCTTGTGAACGTGCAGGTGAAGGGGCGCGAGAGCTTCGAGAGTCGGGCTGTCGCGTCGCTTGGCGCGCCTATGTAGCAAAAACCTGGATGAATTGGGCTGATAGGGCCCGATTTTCCGCCTCCGTCTCTGGCTCGGGTCCTGCGGAGCGGATTAGGGCACGCTTCCGGCTGCTCGCCCGGCACCCCTGCACTTTGGCCCGCCGCCAGATGACAGCATTGCCGATTGCTCCTTGCGACCCACTCGGATTTCGACAACACCCCGGACCATGCCGACGATCCCCCACCGTGGTGCCCACAACCCGTCGACTCTGGGAGAAGGAACGACGCCCGGCTCGTTCGCGAACGCACCCCAGCTTGGCGGCCCCTCGTCCTACTCGTCTCCGGACACGCCCGGCATGCCCGAACCCAGCGACAAGACTGCCTGGGACTTCATGCCCGCCGATTGGACCCAGCAGAATGGGCGTTGGACGCCACCCGCGGGCTTCGTCCCCGTCACCCAGCTGGAGCACGCCCGCCTCGGCAGCATCACGGACGAGATGAAGAAGGTCGCTGCCCGCGAACGCCATCTGAGCGAGGAGCAAGTGCGGGATGAGGTTGCGGCGGGCCGCATGATCATTCCCGCCAACCGAGTGCACCTGCAGTACGAGCTTCGACCGATGTGTATCGGCCGCGCATCACTGACCAAAGTAAACGCCAACATGGGGGCTTCCCCCGTGTCGTCTGGCACCGACGAAGAGGTGGAGAAGCTGCGCTGGGCGGAGCGTTGGGGGGCGGACACGGTCATGGATCTGTCCACCGGCGGCGACTTGGACGCGTGTCGACAAGCCATCATTCGGGCGGCGAAGGTGCCCATCGGCACCGTGCCGATCTACTCCATGATCATCGGTCGTCGCATTGAAGACTTGACCGAGAAAGACATCATGGAGGGGCTACTGCACCAGGCCAAGCAGGGGGTGGACTACTTCACCATTCACGCCGGTGTGCTGAGAGAGCATCTTCCGCTCGTGCAGCGACGCCTGATCGGGATTGTCAGTCGGGGTGGCTCTCTGCTGGCCAAGTGGATGCTCGTTCACAACAAGCAGAACCCGATGTACACGCACTTCGACGAGATCTGCGACATCATGCGCGAGTACGACGTCTCCTTCTCCTTGGGGGACGGACTGCGCCCTGGCGGCTTGGCTGATGCAACGGATGACGCGCAGCTGGCCGAGTTGGCGACACTTGGGGAGCTGACTGAGAAGGCTTGGAAGAAGGGCTGCCAGGTGATGGTGGAGGGGCCGGGTCACGTGCCCTTCGACCAGATCGAGTACAACATGAAGCTGCAGCGTCGAGTCTGTCACGGCGCGCCGTTCTACGTGTTGGGTCCGTTGGTCACTGACGTGTTCCCCGGCTACGATCACCTGACGAGTGCCATCGGTGCGACGGCCGCAGGTTATCATGGAGCTGCGATGCTGTGCTACGTCACCCCCAAAGAGCACCTGGGGTTGCCCAAGAAAGACGACGTCAAGCAAGGCTGCATCGCCTACAAGATCGCTGCTCATGCCTCCGATGTAGCTTTGGGCATACCCGGCACGCGCGATTGGGACGACGATCTGACCAAAGCCCGTGCGGCGCTCAACTGGGAGAAGCACTTCGAGCTAGCCTTCGACTCCGACCTGGCCCGCGCTTTCCACGACGAAGACCTCGATGTTGACACGGATTTCTGTGCGATGTGCGGTCACGATTGGTGTTCGGTTCGCATCTCCAAGGACATTCAGGAGTTCGCGTCTGGCAAGGCCGAGGGGTTCGAGCGAGAGAAGGTCGTTCAATCGGCACCACTCAGCGCCGTGCAGCGAGAGATCCTGGAGAAGCGAGGGGTGCTCTCTCCCGAAGAGCTACACCGTTTGGCGAACAAGACTCGGCGGGCGGTGGTTGCCGACGAAACCAAGGCCGGCTGTCACAGCGACTACGTGAGTCCTGAGCAAGCTCGCTTGATTCAGAGTGAACGCCTGAACCGGGCCAAGCGTTCTTCCGCGGCAGAGTGACCGCTTCCTCTCGCCGACCGAGTGATTGCTAGTTGTCGTTCAGCAAGACGTGGAGCTCCACAGGCGTGACTCGGAACTCTCGCTGGCAGTAGTCGCAGGAGATCTCGAGCACTTCGCCGTCGTCGACCATGCTCTGCACTTCGGTGCGGTTCAGACTGGCGAGCGCGCCCAACATGCTCGAACGGCTGCACCAACAACCGTAGGAGAACGAGCTGGAGTCCAGCTCTGTATACGGCATCCCCCAGAGCAGCTCTTCCATCAGCGCTTGAGGTTCGAAGGCGGGGTCGCCCAGGAATTTCTCCACACTGCGAAAGTCTTCCAGCCGCTCCGTCATGATGGCGAGAGGTGCACGCTCGGCGCCGGGGAGCAACTGAATCAAGTAGCCCCCGGATGCGAGCACGGCGCCTTCGTCGTCGAACAGCGTGTCGACGACGATCATCGTGGTGATCTGCTCCGACTCCTGCATGTACGCCATCAACCCGCGGGAGACGTCCGTATCGTCGGGTACCGCGACCACGCCCTGCTGCACTCGGCCGTCGTGGAGGGTACGAACCACCTGCAGCATGGCGCTCTTCAGCTCGAAGCCGTCTTGGGCATGCTTGCCCCCCACGAGGCCACGCGTGTTGCCGGTAGGGTGCGAGTCGCCGAGGAGGTACCCCTTCTGATCCTGTCGTTTGAGGATCCCTTGCACCCGCAAGGAGGGCGACATGGTCTCTCGGATCAGCACCGATCCGGTCACCAGATCGCCAAGGTGGCGTGCCGTGCTGCCCTTGGCGCCCTGCGAGTTGAGCACACCGCGCACCGTGTCCGTGGCGCGCACCGTGACGACACGGAAGGTGCCGTCGTCGGTCATTGCGCGGCAGATGAGGTCGTTCGAGGTGGTCATCGACTCACTCCAGGTCCCGATCGATGATCGGGCGGGGGATGCGGTAGGACTCGTTGAGCCAGTTGGCGAGGTCAGTGAGTTTGCAGCGCATGGAACAGAATGGTCGGGGCTCGAAGTCGTCGGGTACGTCGTCGAGCACCTTTTTGCAGATGGGGCATACGATGCGCATGGTCGTGCAGATTAACCACGTTGCGGCGCCAGTCCACCCACTCGCGTCGCTGGCCCAAACGCTCGGGAGGGGCCTTCGTATTCATAAACTTCGATTATTGCACGGTTATTCGTTCATCTCGGAGGCTTTTGAAGTGGCTTCTGGCGTGCTAGCGTGCGCCCCCCATGGCGCAGGACTTGCTCTTAGAAATCGGTGTCGAGGAACTTCCAGCTTCCTTCGTGACGGGCGCCGTTCAGTCGTTGCCCAAGCTGCTCGCAGACCAGCTCGGGGCATTGCGCCTGGAACACGGAGCGGTGACCGCTGCCGGCACCCCGCGCCGCCTGATGGTTTGCGCCAAGGCGGTTGCGGAACGACAAGAGGACTTGGACGAGGAAGTCGTCGGGCCGCCCGCTCGGGTTGCCTTCGACAAGGACGGTAAGCCGACGCGCGCTGCCGAGAGTTTCGCCCAGAAGTCCGGTGTTGCGCTGGATGCGCTCTACACCGTCGAGCAGAAGAAGGGCACGTACGTTGCCGCCCGTCGGGTCGAACAGGGTCAGCTCGCCGAGCGGCTGGTCCCCGGGGCTCTGAAGAACGTCTGTCACAGCATTTCCTTTCGCAAGTCGATGCGTTGGTCGGATGGTGATACGACGTTCGGGAGACCGGTTCGTTGGCTTTGCGCGTTGTTCGGGGACTCGATCGTGAAGTTCGACTTCGCGGATTTGAGTTCGTCCAACATCACCTACGGACATCGCTTCTTGGCGCCTGGGGCTCTGGCGCTCGCCCACCCGGGTGATTACGTCGCATTGCTGCGTCAGGCTCACGTGATCGTCGACGTGCCGGAGCGCGAAGGCCTCATGAACGAGCGCTTGCGGCAGACGGCCGAAGGGATCGGCGGAGTCCTGATCGACGACCCGTTCTTGGTGGGCGAAAATGCTTCGCTGGTCGAAGACCCGCAAGTCGTCGCGGGCTCCTTCGAGGACCGATTCTTGGAGTTGCCGGAGAGAGTGATCTTGGACGTGGCGCGCGATCATCAGCGCTACTTCGGGGTGCGTGATGCTGCTGGCAAGCTGATGCCGAAGTACTTGGCAGTGGTAAACACCGCTCAGGTTCCGGAAAATGTGCGCCGCGGTAACGATCGTGTGATGCGCGCGCGGCTCGCGGACGCGAAGTTCTTCTTCGACGAAGACCAGAAACGGCCACTCGAGGGGCGCATCCAAGAGTTGGAAGGCGTGCTCTTCCAGAAGCGACTCGGCAGTGTCGGCAAGAAGGTCGAGCGCATCACGGCTCTGAGCGTGAAGATCGGCGAGTTGCTCGGACTGGAGCAAGCGCAGATCGAGGCCGCTCGAGCGGCTGCACGGCTGTGCAAGTGCGACCTGGTGACGTTGATGGTGGGAGAGTTTCCGGAGCTACAGGGCGAAATGGGCCGAGCCTACGCGTTGCTGCAAGGAGTACAGCCCCCGGTTGCCGATGCCATTGCGGAGCACTACCAGCCCAAGGGAGCGAGTGATCCGACGGCTCCGAGCGCTGCAGGCGCGGTCGTCGCGATCGCCGATCGTCTCGATACGCTAGTCGGCTGCTGCGCTATCAACATCATGCCTTCCGGAAGTGCAGACCCGTTGGGATTGCGTCGCGCCGCGATTGGGTTGCTGCGCACGTTGATCGACCACGAATGGTCCTTGGACGTCGGGGACCTAATCCGCGCAGCTCATGCCGAGCTCGAAGGCGTCGAACTGGACTTGGATGTCGGTGAGACGCTCCACAAGCTGAGTGGTTTTCTGCGTCACCGATTGCGTGGCGTGCTCAGTGAGACGTCACCTCAAGACGCGATTGACGCTTGTCTCGATGCCGATGCTTCCAGGCCCTACGATGTCGCATTGCGTGCGCGCGCCCTCTCCGTCATGGATGCGGCGCAACGGGAACAGGTGGGCGAGGTATTCAAGCGCGCCGCCAACATCGCCAAGGAAGCACCCGATGGGGAGCCGTTGGAGCCCGCGTCTGTTTCGAGAGACGTGCACGATTCCGAACGCGCCTTGTATGGCGCGTACCTCGCGCTCGGGTCGTCGCTGAAGGAGGCGGAGGGTTCTCGCGACTACGGACGCGTGCTGGCCGCCATCTCGGAGTTTGCTCCGGTGCTCGGCAAGTTCTTCGACGATGTGTTCGTGATGACGGACGACGTGGCCGTTAGAGAGAACCGCCTACGACAGATGGCAGCCATCCACCGGATCTGCTCGCAGTTCGCGAGCTTCAATCTGCTGGCCAAACGCCCCTGAAGGCCGGTCTGGCCACATTGTCGCGCGCGTGCAACACCGCGGCATTTCCTCGGATTATGCGTTTGTCTGGACGTGCCGTTAGGTCTGTGACGATGGCCGAGCGGACTATCCATCTTCAAGACGGTGTGGCGACATGTCGGTCTCCCAAGTCGTTGCTGCCGAGGCGCCGGTCCATCGCGAGGTTGGCGTTCGGGAGCTGCGCCTCGGTGATTCCGGCGCTGGTGGTCACGCTGCTTGCGGTTGAAGCCCAAGCGCTTCCGGGAACGCACCCCGACGCGGTCTCCACTTTCGATACCCGTGGCTCCACGGTGGTCCTCGCCTACCGGCAGGGCGTCGTCTTCGACGGGACCTCGCGGCTGTTCAGCTACAATGCGAACTTCACGGCGACTTCGGGCAACTTCAGCGCCCAGTTTGGGGCTCACTACCTCCAGCTCAAGCTATCACCCGAGAAGCTGATGATGCATGGGGCCGCGGCCAATGGCACGGCTCTGTTCAGCATCCCGATGACGGATCGGCACCCCAACGGCGTGCCGATCACGGCCTTGGCACTGTACCTGGGCGCGACGCCTACTGCCGCAGTCAGCGGTCCAGAGAACTTCATGAGTGTGCCTCTCAACGTCGGTGTCGGAGTGTCAGTGTCGCCCGTCGGATGGTTCACGCTGACGCCCTGGGTCGAAGCGGCGCCGAGCGTGAATCTCGACACGAAAATATCCGAGCTCGATTTCACGGTTGCCCTGAGAGAGAACATCGAAGCCGCCGACTTGAGCGAGTCCAACGAGATAACGGTGCTGACTCGACAGGACATCAACAACGTCCTGCAAGACAGCGTGCAACTCGACTTCAGTACTCACGTTGCGTTGCGGGCTGGGCTTTCGGGGGTCATGCACATCGGGTCGAGCTGGGACTTGAACTTGTACGCCACGGCGACGAGCTTCGGATCGACCTTCAGCGGTCAATTCATCGCCCAGGCTGGGGTCGGCATGAGCTTCCATTGGGATGACGTCGTGCCCGATGTGTTGCCCGCCGAGCGGCGACTGCTCCGGGAAAGTTGCGAGGATGTCGAGCAGCGCTACAAGATGTGCCCCGCGTACGAGCGCTCGCAGCGGTCGACGCCAGCGGCACGGTCGGCGACCGCAGCGCCCCCTCAGAAAGGGACCTCGCCTGCGGCGCCGGCTCCAGCAGTCGACGCTCAGGCGCCGCTCGATCCCGAAGCCGACCCGACGAATTCAACCCCTCCAGCTCCGCGCCCGGTCACTCCGCCGCGCGCCCCCCAGCGAGCTACCGACCCGACTCGGCCACCACCCGGTGCCGGGGGGCTCTTCTGAAACCGAAAGCCGACACCGAGAACCCCGCAAGCTCCTGAGCCGACGATCTGGCCATGCTGTCGGGGCCATTTGACACTACGCTGGCGACCCCCGAAACTGCCCACGGAGGAAACTCTTGTCGAAATCCCTAGTTTCAAAGCGCACTCCCAACACCGTCCCGCTCGTCCTCGTTGCCGGACCTTCAGCTCTGAAGGCTTGGCTCGAACCCCAGTCCAAGACAGTCAAGAATTGGGTTTCCAGTGTGCGCTTCAAGGGTACTGCCGGCACGACTTGTCTGGTGCCAGGTCGCGATGGCGGTTTGGCGCGCGTCTTGGTCGGTATCTCGAAGCGGCAATCCCCGTGGCACCTCGCCCGCTTGCCTTCTTCGTTACCCAAAGGGCGCTACTTGATCGAAACGCCGCTCGAGCCAGAGGTTGCGACCCAGTTGTCGTTGGGGTGGGCCTTGGGGACGTATCAGTTCGGGCGCTACAAATCCTCCTCCCATCTTCACAGCGAGCTCGTCTGGCCGCAGAATGCTGATCAGGACTTGGTGATGGCGCTCTACGAAGCGACCTCCTTGGGTCGTGACTTGATCACGACGCCGGCCCAGGACATGGGGCCCGAAGAGCTGGCCGAAGTCATACGTCAACTCGCCAAGGAATTCTCCGGCAGTTTTCGTCAGGTGGTTGGGAACGAGTTGCTGGATCAGAACTACCCCTCCATTCATGCGGTGGGACGGGCGTCGCCGCGGGCTCCGCGATTGGTCGACTTGACTTGGGGCGATCCCAAGCACCCCAAGGTGACGCTCGTGGGTAAGGGTGTTTGCTTCGACAGCGGCGGGCTGGACATCAAGCCGGCCCCGGCGATGCGCCTGATGAAGAAGGACATGGGAGGGGCTGCCACGGTTCTTGCCGTTGCGCGCGCGGTGATGGCACTGGAGTTGCCGATACGTCTGCGCGTCCTCATCCCGGCGGTAGAGAACAGCGTCAGTGGCGACGCGTTTCGTCCGCTGGACGTGCTCTCGACGCGCAAGGGCATCACCGTAGAGGTGGGGCACACGGACGCTGAAGGGCGCCTCGTCTTGAGCGATGCCTTGGTCGAGGCCAGCGTGGAGAAGCCCGAGCTCTTGATCGACATAGCCACTTTGACTGGTGCGGCGCGCGTCGCTCTCGGGACGACCTTGCCGGCGCTGTTTTCCACTTCCGACGAGGCCGCAGCGGAACTACTGGCCGCAGGAGAACAGGAGAGCGACCCACTGTGGCGAATGCCCCTGCACGAGCCGTACCGCCGCATGCTCGACAGCAAGGTGGCGGACATTTGCAACATCTCGGCAGGTCCCTACGGTGGGGCGATTACCGCCGCATTGTTCCTCCGAGAGTTCGTCGGTCGGGATATCCCGTGGATGCACATCGACACCATGGCCTACAATCTGACTGCACAACCGGGGCGCCCCGTGGGCGGTGAGGTTTTCGCCGCTCGGGCTATCGTCGAGATGCTGCGCAAGCGGTACTCGTCGTGACCGGTTGGCGCTGGCTGCAGCTTGCGAGCGCCGCTGAACTGATCTCGCCGGCGTGCTAAGAGGCCGCGTGCCCTCAGCTGAGAGTCCTGCCCCCGATCGAGCGAGCCCGCTCTCTGGAGGCGGGGGAGCGGGCGGCGTGCGCTCGCTGCTCGGTTTGCACTACTTCGTGTTCTTTGCGGCAATGGGGGCCTACTTCCCGTACATGCCGGCGTGGATGAAGGCCCGCGGCCTTTCGGGTTTTCAGATCGGGGTCATCACTGCCTTGTTGCCGGCCATGGCTGTGCTTTCGCCTCCCATGACGGGCATGTTGGCGGACGCGCTGGGCGTGCGCGGTGGTTTGATGCGGGTCTGCGCAGCAGCTGGGCTGCTGGCTCTCGGCGTGCTCAGCGTCTCACTCGTGTTCGAGCCGAGCGTCAGCTTCGGCTTTCTCTTCCTCTGTATCTTCGCGTTCACGTTCTTCCGCAGTCCGGTTTCGCAGCTGGCTGACGTCGTGACGTTGGAACACGCCGGGAGCTATGGACGCATTCGGGTGTGGGGCTCCATCGGGTTCATGATCTCGACGCCGTTGATAGGCCGCTACGTCGCGCTAGAGCCCGCGTACGCCATTCCCGTTGCCTGTGCGGCGGGCTTCTCGTGCGTGCTGGTCGTCAGCTTCTTCTTGCCCAAGCGGACACATCTCGGTCCGGCACCGGTGTTGAGCGAAGCCCGGCGTCTGCTGAACGACCGAGGTTTTCGCTGGCTCCTGCTTTCCGCTGCCCTGGGGCAAGCGTCCCACGCCGCGTACGACCTTTGGGTGACGATACATCTGCAGAACCTCGGGGCCTCCGGCACGACGGCTGGGGTTGCGTGGGCGATCGCCACTTCGGGAGAGGTCGTCGTTCTGATCGTCTCGCCCTGGCTCTTCCGTCGTGCGTCGATCCCAGGTTGGCTTGTCGTGGCGCTGGGTGCCGCAGTGCTGCGCTGGGCGTTGCTTGCGAGTGTGACCGACGTTGAGACCATACTGGTGAGTCAGCCCCTGCACGGTCTCACCTTCGGGCTGCGTTGGGTGTGTTACCTCACGCTGGTTCGCAGTTTCGCTGCCCAGAACACAATGGCGACGGCCCAGGGGTTGTTTTTGGGGTGCTTCTCGTTGGGAGGCGTGGCGGGAATGCTGCTGTGGGGCTCGGTGTACGACGTGCACGGAGGCACGGGCGTGTTCACGGGGGCCGCGGTGGTCGGAGTACTGTCGATACTCGTTACGCTGCCCATCGTCCGTCTGGAGCAGGTGCGACGAACGACAGCGTTAGTCTGAAACCGATAGACCCAACGCCAATACGTCGCTCAGTCGTTCGATGTCGTCGGCATCGTGGGCCGCGCTGACGGCGATGCGAACGTAGCGCTCGGAAGGTCCACCGGGATATTCGAGGACGGGTAGCAATACGCCGGCCTCTCGCGCGACTCGTTGCAGTTGGAGCTCGCTGTGCTGGCTTGGCGCACGGAAACAGAACACAGGCGACTCCGGGGAGGGCAGCGGCAAGCCCAGTTCGGTGAACGTCTGGCGTAGGCTGGCGATGTTGCTTCGAAGGCGTTCGAGTGGTCGTTCTCGTCGTATGACGTCGAGCGCCGCGCTGGCAGCACACGCGATTGCCGGCGGGATGGGAGTGGAGCCTCGGTAGGCGACGGCTCTTTGGCGAACCTCTTCCACGAACTCCAGTGAACCGGCAACCACACCGCCATAGGCGCCCAGGGCTTTGCCCAAGCTGGCGGTCACGACCAGGCAGGGAGTTCGCGCTGACTTGCCTGCAGCGACCAACGATGACCAACTGCCGGCCCCCGCTTCGCCGACGATTCCCAGGGCATGACTGTCGTCGATGAGCAGCGTCCCGCCCTCCGCGACGTCGACCAGTTCCGTCAATGGTGGCAGCACCCCGCTGGCTCCGAACAGCCCGTCCGTCATCAACGCATGCCCATCCGAGCACGAGGAGCCGTCGCGCTCGCTGACCGGCGCGGTCGCTTGCGAACGTGAGCCTCTCGAGTTGCGCACCGAGGTCCGGGCGCGCTGAGCGGCTTCTGCCGAGCCATGCGAATACGCCCGTACCTGCATGCCTGCTCCACGTGCCGCCATGAGCAAGCTACCGTGAGAGCGTTCGTCCATAAGTGCCCACTGGTGGTGCCGGCCGAGTGCCTCACATGCCGCCAGGTTGGCGAGGCTGCCGTCGGGCGTCAGGATCGCCGCGGGCAGGCCGATGAAGTCCGCCAGTCGCTCCTCCAACTCGAGGTGCGCCGTGGTGCTGCCGGTCGTCGTCCGTGACCCGTTGGCGCCCAGTCCGTAGCGCTCCAGCCCGCTTCTCGCCGCCGAGAGCACTGCAGGATGATGCCCCAGCCCCAAGTAGTTGCAGCCGGAAAATGCGAGAAGAACCTCCCCCTCTAGCTCGACGCGTGTCGAAGAGGGCCACGCCCGCGCGACCCCAATGCTCGTGGGCGCTCGGACCTGGGTCAGATCTTCTCCAAAGCGACCTTGGCCGCCGTGATGGTCGCGTCGATGTCCTCCGCGGTATGCGCTGCTGAGATGAACGCGGCTTCGAACTGCGCTGGTGGCCAGTAGATCCCTTGCTCGATCAGGCTGCGGTGAAAGATCCCGAAGCGCTCGGTGTTGCATTCACCGGCCTCGTCCCAGCTGGTAATGGGGCCACCGTGGAAGAAGACCGTGATCATCGAGCCGACCCGCTGCACGCACGCCACCACACGTGCGTCGACGATGGCGGCGTTCAGGCCCTCCTCCAATCGGGCGCCCAAAACCTCCAGCTTCTCGTAAACTTCCGGCGTGAGCTTGGCGAGGGTCGTCAAACCTGCGGTGACCGCCACTGGATTCCCGCTCAGGGTGCCCGCTTGATAGACGGCACCCAGCGGCGCAATGCGCTCCATGATTTGTCGGCGCCCGCCGTAGACAGCCAACGGCATTCCTCCGCCCACGATCTTGCCGAGACAAGTCATGTCCGGTTGCACGCCGAATCTCTCTTGCGCGCCGCCGCGCGCCACTCGGCAGCCAGTCATGACTTCATCGAAGATCGCGACCGAGCCGTTTCTCTCGCAGAGTTCGACCAACCCTCGAAGAAAACCTGGTTGCGGTGGCACGCAACCCATGTTGCCCGCAACTGGCTCGACGATCACGGCAGCGATGCGACTGCCTTGTTCGCTGAACAACGCTTCGAGGCCTTCGAGATCGTTGTAGCGGGCAACCAGAGTGTCTTCGACCAGCTTTGCGGGCACGCCTGCCGAGTCTGGAGCGCCGAAGGTCGCCGCGCCGCTGCCTGCTTTCACCAGCAGGCAGTCACTGTGCCCGTGATAGCCGCCTTGGAACTTGATGATCACGTCCCTGCCAGTGAATCCACGGGCCGCACGAAGCGCACTCATCGTGGCCTCCGTGCCGCTGGACACGCAGCGCATCATCTCCAGCGAAGGGTAGAGCTCCCCCAGCTTCTCGGCGAACTGTACCTCCAGCTCTGTGGGCGCACCGAAGGACAGCCCCTTCTCCGCCACCACCTGGACAGCCTTGACGACATCCGGATCGGCGTGACCGATGATGGCCGGGCCCCAGCTGCCCACGAAGTCGATGTACTGGTTGCCGTCGCTATCGGTGAGCCGTGCGCCAGAAGCACTCGCGATGAACGGTGGACGGCCACCCACGGCAGCGAACGCACGCACGGGGCTGTTGACGCCACCAGGTAGTCTTTCGGTCGCGCGAGCCAGTATCGCCTCGCTGGTGCTCCTATGGTTGCTCATCTTGGTCCTCGCTCCGTTTCTGGGGGACCGAGCCCTTCCGAGCTCGATGTCCCGAAGATACAGAAGAACCTGGAGCAAGCAAACCCGCGAGGTCCGCGACGCGCGTTGCTCCCCTGGAGGGGGCCAGGCGCTGAGCATTTCGCGCCGGGCTAGTGCCCGGCACCCAGAGCGCCGGGCTGAACGGCGCTTGCTACGAGAGCCGATTCGCCACTATAGCGTTTTCGTTTCGGACGCGAGAAGACGCGGCCGAAACGGACTGAGAAGGTCTCATTCATGCAGCTCTTGCGGCTATCCCACGTCAACATACGCACACGGCGGCTTGCGGAGCTGGTCACGTTCTACGAGAACGTGCTCGGCTTGCAGTTGGGCGAGCGCCCCCCATTTTCGTTCAATGGCGCCTGGCTCTATTGCGCGGGACAGCCCGTGATCCACTTGGTGGAGGTCGACGTGGAGCCGCAACCGGGGGACGAATTGAGGCTGCAACACTTCGCCTTCGACGGCGTTGACCTGAACGACTGTCTTCGGCGCCTCGAGCAACTCGAGATACCTCATCGAGTTGGCGAGTTAGCCGGATGGGGCAACCCACAAGTGCACCTCACCGATCCGGACGGCAACCATCTGCATCTGGACTTTCCGGCGGCCTAAATGAGCGAGCACGATTCGCGAACGCTCTTTCGATGCAACGGAGAATGGAGTCGCGAAAAACGATTGCGCGACAATCGTGCTCGCTCATTCTGTCGCTCGCCTCGGCGACTGAGCGACTGACTCGGCGAGGCAGTGCTTCAGACCTGATCTCTGCGGGCGTGGTCGTGGATGATTCCGCGCCACTCTTCGACGGCATCCAGTGCTTCCGAGTCGGGCCAGGGCAGTCGAGTCAGTCGCGCCAGGAGGTGGGGCGTGTGGTCGCCAACTTGCCACGGTCGCGCGAAGACGTCGGGCGCCGCTTTCAGCGACTCCAAGGCGCCCACCGCATCGCCACTCTCGAATTGGAACCACGCGCGGGTGAGCAAGTAGTGCTGCCGGGGTTCCGGCTCCCGGACACTGATTTCTCGAGCCTGCATCAGCACCTTTCGAGCCGCCGTGAGGTCTCTCCCGGCCAGCGCCAGTTGAGCTCGCAGCAGCCGAGCTTCGACGACCCCGAGCGGATCGCGCATCTCCGTGTACAGGCGTTCGGCACGTTCGGCGTGGAGCTCACCCAGATCGATGTCGTCCGTATCCAACGCCACCATGGCCAACAAGCGCTCGCAGGCGGCTTGACCTCGTAGCGTCTTGAGCGACTCGAACGTACTGAGTGCATCTTGTGCATTGCGCTCGGCGTTGAAGAAGTTGCTCAACCGGTGTTCGAGGTGCGCGAGGGAGGCGGCGGTTTCCGCCTGCCCGAGCTGGTAACCACACCGCTCGAATTCGCCGCGAGCATCGAGCGTCAGACGTCGCGCGCGTTCCGTTGCTCCTTCGGAATGCTCGACTGCGGCGAGCAAGAGCAAGCACTGCCCTCGGCCCATGGCTTGATCTAGGTTGGCGAAGTGCTGCTCACCGCTCTGGGCAAATTCCCGCGCCGTCTGATAGCGCCCCAAGGTGAGCTCGATTTGGCCGATGACCTGATCGCACTGGGCCATGCCCAGCATGTTGCCGCTGCGTTTGAACGACTTCAAGGCTCGGTGGGCGAGCTCGAGGCCCCCTTCGGAATCGCCTTGATCGCTCTTGAGTTGCCCCAGGAGGCGTTGGCAATGTGCGAGCTGTTCACGCTCTTCCGAAAGACGCAGAGCTCGCATGGCCTGTTCGGCGAAGTGGCTTGCCTCTTCGTTGCGTCCGATCTGTCGCAGGGCTTCGGAGCGCCAGCGTTGAGCTATGGCCAGCTGCGCACCCGTCAGTTGGTTCTTGAACAAGTCCAAGTCTGCCATCGTCGCGAGGGGCTGGCGCGCACCATTCCACGATTGCTCCAGGAATCCGAAGAAGACCTGAGCCGCCTTCGTCGCGTCCCCAGCGTAGAGCAGATTGACGACCCGCTGCCGCACGACGCGCCGCGAGTTGGCCAGAGGGTGAGAGCGGAGAGCCTCTGCTGCGGCCCGAAACAGCTGGGCTGAGTCTTGACGTTCGCTCAGGCGGCGGAACAAGTGCTCCTGCAAGAGAGCGTGCGGCCAGTGATACCTTCCCGGACCTCGCGGCAGGATGATCTCTGCGTTTTGCAGGGAAACGATGACGTCGTTCGCCGACAGCGACAGCTCGCTCAAGAGAGCCTTGAGCACGTTGCGACGAATGTCGAGGCCCAGGGTGGCAACCGCGTAGGCCGCTTGAGCGTACTCGATGGGAAGCGCCGCCAGACGGCTCTCCCACAGGTCAGCCGTGGTCTTCGGTCTCACGGCGAGCACGTTCGAAGGCACTCGGAACGTTCCACCCCGATACTCGAGTTCACCGGCGTGGGCCCAGGCATGCAGCTGTTGCAGAGCAAACAATGGGAAGCCTCGGCTGCGTCTGGCTGCCTCGGTGACGGCATCGTCATCCAGCGGAAGTGATGCCTTGAGCAACGCCGCCGTCTCGTCACGGTCCATCGGGTTGACCTCGATGACCTCGCCGTTGAGCTTCTCGCGCAGACGCCGCAATCGCTCGGCGGTGGACGTTCCAAGCTGTACGTCCTCTGCACGCACCGTCGCCACCATGAAGATGCGCTGGTCGGTTTCGGTGTCGTGGATACGCAACAGACCGTCGAGGGTCGTTTGGGCCGCGTTGTGGAGGTCGTCGAGAATGAACAGTAGCGGGCGCTTGTTGGCGATTCTGCGCAGCGTGAAGCGCACCACTTGACGGCGTACCTCGAGCGTATCCAGCGTGAAGAGCACGCCGCTCGGGCCGACCGTCTCTTTGCCGGGCGGATTGGGGCGTAGCCACTCCGCCGCTCCCGCGACCCAGGTGCGCATCTTCTGATCGCTGCTGCGCACGTTCCAGCGCATCATCAAGGAGCGCTCGATGGTGTCGCGGTCTGCCCGTTCGAAGTTGTAGTGCTGGGTGACGGCTCCCAACATGCCGTCGAGCGCGCCCCGCATGCGGCGATAGCGGGAGACGAGCGGAACGACTTCGCCCGCCTCGTGAACAGCTTCTGCCAACCATTCCGCGATGCGGCTCTTGCCGACACCCGCTGGCCCGACCAGGATCACCAGTCGGTGCGGTTCTCCTCGACCTTCGGCGACCTCGGCGTTGATCTCGAGCAGCCGCGCACGGATGTCGCTACGACCTACGAGGGGGCTGGGGCGAATTCCGAGCAAGCCGCGGGTGCGGTCGGGTCCACGTTGCGCGGCGGCACCGTCGGGTCGAGCGGTCGTCAAGTCCGCTGCCGACAAGCTCGGCGGTGGTGCCGAACCGGCGACCCGCGGAAACCTCCACAGGCGGAGATCGATGTCGTCTGCCGGTCTGAATTCACTCCAAGCCCGGCGCGCCTCCGCGGCGAACTCGAAGCGATCCCAGGGACGCTTCTTCAGACAGCGGGTAACGAACGCCGCCACGCCCGCCGGCGCGGTCACCGCTGGCTTGAGTGGCGGTGGTTCTTCGTACGCATGGAGCTTCAACAGCTCCTTCGGGTCGCCGGTGAAGATCGCCCGACCGCTCAGCAACTTGAACAAGATGCACGCCAGCGAGTAGACGTCAGTGGCGCCACACACGTGGTGCATCTCGTGCATGATCTGTTCGGGCGCCATGTAGCCCGGAGTTCCGGCGCCGGCATGGGGCTGAAACTCCATCGACTTCTCCCCGTCGAGCCGCTCGTCGTGGGGATCCTCTTTGAGCCACGCCAGACCGAAGTCCAGGATGTGAACTCGGGGCGGTCCACCGTTGACCTCTTCGACGATGACGTTCGACGGCTTGAGATCCCCGTGGATGACGCGGCGCGAGTGGGCGTGTGCCAGTGCGCCGAGCACTTGGTCGACGATCGACCAGATGATCGGGAAGCTCAAGCGGGCATTGCTGTAGTCGTGCAACGACAGCCCGTTGACGAGCTCCATCGCCAGGTAGGGCGTGCCGTCCAACAGCTGGCCGAAGTCTCTCGCTCCCACGATGTTGGGGTGGTTGAGCGAGGCCAAGGCGCGCGCCTCTTTGTAGAACCACGTGATGTAGTCGTCGGCCAGACGCCCCTCGGGCGGAATCACGCGCTTGACTGCGGTCTGCCCACCGGTGTGCCGATCCTTGCAGCGGTAGACGATCCCCATGCCGCCCTCGCCCAGGATGCCGAGCACCTCGTAGCGTTGGGCGATGATCGACCCGGTGCGGATCTTGTTGGGGGTGCGTGCCAAAGGGACACTCGGCTGGCTCAGGAACGAGTCACCGCTGATGAGGGAATCTTCCTCATCGCTGGTCAACCCCGCCGACTGAACCGGTCCACGCCGCTCCGTCGGGGCAGTGGGGCTCACCGCCTTGAAGGGTTCTTTGTCTCCCCGAGCCATACCGCCGCGAGTTTAGTGTTTCCCCCGGTAGAATCGAGGCCCACTAGGCTCGTTGGGCGGACCGAGGATGTCGCACCGACTACCACCTCCTGATCGCCACCCGGCAGGTTGGTCGAAACCCATGATCTAAAGCGTAGCCGCTCCGCCCTCCGGAGCTCGCAGTCTTCCGCAACGGTCATCTGGTTCCGCCGGCCGCCGGGTTGGCCATCCCACACCCGGGCTATTGCTTCGGGACGTCGAGTGTGAACGCCGCGGTCGCCACCCGCTGCCCGTTGGCGACCAGCTCCACCAGATGTCGTCCAGTGTAGTACTTGCGCGTGCTGATTGAGCGCACCGGATGCCGCTTGTGCAGGGC
>JBNKZR010000021.1:0-34722 GCA_050301735.1 Polyangiaceae bacterium | reverse complement strand
TCCGTGGGCTGCTCGGCCACGGGTGGCACGTCGGGCGCTGGCGTTTCGGCGGGCACTGGGTCCTCGGCGCTTGGCATCGTGGGCGCGGCCGGGTCCGGCGCTGCGACTGGGGCCGCAGGCTCTGCATTGGTGGGCTCCGGGCTGGAAGCGACGGGACCGGCGCTGGAAGCGACGGGACCGGCGCTGGGCGCGCTTTGCGCCGGAGACGTAGTGGCGCCCCCCGCAGGTCCCACTCCGGGCAGCTGTGGGCCATCTGGCTCGCTGCTCACCGCTTCGTCCCCGGCGTCGCCCTGTGCGCCACCACAGCCGAACAGCCCATAACCCAACACCACACAACCAAATCGCATCCATCGCCCAAGCATCGCCAGTCTCCAAACGATACCGTTGCGCCATCACCCACCGTCAGGCAACCCTGCTCCGAGACGCCGCCAAAGGACCCGGAGTCAACTGCCACCGACAGCGGACAAATCGCAGGCAGGCGGCGAGGCCGCCATTCGGGGCTCAGCTCTGGCGCGCCGCAGCGCCGCCTCGGCCAGAAACCGCAAGCGTCCCAGGACGCAGCCGCGGCGTGCGGCTCAGCCGGGAGCGGTCAATTGCTCCGAAGCCAGCGTTTCGACCTGCTCCAACACTTGGTCCATGCTCGACTCGGCCCAATCGCCCACGTTCAACCAGAAGAAGTCGACCGCTTCGGGCCCCGGCGTCGAAGTGCTCGTGTAAATCTGCGCGCTCACGATGGCCAGATCGTGCTTCGCGAGCGCCATGGAAAGCGCCGAGAGCAGTCCACCTCGATCGGGAGCCACCATGCAAACGACGACCAAGCCGTTCGGCAACGTCCGCCAACGCTCGATGTGCAAGCGCCGCGTCCCTCGTCGCGCCACGATCGCGGCGTGCTCGGCAATCGCCGTAGGGTCGAACACCTTGCGATACGCCTCAGGCATACCCGCGGCAAACTCGCTGCCCAAACTGTCCTTCGACATGAACTGAGCATACCCCATTGGTCTTTCCTGGGGGTTTCTTGAAGAGTACCTTCACGACGCCAACCCGCTCCAAATCGGGTCTTGCCCCCAAGATTCCGGACCCGGCGCCCCAACCAGGCAGTCTCATTCCAACGGAACTACTGCCACACCACCCGCCCCCATGCTCCCATCGCTCACGAACTGGCCGACGTCGTTGCTCGTCGCGACGGTCATCGCGCTGGCGGTCGCGGAGCGCCTGCTGCCTCTTCGCCGACGAACCAGCGGCACCCGAAGGCGTTGGCAGACGAACTTGGTGCTGTCGGGCACGGCGCTCGTGGCTGCGTACTTCGTCGTCAGGCCCGTGGTCGAGGTGCTGCTACCCATCGCTCGCACGCACGGCCTGCTCGTGCGCGTGCGACTGCCTCCGCTCGTCGCCGACCTGCTCGCCTTCGCCTTGCTCGACGTGAGCTTCTACTACTGGCATCGCCTGAACCACCGGCTCGGGCTGTTGTGGCGCTTTCACAACGTACACCATCTCGATCCCGATCTGGACGTGACGACGGCATTCCGCTTCCACGCCGGAGAGATCGCGCTCTCGGCGGCCTTTCGCGCACTCCAGCTGCTCCTGATTGCTCCCTCGCCGGAGGCGTTGGTCGCCTACACCTTGGTATTTCAGCTGAACACCGTCATTCACCACGCCAACCTGCGCCTGCCCGCAGCGCTCGACCGAGCCCTGTGCTGGTTCATCGTGACCCCGCGCATGCACGGCGTACATCACTCCCAGGTCCACGAACAAATGGACTCCAACTTCTCGTCTGTCTTGTCCTGCTGGGACCGATGGCACGGAACCTTCTGCGGTGACATTCGACAATCTGAGTTGAGGATCGGAGTGCCGGGTTACTCCCTGCCAGAGGACAACGGCATTGTCCGCTGCCTGCTGGCACCCTTCCGCAGACAGCGGGAGTACTGGCACCCTGCTCGCAGCGAGCAGCGCGCGCCCTGAATCACCCTGGCGCGTGAGCGTCCGGATACCCTGCGGCGTGGGCGCGTCAAGGCGCTCGGGCCGACTCAGCTGGCCTGGGGCGCAGGATCTGCCGAAGGTTCCGAAGGTGCCTTGGCTTTGCTCGCGTCGGGCTCGAAGTACTTGGGGCGAAACGTGATCACGATCGCCGGAAGCACCACCAGGGCGCCAAGCAGCGAGGCGAAGATGGAAACCGCGACCAACAGCCCGAAGAAGCGGACCGGGAAGAAGGCGGAGACGACCAACACGATGAAGCCGACCACGACGCTCAGGGCGTTGAAGACGATACCGCGCCCTGTCGTCGTCAGTGTGCGCTCCACCGCCTCAAAGGGATCCAGACCCGACTGGCGTTCGTCCTTGTAGCGCCACAGGAAGTGGATGCTGTAATCCACCCCCACGCCGATCATGATCGACGACAACAGCGCGGTGATCAGATTCAACTCGATACCGAGGAAGCCCATCAGCCCGAAGATCATCGTCAGTGCCAAGATGAGCGGGAAGACGGCGAAGATCCCGGCGATGAGCGAACGCATCAGCATCGCCGTCAGCAGCATGACGAGCAACCCAGCCAACGCCATGCTGACGACCTGCCCCCAAACGATGTGATGCACCATGTCCGCCATCACGTCGAGGAAGCCGCCGACCATCGTGAAGGTGCCCGTGTTCTTCTCGGCTAGGTAGCTGCGCGTGTAGTCCAGTACCTCGGTCGCCGCAGCCGTACCGCTGTCGGTCACCTTCGCCATCAGCTGGGCGTGCTTGTAGTCGAAGTCGACCAACTTCTCGAAGTCTTCGGCGTCGCCGCTCATCGAGTACAAGAGCAGGTACTGGGCGACGAGCTCTTTCGTCTCGGGAATGCGGTCAAACTTCGGATCGCCGTCGTGCATCACGACGTTCATCTTGCGCATGACGGCGGCGATGGAGTTGGTCGTGCCGACCAACTCGTTCTTTTTCAAGTGCTGCTCCAGGTCGTCGATCTCCTGCAGCACCTTCGGGTCCTTGATGTCCCCCTCGGCGATGGCGGAGACGCCAGCCCAGCCCCCCAGATGTTCATTGAGCAGATGCGTCGAACGCCACACGGGTTCGCTCTGCTCGTAGAAACTCATCGGATTCGTATCCACCACGACGCGGAATGCGCCCAGACCGACGCCCAACGAGATGACGATCGACCCGATGAGGATCGCGCGAGGACGGCGCGCGACCCAGCGCGCGAAGAGCAGCAGCAGGCGGTCCAAGAACGAAGTCTTGTCTTTCTTCTGCTGCTTGACGTCGAAGACGGGCTTGGCGCGCGGCAGCACCGCCAAGATGGCGGGAATGAACACCAAAGAGCCAATCATGGCAAAGCCGACCCCGACCGCGGCCAGGACGCCGAGCTGCTTCGCAGGCACGATCAGGTGCGAAAGCAAGCACAGCATGCCGACCATGGTCGTGATGCCCGTCGCCAGCACGGGCTTGGTCAACTCCACGATGCCGCGCTTGGCCAACTCCGCGGAGGTGAAGTTCGTCCCCGGCGCGTTGTCCTCCTGGTAACGTGCCAGGAGGTGAATGCCGTAGTCGTTTGCGACCGCGAGCAAGATCACGGGTAGCAGGATCGTCACCGTGTGGATCTTCCAGCCCAGCATCGGGATCAGTCCCATCGCCACGATGATGGACATCACGGTCATGACAAACGGCAGCAGGACTCCTCGCGCCTGGCGGAAACACGCCAACAAAAAGACGAGCATCAGCAAGAGGCCGATGGGCAAGAAGCGCTTCATGTCCTTGCGCATGTCTTTCGTCAGACTGACGCGCGTGACGGGCATGCCGCCGACGAATGCTTCCTCCGGGCCGCCCACTTCCGTGATCAGCGCCTCGAGCTTGCCCACGACCTCGGCATCGGAGGCCTTCGGATCGAGAAAGCCGATGATCACGGTGTGCTTGAAGTCCTTCGAGATCAGATTGCCGTGCACGAGCGGGTTTTCCTGCAGGCGCTTGCGGAGTTTCTCGCGTTGCTCGTCCGACTTGGGAATGCGCTTGATCGCGGCCTCGACGATCATATCGCCGTCTTCGCCGCGCAGGTCCTTGGCCGTGAACGCACCGATCACTCGCTGGAGCTCCTTGATACGCTCCATCTTCTTGGTGATCGTCTGCAACCTTTCCAGAGTCGTTTGCTTCAGGACGTCATCGGTCGACAACACGACCATCGCCATGTCCGTCCCGCCGAAGAGCTCCTCGATCTTGTCGAGGTTGACGCGAGTCGGCAAGTCTGGCGGCAGTTGGTTCTTCATCTCCGTATCGAGCTGGGCCTTCTTGAGCGGCAGCGCGAAGACGACGGTGACCGCCAAGAACAGGACGATGTGAACCCAGCGAAACCGGATCACGAAGTCGGCTAGTTTAGATGGGTTCATCTAGGAGCCTCCACATTGCTGGTCGGGAGCGAATAATCGAGGATGTTTGCCGAGCAGCCGTACCATGGCTGCCCGGCGATCAGAAGGTGTACCTGAGCTCGGCGTAGCCCGCGCTCAGTTCGTCCTCCACCAAGTCGAACAAGGTGTCTTCAGGACCGAAGTAGATTTCTCCACCCACGGCGCCGGACAGAGCGTCACTGAACTTGTACGAGACCTTGGGATAGGCGAGCCATTCCTTGGTCGTCACGTTCATCAAACCGAAGGCGGATAGTGAGAGAGTCTCGTGCAGAGCCAAGTACTCCGCTCGTAGCGAGACCAGGTGCTGGACCTCTGCCAACTGCTGAAAGAGGATCTGATTGCGGAAGCGCAGCTCGTCGCCGATGCGCGCGCGGATCACCATGTCGTCCGAATTGTAGCGCAGCGCGTCCACCGTCGCGGTGCCGGCCTCTTCCTCCTGCCAATCGATGACGTAGCGACCCGCGTACTGGAGGATCAAACTGAGATTGCCCAGCGTACGGTCGACCCCCACCACGTACTGCACGTCGGGACTCGGGGCGTAGACCCTTCGTTCGTAGTGCAGCGGGTTACGATAGGCCAGCTCCGCACGCAGCCCGTACTCGCCGATGGCAGTCGAGAAATCTGCTCCGTAGACGTCGTGGTTGTACGCCGTGCGCCGAATGTACACTTCCGGAGGCGGCCCGTTGGCGCTGCTCGTCACGTAGCCACCCAGCGCGACGCCGGGCATCAACGCGTAGCCATGCAGGTAGGAGACGGAGCCCTCGAAGGAGTCGAACAAGAAGTGCAAGCGGCCGGCGACGGTACCGTCAGCCAAGTCCGGGTCCTTCATGCTGGGGTAGTCGGGAGGGCCGAAGTAGACCCCCGTCGGCAGCGCCACGTTATCCGGGATCTCCACGGGCTTGTAGAGCGGCATCCACGCCGCTTCGATGCGCAGCGGGCGCAAGTCGTAGAACGCACGCGCGCCGACGTTACCCACGCGCCGATCGTCCTCCACAGGTGAGCGAACGCGCAAATCGACGGGCGTCAGGTTGTTCGTGGGGTTGAAAGCATCCGCCCGACCCCAAACGATGATTTGCTGACCGAGGCGCAATTCCAAGTCGCCGAGGAAGGCGCTGACGTAGGCCTCGCGCAAGTCCGTGAACAGTTGGCGCACCTGGCCTTGTTGACCGTAGCGAAAGCGGAGCTCGGCGAATGCGTCCGCCACCTCCCCGCCTTTCATGTTCATCTTGAGTGAGAGTTCGCCGTAGGCAGCTTGCAGTTCGGCCCGGTCGTAGCCGGGCAACTTGCCGACGAAGGTATCGCTGCGCACGTAACCGTTCAGGTCGAAAGCGGAAGCTGCGGCTCCACCTTCGCCGCCCCCGTCATCCGCCGTGTCCACTTCTCCGGAGACCGCCGACTCGAATAGGTCGCCACCACCGACGAGCACGTCCTCGGAAGAAGCCTCTGCAGCGACGTCCGCTTCGCTCTCACCTTCCGCGCCAGCTTCGGCGGCACCCGGCTCTTCAGCTTGGCCTTCGCCCTCGGCGCCCGAGCCCGCGGACTCGGTACCCGCCGCCTCCGTGCTAGCTTCGGGAGCCGCACCCGCTTCGGTCGACGTCGCCGCTTCCGTTGGTTCATCCTGCGCCGCCGCTGGCAGCGCCGAGAAGAGCAGGGCCAAGGTCGTTACCCAGACACGATACACGCGCACGGTCGTGCAACGGGGCAGTGCTCGGTTGCGATGAGATTCGATCATGGACGGTTTCATTCCTCTGGCGGCGCAGAATCCGGCTGAGTCCACTCTCCGAACGCTGCAACCACGGAAAAGCCAGCAGCCGCACTTCCAAGGATGAGCTTGTCGCCGGCCTGTACCTGTCGCTCTCTCAGGAGCTGGTGGTACGTTATACCAACGCTCGCACTCGCGGTATTGCCGTAAATGGGGTGACTGAAAACACCGTTGTCCGGGTCACCGCCGGTGTCTTCGATGATCTTGCGAACCATCAAAACACTGGGCTGATGAAATACGTAGTGGGCAACGTCAGCTGCATCCCAAGACATCGCGGCGAGATTTTCGCGCAGCCAAGGGGGGATGAGCTTACCCAACCGCATCAACTCCACGGAAGAGGACAAAAATGTCCCGTCGACCGGCGCCTGACACAGGTGCCAGTGGTCCGGGACGGTCAGCGTTCGGATGCGTCGGACGTGCACGCCCCCGCCCGGCCACGGCCGTTTACGTAACAGCACGCACGTCGCTCCATTGCCGACCGTGAGCCCGGCGGACTTGGTGTACAGGTCTTTGACGCTCTGAATGTCGTAGCTCAAGAACTGGCGCGTCACTTCCGCCGTGCAGACGAGCGCGGTGCGGTAGTGCTCGTGCATGTTGAGGTAGGCGGCAGCTGCCTGAATCGCCTCCACGTGGCCGACACATGCCGCCGTCACGTCGAAGGCATGAGTGTCTTTGAGCCCCAACTTCGCCGCGACCTCCATCGCCGTCGCCGGCTCGAAGTATTGCCGTGCAATGCCGCCGGAAATGACCATGTCGACCTCATCCAGGCTGGCACCGTTGACATCGAGACAATGGCGCGCCGCTGCGACGGAAAAGTCCGCGAGGCGAGCGCTGTAATCATCTTCCATGTAGCGCACGTCCGTCTGGCACATGGAGAAGACGCGCTCGATCGCCGCCTCGATGGTCGACCATTGGTCTTCCGGTCCACGATACTGCGCCCGGACGCGACGGATCGTCTCCGCGTTGTCGACTCGGGCACTCGGGAAACTGACGCCCGGCTTCGACAGGTACAGTTCAGGCAGACTCACGATCTGGTTCCGGGGCGTAGCAGAGATCGCACGTCGGGGAGAAAGGAAACACGCAACATCCTATGCACCATAGATGCGCGCCAAGGCCCGCGCACTTTCAAAATAGTCTGGCCAATCGGTGTTTCGTATGGGCGCGTGGCCTCATCCGGCGCAGGGGACCAGCGTCGACATGTACCAGGGTGCAGGGTTGCGGCAGCCCCCGCAAACCAGGGCGAGAATCCACGTGCCGTTTCCGTCGATACCGGGAAAACCCTGCCCCGCCTCGTTGGCCAGCGTCGACAAGTCGACCGATGTTCCTGCGCGGATCTCGGCCGAATACGAGTCAGCAGCGATGAGCTCCAAATCCAGGAACTGCTGCTCGAGCTCTGCTGGCGTCTGGGTGTAGCGACTGACCCGGACCTCCAGAATGGAGGTCGGCGTGAACTCGTTGCCCAGAGCGTTCGTGGTCATGTCCTTCCAGCTCACGACGATGCCGGGAGTGGCGAGCGGCAACTGCGTCGGGGTCAACGACTGCAGGTCGACCGTGTAGTCCAGACGGGTGGACTCGTTGGTCATCTCGACTCGGAGGTTGTCCGACGTTGGATCCAGCTTGAACGCATGGATCATTCGGACCCCTTCGCCCAGAACCTCACCGGTCGTCGCCAAGAGTGTGTACGTGGTCTCCTCGGGCGCAAACACCTCCGGATCGAAGTAGTCCCTGATCCTGGCCGAATCCACCGGGTTCGTGAAGATGGTCAACTCCGACTGCCACACCGGCTCCCCCGTCGTTTCGTCGACCAGAGGTTCGCCGGTGACCTCGTCGACCGCCTGCACGCCGTCGAGCCACAGGCGCGCGGAGAGACCCATCTCTTCGGGCCGTGCTTGGCGTAGCTCCTCCGTGTAGTAAGCAGCAGGAGTCACCAAGTCCGAGGACGCGAGATCGTCGTCATTGAGCCCCGCCTGGAGCCCATCGATGTCGAGGCGCCACATCATCAGCGCGACCATGTCGATGTCCTCTTGGAGATTGAGCTCGTGTCCGAGGAAGTCGGTCGAGAGCGCACTCCAATCGAACTCCAAGTTGGCGTTGGGAGCGACCAGCGTCGGTTCGAAGCTGAGCGTGCTGGAAAAGGCGTAGTTGTGGATCTCGTTCGTCGCGAGCAGGAGCTTGCCCGTTTCATCCACCTCCGGATTGGTACAGATGTCGAACGCTGTGGCGGGAGGTGCCGTACTCGCCGTGGGAGGCGCAGACGTGGCCGCGGGCATCGTGCCCACCGGTGCCGCCGGACCCTGGGCGGAGCCCATGCCCGTGGGCATCCCGGAGCCCCCATTGACCCCTGTCGCAGTGTCGTCTTCGCTGGGGTCGTCGCTGCAGGCAGCCAAGCCCAGTAGGAGCACCGTCATCAGAGTTTTACAGGAGGCGTCGAGATTCATGGTCGTCCGATCTGGAAAGCCGGGGGGGATGGAATGAGAGGGCGAGCCCCAGAGCGAAAGAATCGATTCACAACTCGTTCGCGCCAGCGCACGCAGGGTCGGTGACCGCAGCGACAGGCGTGATCGGTGTGGCGTGTTCCGTGGCGCCCAACTCGACCGCCTCGACTTCCAGGCAGTACATGGCCCCATCGTGCGGACAGGCTTCACACGGAGACCCGAAGGAAGCCAGGGCGTTGCACACCATCTCGGTGTCCGGGTTCTCGTCGATTTGGGTGAACATCGGGTACAGATCGCGCACGTCCAGCGAGGTGACGAGTCCACCCCCGGATGCGGCCTCAGCACCGGGCAACACGTCGGTCAACGTGAAGTTGCGGATGGTAGCGTTTACCTGCAACCCAGGCTCCGTTACGTGCTTGATGTGAATGGGTACGCTCGCCGGCCCTATCTGAGAAGCGGGGAAGCCCGCGGAGGAGCCAGTCACGGTAGTCGTGGGGCTGCAGGGCTCTTGCGCACCAGCGGCGTTCGCCGTCGTGACCGTCAGGCTCATCGCACCCGTCGCCGCCGTGTCGACCCCAATCAGGAAGTCCGGCACGAAGGGACCAATCTCGGTGCCGATGTCGCGCGGATACGCCCAGTTCTCTTGCGGTATGTGCAACAGGAACGTCCGCCCTGCCCACGATTCGATACCGCCACCTGCAGTTGGCATCGCACCGCTCGGTGTCGTGCCGGGGCCGACGGGCGTCATGTCGGTCTCCGTGCCGCCTGAGTCGTCCGCGCACGCAGCGAGCACGGTACTCAGAGCGCAACAGACGATGAGAGATGTCGGAAGAGATGTTCGTTTCATTGGAAAGGGGTTAGCTCCTGTAGGTGACGGGATGGTGAAACGGAAAGAGTTTCGCCGGAGGAGGTGATCGCTGAAACGTCACTGACTCGGGGCCAGTAGAACGGTCACGAGATTTGGTGTGGACCAGGCATACCAAACTCACCTTACTGAGACATGTAGCCCCAGGTACGCGTCAGCGCTTTTGCATTGCGCCGTACCGCGGGCCGCCCGGTGCAATCGAACTACAACTTTCCGACAGCGAGGTTTGGGCCGAGCACGAGTGTGTCGCACCTCCGCCCGATCTGGCGTTTGAATGCCCCGCGCGAAGCGCCCCGTCACGCGAGGGGGCGTCGCGCCTCGACCTCGCCGAAGATCACTGTTCGAGTTCGTACGAATAGAGCACCTCGCCGCTCATGGACACGAACTCGACCGTCAAGCGCTCGGCAGAAACGTCCACTCGAGCAAATCCAGAGTCTGGCCAGTACTGCTGGTAGCCCGTTTCGGCCGTCGTAAACTTCCAAGGAGCACCGGCGCTGCCCGGCAGCGTGTAGTGGATGTCGTCGACCACGATGTCGGTGAACACGTGGTCGTGACCGTAGAAGAACACTTGCACGCCGTATTCGAGCATCAAGTCGTGTACCAGGGCCTGCTCCCCGACTTGCGCCGCCTGCCCACCGCCGCGACCATAGGCGGCGTTGACCTCGTCCCCGGCGGCTCCACCCACCACGTGGTGGATGAGGATGAAACGCCACTTGGTATCCACCTGCTCCAGTGTTTCGATGAGCCAGTCGAGTTGCGCCTCGCCGAGCGTCCAATCGTCCGCCACGCCCGGGAAGTTGCCGAGCAGATGGGAGGTGGGAGTGTAGGTCATGACGTTCAGCGTGATGAAGGTCGCGTCTCCCCAGGTGAACGCGTAGTAGTCTTCATCCACGTTGCCGCCGAACGGGTACGTATCGGGCTCGGGACCTGGTATGTAGCGCAGCCGCTGTTCCCGCGAGTAAGCGATCTGCTCTTGCGTGAAGTCGCCGTTCTCTCCGTCCCAATTGCCGATCACCGGAAAATGAGGGGCGTTGCCCAGCGCATCTTGGAGCAGCCGTCGGTAGTTCAAATACGCCAAACGAGTCCACGAGCCGTCGGGTGGCGGCGCGTTGAACCCAAATTGGTGGAAATCGAGCATGTCGCCGAGATTGACGATGAAGTCCGGGACGTCCGCCTGCACGTCATCCGCGACATCGATCAGGATTCTCTCCATCGTGTCCACCGCCTCATCGAGATTGCTCGCCGAGACATCGCGGGGAGAGATGTGCGTGTCCGTGATCAGCGCGAAACGATAGGGTTCACCAGGGGGACGTTGAGTCGTCACCCGTCCGCGGTACATCAGTGTTCCGGGCAGACCGATCCAGGGCAAGCTGTCGTCGTCCCTTGGCGATGGCGCGCTGGAGTCAGGCAGCGGCGGGACCGGGGCGTCGCTGGCATCCGCCGCGGCGGCGTCCGCTGCCGCGGCGTCCGCTGCCGCGATGATCCCCTGTGGACCGGTGTCGGCGACGGAGCCATTGTCGAGGGCTGAGGGCCCTTCTGGGGCCGGCTCAGCCGCGTCTACCGCCTCGTCGACGACGCCTTCGGCCCCAGGCATCACCGCCATGATGGCGTAGTCGTAAGTCGTGCCGGGCGAGAGCCCCCGCACCGACCACTCGACGACATCCTCCGCGGGGTGAGAAAACTCGGTCACCTCGCCCCATTGCCCCGAACCGGCCAGACTGACGTAGGCGCGCAACTGCGACTCGTCGGGGTTGACGAAAACGGCGTTGATGCCGAACCCCGTCGGCGTCGGATTGAAGACCAACGGGGCTCCGAAGAGCGCAAACACCTCTGGCTCCGGGACTTCTTCCATCACGGGCTCGGTCGCCACCGGTGCGGGGACATCGGGCTCGGGCTGCGGCTCAGGCTCGGACGACGGCTCAGGCCCCGCTGAGCTCGTGGGCTGCGGAGCCCCCGTGGGCGCAGGTCCGGTCGCTGTCGGCGCGGTGGGCCCCGGCTGCTCTCCGCTGCTTGCCGTCGGGCCTGGCTGCACGGTTGGGATGGGTTCGTCGGGGCCCTGTTCTTCCAACGCGGCAAACGACTCGTCCTTGCCGCAGGCGGTTGACAGCAGCAGCCCAAGGAAGGCCCAGAATGCGAAGTCTTTGTAGTCGTGCATGTTGAAGCTATGGTTTCAGAACGAACAGCCGTCGGGTTGGGGCTCGGAGTCTTCGACGTTCGCCGCGAAGTCGAGCGGCAACCCTTCGGCGAGCGAGAACCCCTGGGCGATGCTGCCCACGCGAACCTCGCCTCGGTAGCCGCCCGTGCTGGTGTGGGCGCGAACATAGAGCGTTTGCGTCGCCGTGACCTCCACGGGGCCGCCGGAACGGGTGAACGAGTTCCCTGGGGCGTCCGCGTCGGTGGTCCCGTTTTCGTCAGTGTGGCTGTGGCCCAGGATGCGACGATAGATGAGCGCGCCATCCTGCGACAGAACTTCCCACCAATCCGCGTACTGCGAACAGTCGACGTCCGAACTCCGCACTGTGACGGAAAAGCTGTAGCTCATGTCGCCACCGCTGGCGCTGACCGCCGTCACGTGAGCGAAGGGTACCTCGGGCCCCCCAGGCTCGACGTCGTGCGCTTGCTCGACCGAGACCTCCGGCGACTCGCCGGGCGAAGCCTCGGGCGGCTCAGGCTCAGCAGTGTCGACGTCGGCTTGGGTGCCTCGGGCGGCCTGGTCACCTCGCTCGGAGGCGCGTTGACCGCAAGACCCGGCGAGCAGCGTCCAGACCAGCGCAGTGCCGAGCGCATGAGAAGGTCTGTCGAAGAAGCCGAGTGTCATCGTTGGTGGATCGCGATGCTTGCCGCGCCGAAGTGTCAGCCCAGCGTAGCTTGCGCCCTTCGCAGCGTCTAGCGAGCCCCCGCCGTCGAAGGAGTCTGCGCGCGCGGGACGATGCCGTTCGCGATGACGCTGTAGAGTCGCGTTCTGGTTGTGACGAGACGCGTGCTGGTGACGATCCTGCGAAAGCAGCTCGAAACAGCGTTGATCGAACGGCTCGCCGAGGATGCGAGCGAATTGGTGATCGGCTTCCGACGACTCGCGCATTTTGTCCAATGCCGAGAACTCGGCGGGCGAACTGTAAGAAACCCGAGAAAAAAGACAGTATCGCAGCGTATTTCGACTCCGCACTCTTGCGGGTGAATGTCTGCCCCTTGCGGAAATTTACCCGACTACTTCGCAGCCCTTCGCCCCCCCCACCACGCCGCGTTTCACGCTGGGGAGCCAGCCCCCAAGCGCGGTGACACAGCTGGACATCAGCCCTAGCTTGGGCTCTACTGCAAAGTCATGAATTTCCGAATCGCTCCGACGCGGAAGAGTCCGCGTGGCCTTTCTTGGTTGGGCCTCATCGCAACGCTCACGGTGTCGTCATCGACAATGACCGCCTGCGGCGACGACGGTGGCGGCGAGGCGAACCCCGATAACGGCGTAGCGCAGGCCATGGGCGCCGTGATGTTGTCGGACGCCAACAATTACACCTCGGTCAGCATCCTCGACCTGCCCGTCATCGATACGATCCCGGGCGACGACGTCGAGATCTGTTGGGATGGGCTGACCCAAGATCTGCAATGCCACGGCGTTGCACCCCAAACGGACGTGGACTTGATCACGCTGCTGCGTTTTCCGGCGCAGGCGCAGGCCGAGGTCGCCAACGCACTGGCGATTGGCCGCGTCGAACTCAGCCAGCTCGTCTACATGGCCGACTACGAGCCGCCCGAGGGCTCCGCGATGTGCACCCAGCTGTCGGCACTGACGCGCTTCGGTTCGCCACTGACGCTGGCGGAAGACTACAGCGAGTCGGGCGACATCTACGTCGTGGTCTTTCAAAAGGGCACGGACCCGGGCGTGGGCGCGTTGGCGATGTCGTTCGTGAACCCCACGGCCCTCTCGGGCAACACGCGCGTCGACGCACCGATGACCGCGTGTCCGAATCTCAGCTTCAGCGCCAACATCCAGCAGGTCGTTCCGATCACGCTTCCGGCTGCCGCGCCCTGGCAGGTGGATTGGTCCGGCGTCACGCGGGACAGCACGATGGAGGGCTTGCAGTTCACCAAGATCGACAGCGTTCTCGTCGGCTTCTACGCGAACATGACGGTGGCTGACATCGAGGCGAACATTCTCGACATCGAGTTGATCGCAACCGAGTTGTACGAAGTTCCTCACGACTACGCCGTCAACAAGAACGTCGCCGATCTGTCCCTCGCCACCGAGCGCACCACGGGGGCCCCCTTCCCCGGCCTGGCACGCGCCGACGGCTTGACCGGAACCTGGATGATGGCGGTGATGTGCAGCTCCTGCCAGAACCCGGCTCCTGCCATCCTGACGATCCTCCAGCCAGGCGGCTGAGAGTCGACGCCCCTGATGTTGCGACGACATTCACGCGCAGGCTGGCTTGCGCTCATCGTGACCGCTGCATGCGGCGGGCAGCAGCTGGGGGAAGTCCCCGAGCCGCAAAACGTCACGGCCAACGTCAGCGTCCAGATCCCCACGGTGGTCGAGCTGTCGTGGACGACCAGCGGGCTCTCCAGAGGCTACGTGGAGTACGGCGCGACGCCGGAGCTGGGCTCCGTCACGCCGCTGCCGGAAGTCGAGAGCCAAGCCCACAGCGCGACTCTGCTCGGACTCGCCCCCGGCACGCAGTACTTCTTCCGCGTCATCACCTGGGACGGCAGTGCTGGCGCCAGCGATGTGAGCTCGGTGCAAACGGGCGCCCTGCCCGTCGCAGGTCTCAGCCCCAGTGTGCAGGGAGCCGGCGCCACTCACTTCACGCTGTTGCCGTCCGGGAGCAACGTCGTCGTCTTCGGACCAGGGGGCGCAATCGTGTGGCGTTTGGGTGACGCTCAGGGCCGCACCATCTCCCGCGCCCGCTTCGCTCACGACGGGAGCGGCGTGCTCTATAGCGTCGCGATGAATCCGCCTGCTGCGGGGTCGGAGATCGTTTTCGTGCCGTGGAATGGCCTAGGCCCCACCGCGACCCCAATCGACAACCTCGTGGGGGACTTCGACGTGCTCGCCGACGGCACCCTGGCGGCGCTCGTCAGCGAAACCCGTGATGGCGTCGTCGGCGACGCCATCGTCGAAGTCAGGGGCGGTGTGCCCACCACGGTGTGGAGCAGCTGGAACTGCTTCGAGCCGACAACTGACGTCGGTGATGCCATCATCCCGGGCTGGAGCGGGGCGAACGCCCTGGACTACGAGCCTCCCCCTCAAGACACCTACGTCGTGGGCCTGAAGAACCTGAGTAGCATCGCCAAGGTCAACCGCCAGGGCAGCTGTGATTGGGTGCTCGGGCAGAGCGGGGCCACGCTCAGCTTCGCCGCAGAGGCAACGCCTTTTGCCCACCAGAGTGGGTTTCGTCTTCTGGGCGACCGCATCACCGTCTTTGACGACGAAGGAGCTGGCGCGCCCCGAGTCGTGGAATACTTGATCAACCCAGCCGAAGGCACCGCCGTGCAGAATTGGCAGTACCTGGCTCCGGCCAGTGTCGTCGGTGCCGCAAGCGGTGAACCGATGGGCGTGAGCGCGAGCCAGGTAGCCGTCAATTGGGGTCAAGCCGGCCAGATTGAACTGATCACCCAATCGGGCAGTCAAGGTTGGCTGCTGAGCGCCGGCGCGGCTACCGGCTTCGGTGAGGTCGCGCTGGATTTGAACGCCCTGTGATGGTGATAGCAGCGATGAACCAGAAACAGAATCGGGCAAAGAGCCCCCGCACCGCAGCCATCGCCGCAGCCATGTGCACTCTGACCGCCAGCCTGACCGCTCACGCCGGTGGCTTCTACGCAGGCGTCAAGGGGGCTCGGGCTGCCGGCAGAGGAGGCGCCTTCACCGCGCGAGCTGACGATCTCTCCGCGGTGGCGCTCAATCCTGCAGGCATCGTCAAGTTGCGCTCGACGACACTGCACGCGGGCAATCGCTTCTCGCACAACACGCACACGTTCACTCGAGCCCCAACCTTGGATTGGGGCAACAGCGTCAACGGTGTGCCGCCCTACGTCGAGTTTGAAGGCGTCGAAAACGCGACGCCGTTTCAGCCCCTCGACCCGATCCTCGGAGTCTCCACGACCCTGGGCCTGTCCGACTGGGCGTTTGCGGTCGTGGCATACGCCCCACCCGGCGTAGCGCGGCAAGAGTTCCCAGCGGATGGCGGTCAGCGCTACATGATGATCAGTCGCAACGCGATCATGGTTCACTACGACCTGACCGCCGCTTGGCGCGCGAGCGACAGCTTCGGGATTGGGCTGAGTCTGCAAACCGTCGCCGTACCAGAGCTGGAGTACTCCCTGGCCCTCGACGGCAACGCCGGCAGCGGCGTCGCCACGAACCCCGTTTCCAGCCCCTTCGACATGCAGGCCACGATTTCCGGCTCGGATTACTTCACGCCTCAAGCCATCTTGGGTGCTTGGTACAAGCCTGCGCCGTTTCTCGAGTTTGGCCTTTCAGGTCAGGTCATTCCGACGGAAATCGAGGCTCAGAGCAAACTCGAGATCGAACCGTTGGGAGAGTCCTTGCGTCAACGCGCAGAGGCATTGGGGACCGAGATCGGTTGGTTCCGCAACGACTTGCCCTCGGACAACGATGTCACCCTGACCTTGCCTCTGCCCGTCACTGCGCGCGCCGGCGTGCGCTACATCGGGCTGTCGGGTGCCCGCGAGAGCTTCGACGTCGAGTTCGACGTGCAGTACGAATCGTGGTCGCGCGTGGAGTCGTTCACTCTGAACAGCAATGGGCTCAGCGCCGATCTATGGGGCACGCGTGTGCCCGTCGACGTGATCGAGGTGCAGAAGCAATGGCAGGACACCATCTCGCTGCACCTGGGTTCGGACGTCGTACTGGCGCAGGACCTGCTGACGCTACGCGGCGGCGCGTACTGGGAGGCACCCGTCGCCGATCCGGCCTACGCCAACGTCGACTTCACCAGTGGTGAACAGCTGGGGGGCGCATTGGGAGCCTCCATCGAGCTCGGCGACATGGAAATCGCCTTGGTCTACGACTATCGGCATCAGCTCCCCGTCGAAGTGACGGAAGACGCGGGAAAGGTCACGCAAGAAGTGCCGGGGTCGTTGTGCCCTGCGCCGTACGACGACCCGAACCTGTGCGCGGAACCGTACCTGGGACAGAGATCGCCGACAGTGAACGGCGGTATTTACCGAGCTCACACGCATGCCGGTTCGATTGACGTTTTGTATCGATTCTGAACCGCTCGGCGGAACTCGGGGGATCCTGGTCGTCGAATTATCTGATGTGGATAGATTTCCCACACGGAGCTGAGGGTTTTTGGCGGTTGTGGGGAATGTGCGGGCATCTGCTTCGTACAATCCCTACGTTGGATGTCAGTGCCTGGGGACGAATGCGCCCCTTGCTGGACGCCGATGGTTACGCCCACCGTACCCATCGAGTTCCCAGCCAGCACACCGAACCTCAAGCTGAAGAAGAAGCCGCATGAAGAAGAAAGCTTTTCTGATCCTCTCCGGACTGCTCGCGAGCCTGTCCCTCACCTCCTTGGTCATCGCCGGGCCGTTGGGCTCGGGCAAGTACTCGAGCATGAGCATGCTGCTCGAGAAGACGATCCTGAAAGTCGACGTGCTCACGCTCAACGTGGTGGTGGATCAGAAGACGCAGGGCCAGTTGAAGGACTTGATCCAGGGCCAGCCGTACTCGAAAGAACTCGGCGACAAGGCCGCGGCCATCGCGATGAAGTCCGAGGACGCTCAGGTGGTGCTCAAGTTCGAGCGTGATGTTTCGCTCGACCGCTGGTTCGACGCCGTTTTCGAGAACCTCGACCAGGCACAGAAGCACGGTCTCATCCCCAAAGCGGTGAGCACTCAGGTCAAGAACAAGCTGAAGAAGGAGTTCGCCAAGCTCGACGATCGTGGCTACGAGGAGAACGACAAGGTGATCTACCGCGTCAAGGCGAAGTCCCTGGAGGTCAAAGCCGTGTCTGCCGCCGGACAGACGCTCGTCAGCTTCACCGACACCGACAAGAGCGCCCCGGGCGTCGTCCTGGCCAGCTACCTCGCGCCGGGCAGCGACTTCCGAGTGCCCTTGCTCAAGTCCCTGTTCAAGTGAGCGAGCGAGGCTTTTGCCCCGATCAGCCCCGTCCCTCGTGCAGAGCGGCCGGGGCTTTTCCTATGACTTCGCCAACCTCGCGGGCCCGAAAGCCCGGCGCGGCAAACGCACCACCCCACCCAATCGATTTGCACGAGGTCGCACAATTTCATACCTCGAAACCCCATCGGGAAGGCCCTCTTGCACGGCGAAACACGCCGTGCTTGGGAGGAAGAATCCCCGGGCGGCTGTCGTAGGACAGAGCGCTCGCCAGCCTGGAGTAAACCAAATGAACAGTCGAATCTCACGAAAAGCGATAACACTCTTCCTTTCGGCAGCAGTCGGCCTCGGGCTCTTGGCCCCCACCGAGCGCGTGGACGCTGGCCCCGACGCCAAAGGCATCATGCAGCAGGTCTCCGAAACGCGGAAACTCGACGCCTCTCAGGCGGTAGTCAAGATGACCATCGGCAGCAAGAACGGCAAGAAGCGGGAGCGCAAGCTCTCGATGGCGAGCAAGCTCGTCGATGGCGGCAAGACGGAGAAGCGCATCTACCGCTTTCTCGACCCTGCCGACGTGAAGGGCACCGGCGTGCTCGTCTTCGACTACGCCGACAAGGACGACGACATGTGGATCTACCTTCCCGCTTTGCGCAAGACGCGCCGCATCGTCAGCTCCCAACGCTCCAAGAGCTTCATGGGCAGTGAGTTCTCTTACGGGGATCTGAACATCCCCGCTCTGGGTGACTACAAGTACAAGCACCTGAAGTCCGAGAACGCAGGCGGTGAGGATTGCCACGTGATCGAGGTGTTGCCCAAGAACGACAAAGTGGCAGAGAGCGAAGGCTACTCGAAGAAGATCTACTGGGTCAGTAAAGCCAAGAACACCATCCGCAAGGGCGTGTACTACGACCTCGATGGCGAAGAAGTGAAGGAGCTGACCACCAGTGACGTGAAGCTGCTGGATCCGAAACACAAGCGCTACCGTCCGATGAAGATGGTGATGAAGAACAAGTCTAACCATCGCGAATCGACCTTCGAGACGCAGAAGGTCTCCCTCGATGCGCCGAAGGACGAGTTGTTCACGACCAGTTACCTCGAGCGGCAGTAAGCGCGCGACACTCGTTCGCTCCTTCTGACGAGCGTGATGACCCCCGATGGGCCCAGCCCTTCGGGGGTTTTTCGTTCGACGTCAGAGGTACTGCTGCGTCAACCGCCGGCAGTCCACGCGCGCCCCAAGCCCACGGCACATCAAGAACGTTCCGCTCAGCTTGCGCTGGAAGAAGACCAGTGCCGGTGGCGGCGGTTTCAGCTCCGCGCGGAGCCGCATCGCCTCCGGCGTCAAACGCCGGTAGCGCTCGGGCAGATCACTGGTGCCGAAGTCGTAGGCGCCCGCGTTCGCGAACACGGCGTGAGTGACGTGCGCCATGCGCGTGATCAGATCTTTGGCCGCATCGCTCATGTCGCTGGAAATGAAGTCACCAGACAGCAGAGCCTCTCGCAGAGCGGCCTGTTCGCCCCCAAGCAGCGCGCGGAGCACACGCCGATAGATCGCCTGGTACTCCGGATCGAGCGCGCGCGTCGCTCCGAAGTCGAAAAGCACGAGCTGTCGCCGGTATTGGTCGAAGTGAAAGTTCGATAGGTTCGGATCGGTCTGCACCAAGCCGAACTCGAAGAACTCACGCAGGAGCAGCTCGATGAGCTCGGCACCAACGGCATCCCGCTGCTCTTGGCGGGCCTGCTTCTGCCAGGTCGCGATCGGCGTCGCGTCGACGTACTCCATCGCCAGTACGCTTGCGGTGGTGAGATCCGCATAACCTTCCGGCACTCGCACGTTGGCCGCTTTGCCGATCGACTCGCGATACTCCTGGAGCTTCTCCAACTCGCGCTGGTAGTCGACTTCTTCGTGAAGCTGACGCTTGATCTCTTCGGTCAGTTCGCCGAGATCGGCGGCGATGGGAATGATGCGGCTGAGGTTCAGAAGCGCCGCCAGGTTATCGACGTCGCTGTCGATACTGCGGGCGACGCCGGGGTACTGGATCTTCAACGCCAGGCGACGCCCGTCTGCGGCCGTTGCCCGGTGCACTTGACCGATGGAAGCGGAGGCGATTGGCTCGAACTCGAAGCTCAGGAACTTGTCGCGCCAATTCTTGCCATAGGCCGCGCTGAGCACCTCGCCGACCTGGCTTTGCGGCATCGTGTCGGCGTTGTCGCGCAACACCGCCAGGGCTTCGGCAAACTCTTTGGGCAACAGGCTATCGCCCTCCAAAGACAGCATCTGACCCAACTTCATCGCCGCTCCGCGCAGGCGCGACATGCGGTCCGCCAAGATCCTGGCGTTGTCCAACGTCAGAAGCGCGTGGTGTTCGCTCTCCGAACGGCCCAGGAGGCGTTGTGTGGCTTCGCGGGCTCCGCCTGCGGCCAGGCGCGTCGCTGCGTTGCCCATGTGCCACAGGCGGCTCAGGCGCCCCGCAGGCACCCGAGACTTCCGCGACTCATCCATGCTCACGATCTGGTGGTGCGGTGCGTCGAAGACAAGGGGCACGACGAAGATAGATCGACAGCGAGTACCGCCCTGCCCGGCCGAGGGCCTGGGCTCCCCAACGGCTGGCGCCGCGAGCGGTTGCCGCCATCGCCCGCGACCATCGACCGCCGGCAACCCAGGGTACAGCGCTACTTGCTACCCGGGATACGGCTCACGCAGCCGAACTCCACGTTCAGCTGGCCTTGGTTTTCGTAGTCGTCCTTGATGCTTTGGCACACGGCATCGCACATGTGAATGACTGATGGGTTCGCTTCGTCGTCGTAGTACCAAGCGAACGGTTCGGTGCAGCTGGGATCGTAAGTGAACGGTGTCTCGCCGAGGGTGTTGGTGTAGTTGACGTTGACCTTCGTGCTGTCGAACACCTCCCCGTCTGGAGGCGTCGGGATCTCCAACTCGCACGAGAAGCTGTTTTCTCGAATCGAGTCGATCACCGCCCGGAAGTCCGCGGAAGTCTGCGCTGGGTTGCTGGTATCGATCAAGAAGGCCTCACCGGTTCCACCTGCAGCAGCGATCGCGTGCAGATTGTCGATTCCATCCGTGGGCGGATCCGGATCCTCATCCGTCACCGGGTTGCCGAGACCAATGACGTAGGTCGGAGTCTCTGCGGCCACCGCCTGAACGATGCCCGCCACGTTGTTGATGTCGTCCTGTTGGTCGGAACACAACGCGGGTTCGCCGTCAGTCACCAACACGATGACGTACTTCGCGTTGGGCTCGGTAGCGCGCATCTCTTCGATCGACGCGATCGTGCCCTCGAGCGCAGGACCCGTCGGTGTGCCCAGACGCCAATCGTCGTCCCCCGCCGGAGTCACCGCGTCGATGGCCGCCCCGAAGGCATCCGACGGTAGCTCGGTCAGACCCACGTCCGGCTGCTCGTAGCCCGCAGCATCACAACTGCCGCCACCTCCTCCCCCAAGCGCACCGCCTCCAAGCGCACCGCCTCCAACCGCACCACCTCCAACCGCACCACCTCCCCCAGCGCCGACCAGGTTGGCCAGGTCGTTGGGAAAGAAGGTGAGCGTTGCCGAAACACCGGCGGAGGTCGTATCCGCGAAGAACGCCTTGGTGGCGGCGACGACGGGGTCCCACTTGAGAGCCCTGGAATAGTACGGCTCGAAGTGGGAGCCCATGCTAGCGGAGACATCGAAGGTGAACGCCAAAACGACGCCAACGAGGGACGTACCCATCGACGACGATGCGCACTCGGCATTCTGCTCTTCGGCGGGAACGACGTCGACTTCCTCGATGAACTCGTCTCCTCCCAGGACGTCGGAGTTCTCCGGCGGTATCACTGCCACCGCGGGATTGGGTGTCTCGCTGGTGCTGCCGGACGCGGCAGAGCTCGCGCCTTCCTCCATCGGTTGATTCGCGGCCGATGCAGTCACGAGCTGACCGGGCACGTTCATCTGGGCAAACCCAACGCCCTCGTCGGACCCGGAACAGCCGCAGACGAGAGTCAGTAGGGCAATGATTGAAGACTTGAATTGGCTCATGGTGCAGGCCTCCTGAAGAGGGCGCTCTCATGAGCGCCAGCGGTGTTCAAACAGCGGTTGCCACGTGCCGCAATCTTCAAACCGCACAGCAGTCTGAGCGCACCCACCCAAGAGTTAACCTGCTTTTGTCACACCAGGCGCACAAAACGAAACGACGACAGGCCCGCTAAAAAACTCCCGACCCCCTTTAACCGCCCCGCGTTAACAGCCTAACACCATGCGTCAACAAAGGGTGCAAACATGGGACCCGCACGACAAAGCATGACAACAGCCACGACACACCGAGTCACAGTCCGCTCCCCGGAAGGCGCCCCACAGGTCACCCGAGGGCATGGCTTCCGTGGCGAGCCGCGATGAAACGCAGCCCCGCTTCCGCCATTTCCGAATCAACACGCCCCAGCAACATTGGTGAATGCTCGTCCCGACGTGGTCCTCAACGGTACCCAGCGCGACCTGTGCAGGACTTCGGCAGCACTGCTGCGCGTTCGACACAGTGCGCAACGCCGCGTTCCCAGGGATCACCCCCCGGGGCGAATCCGCCCCAGGCGCGGCCCGCCACGCCACGACGCAAGGCCCGCCATGATGCGCGGCCTCGCACGCTATGAAGCGCGCGAGCGCGTCGCACGGGGCGCCGAGCCGCCACACGCACGTACTCTCGAGGCCCGCACGAGCAGCGGCGACACGGCGTGCGGCCGCGGAAGCGGCGACACACTGATGACGCCGCTCAGGACGCCGACTTCACCTGTGCTGGTTGCGGCGCGTCCTGCGACTGGGGCGCGGGCATGGGCGCCGGTTCGAGAGGAGGCAAGAAGGTCTCGTAGAAGAAGGCGCAGTCCTTCCGGATCTGCTCCTCCGACAAGCCAAATTTGGCGAGGTCGTACTTGTGACCGGACTCGTAGGCGCGCTGCTTGTCAGCCCGCTTCTTCACCGTCTGACGGAGTTCTGGCGTCATCTCTTGGCCCAAGAACTCGCACATCTCCTCCATCACGGTGTCGAAGTCTTGCATCATGCGGTCGTAGCGCACCACGTAGACGCGACTCTTGTCGATGCGCCCGTTCATCCAATCGTCGTGAAAGCGCTGCAAGAGCGTGACGAAGCCGTTGTACATGCGGTCGAACCAGCGCTGACGGACCTCTTCCGGCTTCTTCCAGAAGCCGAAGGCACGATCCAACACGCCGACCACGAGACTCATCGAAGAGGGAAAGACCGACAGTGGGTCCCGCGCCATGTACAGGATTTGCGCTTCGGGGAAGCGTGCCATGAACTGCGGCAGACGAACAGACAACGAAAACAGCTTGGCGATGTTGCGATCGGTCCCTTGCAGCGCAAGGCTTCGGGTCCACAACGTTTCGAGCCACTTGAAGTCGCGCGCGGACGTATCTCTCACCTTCGGATCGACCAGATACATCAAGTCTTCTTCGTCGAAGGCGAGGAAGAAGGCCCAAGCGAAGAACCCGTCGAGGTAGCGGAAGAGAACGCCCACGTCGTCCGTCTCGACGGACGTGAGGCTGGTTTCGTGAGCCTCCGTCGAATGGAATTTCGCAGGACTCACCCTCTCCAGAAGTGGCAAGAAGGGTTTGAACACCTTCTGCAGCAACAGCGACGGGTACAGCATCAAGAACAAGTTCATGCCCTTGCCGAAGCCGTTATCGGATAGGAAGCGCTGCAAGAAGGTCGTACCCGTTCTGGGGTTGCCGACCAACACGATGGGGCGGTTGGCCTTGACGCGCCTCAAACTCGGAAACAGCAGATGGTCGAGGAGCATGAAGAAGCCGACGACCGTTCGCAGTGTTGCGAACGCCATGCCCACGATCAACGGGACGACGTAGAGACCATGTGCTCGCCGAAGCGCGCCGTAGATCTTGACCATTCTCGAAAACGTACTGTTCATGCTGCTCTCTGCTGTGCTGCTCTGTGCTGTGCGGTCCTTTGGACTGCAGCTCTTGGTGGGCGAATCAGACGCCCCATTGCGTTCGATTGTCAGGAGGCGACGGAGCTTCGGGGGGCTTCGTCTTCGGCGATCACGCCGCGCGAGCGCAGCTCCGTGATCACGACGTCCACTAGGTCGCTGGGCGTGCGGTCACTCGTGGGAAGGTGGATGTCCGGGTCGAGGGGTGCTTCGTAGGGCGAATCGATGCCAGTGAAGTTCTTAATTTCGCCCTTCGCCGCTCGGGCGTAGAGCCCCTTGGGATCGCGACGCTGGCAGACCTCGATCGGCGTGTCGACGAATATCTCGAGGAACTCGCCCTCTGCCATCAACTCTTTGGCCATTCGGCGCTCTGCGCGGAACGGAGAAATGAACGCCACGATGACCATGACGCCCGCGTCAGCGAACAGCTTGGCCACCTCGGCGACGCGACGGATGTTCTCCACCCTGTCGGCGTCGGTGAAGCCCAAGTCTTTGTTGAGCCCGTGACGCACGTTGTCGCCATCGAGAATGTAGGTGTGTACTCCGCCCGCGTGCAGCCTTTGCTCGACCAGGTTGGCGATGGTCGACTTGCCCGAACCGGAAAGCCCCGTGAACCAGAGCACCGCGGGTCGGTGTCCCTTCAGTTCGGCTCGCGCCTCTCTGTTGAGATCGAGAGCCTGCCAATGCACGTTGGTTGCACGACGCAACCCGAACGCCACCAGACCAAAGCCCACCAGCTCCGTGCCTTGGCGATTGGTCAGGCTGAAGGCCCCGAGAACACCGGCCTTGCTGTAGTGGTCGAACGCAACCGGCTCGGACAGCGCCAGATTGCAGAACGCGAACCTGCCCGCCTCCAAGGTCTTGGCAGGGAGGTGCCTGAGAGAGCTGGGATCGACCTCGTACTTTAGCTCGGTCACGACCGCTATCACGCTGCGACCACCGAGTCTCAGAACGTAGGCACGCCCCGGCAGCAACGGGTCTTTTGCTTGCCACGCCACGTAGACGGCGAGTTGGTCGGAGACCTCTCGACCATCTTCCGTGGAAGATGAACCATGTTGTTTGCCGTCAGCTTCGGCGATGCGCTCGAGCTGCTCTCGCAGCTTCTGCTCTTGCTCCGGGGGAATGCTCGCAGTGCTCATGGTGTGCCCTCTTCCGTCTCGGCCCACACGAAGCCAGAGGCGACGAAATGGGGGTTGGCGAAGTCGGAGTCGTGCGCTTGGTTGCGCTTGCCGTAGAGCAGAGGCTGGCCATCGAGGGTATCCACCCGGCCTCCGGCAGCGCGCAGCACGGCGTCCGCTGCGGCCGTGTCCCACTCCATCGTGCGCCCCAAACGTGGGTAGATGTCCGCGTCACCGCGAGCCACCAAGCAGAACTTGATCGATGAGCCTGCCTGAGCGAAATCCACGACGCCGCGCTCCTCGATGAACGCCTTGGTCTCGTCGGACATGTGCGAACGACTGGCCACCGCCACGAGATTGTCCGGATCGTGCTGGCGTACGGAGATGGGCTGCCAGTCGTCGCTCTTGGGACCCTTTGCCTGCCACGCGCCGACGCCGCTCCTTCCGGCGAACGTCTCTTGCCGCGCTGGCGCGACGACGACGCCCGCAACCGGCACGCCGTTTTCGATGATGCCGATGTTGACGGTGAAGTCACCCCGACGCTGGATGAACTCCTTCGTCCCGTCGAGCGGGTCCACCAACACGAAGCGCTCCGCGAGCGCGGGTACTTCGCCTCGATTGACGGCCTCCTCGGCAATGACGGGCACGTTCGGCAGTACTTCTTTCAGGCGTTTCAGGATCAACGCCTCGGCGGCCACATCGGCCTCCGTAACGGGTGAATCGTCTGTCTTTTGGTCTACCTCGAAGCCTCTCTCGTATATCTCCAGGATGACGTCACCAGCATCGCGCGCGATGCCCACCAAGTCTTTCAGCAAAGGGTCGTTCATAACCAGGGACCATCCTTACATCGCCCCTCCTGACGGAGCAACCCGTCCTTGACGCGCGTAATGGTGCTTGTCTCGTGCACTGTTCGGATACGAACTGGGGGCTCTGCGAACTGCCGACGGCCGGCTGCAACTTGCCAGCGACCTCACGTTTGCCTCACCCGCCATGCTCCACCGCTACAATTTTACGTGACGGCGCTTCTCGCTTTCTGCAGCGCACGAAAGTGAAATACTTTTGGCGATTCCCAGGTCGCTGTTTGCCTTCGCCCCAACGCAAATCGACCCCGCAGAGTTCGCTCTCCGCGGCTGCAAGCCGGCTAGGCTCACGACTGGCGCTGGGATTGAACGGCTTGGGGCGGGACGGAGGAGACGGGTTGGGGACCGGCGCCACCGTCCCCACGAGGGTCAACGTCGACGCCAACGCTCAGCCGGTGGTTGCCACCGCCGACCACGACCCCCTTGAGCGGGCTGACATCGCTGAAATCCCGGCCCCAAGCGACGGTGACATGGCGATCGCTCGGCAACAGCGCGTTGGTCGGGTCCAAGTCCACCCAACCGAACTCCGGAATGAACGTCGCAGCCCAAGCGTGCGACGCGTCAGCCCCCACCAGCCGCGGCTTACCCGGCGGAGGGATCGTCTCGAGGTAGCCGGAGACGTAGCGAGCGGGCAGGCCGACGCTGCGCAGGCACCCGATCGCGACGTGTGCGAAGTCCTGACACACGCCGCGTCGCTCCCGCATCACTTGTCCCAGCGGCGTGCTGAGGTCGGTCGCCGTCGGGTCGTATTCGAAGTCGTCGAAAATGCGCTGGTTCAGCTCGGTGACCGCTTCGAGCAGCGGACGGCCAGGAGTGAACAGCGGAGCGGCGTACTCCAGCAGCAGGCGATGCGAGCGGACGAGGGGGGAATCGTAGCAGAACTCGCGCTGGCTCAGGTACGACGACTGGGATTTGATGCGCTGGGTCACCACGTCCCACGGCAAGCATGAATGTGGCGAGGTGGCGACATCAGGCGGCGCCATGACGGTCACCACGCTGTGGCAGACGACCTCCAGCAAGTCGTGCGCTTCGACGAGCTCGAAGCTGTCGCAGTCGTTGCCGAAGTAGTCACGCTTACGAGCCAGGTGGCGCGCCGCTGGCACGATTTCGAGGCGGCTCGAGTGAACTCGCTGATTCTCCAACGCCCGCGGACGCAAACACGCACGATGGTGTGCGTGCAGCACGGGCAGCTCGTACTCGTAGCGGGTCGAGTGTCGAATCGCATACGTCGTCATACCGCCCCCAGCTCCCGTGCCACCATTGCCAGCCCACGAGCCATCACCGCGATTCGAGCCATCACCGCGATTCGAACCATCACTGCGGCTCCAACTCTTCGTCGATCCACTGCGGAGGCGCCATCGCGTGCGACGACTCCGCGTGGGTGAACCAGCTCTGGGTCACGTCGTCGGAGAATTGCCACAACAAGTTCGCACAATCCTCGAGCAACGCTCGCAGACCACTCCCATCGCCGGAACAAGCCTGTTCGACATCCGCCGTCAGCAAGTTCGCGTGCAGGGTGATGATGCGTCTCTCCGCCCGGCTGCGCACGACGTCACCGAGACGCGGCAACTCGCCGATGTGGCTGCGCAAACGCTCGATCTGGAACAGCAGCGAGCGCGGATTGGTCGAGTCCGTCAGCAGCAAGTCCACGACGGGAGCTACTTGCAAGCTGCTCAAATAGCGGGCGCGATAGGTCATCAAGCTGTCGGCAACTTCCAACAGCGCCTTCATGTGAACCCGCGACGCTCCAGCAGGCAGCATCGATTGCACCAGCCCCAAAGTGAGTGCACCGCGCTCCACCCGACGGCCCATGTCCAGGAACGTCCAAACGTAGCCTCGCACCATGTTTTCCGTCGTCGTGCCGGCGACGGCCGAGAGGATCAACAACAGGTCGTCCAGCGCCTCGATCTTCGAGGCGTCGTTGGCGTGTTGGCCCAACGCTCGCAGCGGCTCAGGAGCACGGCGCAGGACGTGCCACGCGTCGCGCGACAGGCGGCTGCGCACGTTGACCGTCAACTGGTGCAGCCGCATCGTCGTGCACAACAGGCTGGCCCGGTTCTTGTCATCCAACAGCGCGCCGGAGAGCAACGCCGACAGAGCCGCCGATGAGAGCTCCCCGACACTCGACGGGATCACATCCAACGACTCGAGACAGTCCGCCAGCGCGCGCAATCCGACGACGGCATCCTTGCCCGCCTCCGAGTCGAGACGGTCGAAACCGGCGCGCAGCAAGCGCGCGGTCATCTCACAGCGCTCCACGTGGCGGCCGAGCCAGTAGATGTCGTCGAGCAAACGACTCGGGAGATCGAGCCCGCCGCGCCGCAGCTGCACGCGGCGGTCAGGCATCGTCGCAGCGCCACCCGCCCACTCGCCGACGATTGCCGGAACCCACACGTCTTTGCTGGCCTCGCCGACCGCGTCGGACAAGAACAACCCATCGGGCACCGCGTTGGAACGCGCCAGGCCCCCTGGCATGACGCGGTAGTCGTCGCCATCACGACAGGAGAACGTCCGCAGCGCAACGCTACCGTAGTACGCCCCTTGGGGCCCCAGGGACGGCGCGGAGCTGAGTGCCGGCCAGCGTTCGGCAACGTAGCGACCGGGCGCCACCCGTAGCCGCTCGACGAAAGCGCTGCGCTCGTCGTTGCTCATCAATGCGGGGCGCCAGGGCTCGCCCCGCCGGTCCTCGAAAGCCGGCTTGAATACGTAGTCATTCATGCCCGCGAGCGCGCGCTCGAGAGACGCGGGCTCGCCGCACCACAGAGTCTCGATGGATGGCAGCAGCAGCTCTTCACCGAGTAGCTGGCGCGCCGCCGCCGACAAGTAAGCCTTGATCGCCGGAGCCTCGACGACGTTGACGCCGAGGGGGTTGGCGAGCCCCACGTTGTGCGCCGCCGCGGCATCCACCAAACCGGGCACGCCCATCGCGGAATTCTCACGCAAGGCCAGCGGATCGCACCACGCATCGTGAATGCGCCGCACGATGACGTCGACGCGCTTGAGCCCCTGTAGCGTCTTCAAGTACACGACGCGGTCGCGCACCGTCAGATCGCGGCCTTCGACCAGTTCGTAGCCGAGATAGCGAGCCAGATAGGCATGCTCGAAGGAGCTTTCGTCGTGCGAGCCGGCACTGAGCAACACGATGCGGGGCTCTTCGTTCTGCTGCGGAGAGAGCTCTTGCACGGTGCTGCGCAGAGCCTCGAAGAAGCCGCGAACCCGTTGCACCTCGTACTGCTGAAAGAGGCCACCCAGGCTCTTGCCCAGAACGAGCCGATTCTCCAGCGCGTAGCCAGCCCCAGCGGGCGCGGCGGTGCGGTCCGAGAAAACGGCAAAGCGACCGTCCGGCGCTCGCCCCAGATCGGTCGCGTAGACGTGCAAACGCTGGCCGCCCACCGGGACCCAGCCGAAACACGCGCGAGCCAGCGCGGGGTGCCCCAACACGAGTTCGCTCGGGATGGTGCCCGAGTGCAGCAGCGTTTGCGGACCGAACAAGTCTTCGTGAAGCAGCGACAGCAACCGTGCCCGCTGGCGCAAACCCCGCTCCAGGGCCCGCCACTCTCCGACATCCATCAGCAGCGGGATGGCGTCCAGGTTCCATGGACGCGTGGTACCACCGGGCGCCCCCAAGATGTTGAACGTGACCTCCTGCAGATTGATGCGCTGCCGAATCGCGCGCCGCAGGGCGCGCAGCTCCGCGGGCTCCCCCGAGGCAAAGTAGTCGTACAGGTGCTGCTGATGGAGACGCAGCTTGCCATCCGGAGCGAACCACTCGTCGTAGCTGCCCGCTGACGCACGCACGGACCACGGCTTGGCCTCGAACTGCTCTGGGGTTCTGGGTTCCGAGGCCATGGGAAGCGGGCATTAGAGCACCAAACACAGTCCGGCAAAACCCGCTTGAGAAGAATCTCAAACGGCTGAAATTGCAGAACTTATCGGCTCTCAGGAAAAGACTGGGACGCGTCGTAGGTCCAAGGTGTGAGGAAAATGCGGATGCGGTTCGACCTCGCGAATCGCCAACGCACCTGCCAGATGCCCCCGAGGCTCGAAGCGCGCCAGGCGGCGGCTCTCGGCGGCCACCGCGTTGATGGGACGCACCTCGTCGGCTCGCCCTCCCGGATGCACGACGTGGTAGGTGCAGCCCGCAACCGAACGTGCATTCCACGTGTCGTAGATGTCGACGTGTAACGGACTGTGCACGCCGATGGTCGGATGCAGACACGAGGGCGGTTGCCACGCGCGGTAGCGCACCCCGCCGACCGCTTCGCCGTTGGTGCCCGTTGAACGCATCGGCACCGCGACGCCGTTGCAGGCGACCCGATAGCGTTCTTCAACGAAACCTCGAACCCGCACCTGCATACGCTCCACAGAAGAGTCCACGTAGCGCGCTTGCCCGGAGGCCGTGACCTCTTCGCCCAGGACGTGCCACGGCTCCAGCGCGCCGCGCAACTCGAGTTCCATCGTATCCAGCGTGATGTTGCCATAGCGCGGGAAGCGAAATTCGTAGTGCGGCGCGAACCAATGCCGCTCGATGGGGTAACCCCAAGCGCGCAAATCCTCCAGCACGCCGTCGAAGTCCTTCGTGACGTAGTACGGCATCATGAACTGATCGTGCAAGGCGGTGCCCCATTTCACGAGTTCACGCTCGTAGGGCTGCTCCCAGAACGTGCTGAGCAGGGAACGCACGAGGAGTTGCTGCACGACGCTCATGCGCTCGTGAGGCGGCATCTCGAAGGCCCGCATCTCCACCAAACCCAAGCGCCCCGCAATCCCGTCCGGGGAGTAGAGCTTGTCGATGCAAAACTCCGTGCGGTGAGTGTTGCCGGTCACGTCGACGAGCAGATGGCGCAGCACGCGATCGACCAGCCATGGGGGGCAGCTCTGTCCCTTCTTGGGCAGCTGGTTGAAGGCGATTTCCAGTTCGTAGACGGCGTCGTTTCGCGCCTCGTCCACACGCGGGGCCTGGGAAGTAGGACCGATGAAGCGCCCGGAGAAGAGGTAGGAAAGGGACGGGTGATTGTGCCAATAGCGAACCAGGCTCGCAATCACGTCCGGCCGCCGCAGAAACGGGCTGTCGATCGGCGTCATTCCGCCGAGCACGAGGTGGTTGCCCCCACCCGAACCGACGTGGGTGCCGTCGATGTCGAACTTCTCGGCAACGAGCTTCTCTTGGCGCGCGGCCTCATAGAGTTGCTCGGTCTGGTCGACGGCCTCCTTCCACGTGCGTACGGGTGGAACGTTCACCTCGATCACCCCGGGATCGGGGGTGACTTTGAACTCGCGTAGCCGCGGGTCGTGAACCGGGGGATAGCCCTCGAGCTGAATCGGCAGGCGGAGTTCGGCTGCGGTAGCCTCCAACGCTGCGAGCAACTCCACGAACGCCTCGAGCGTGTCGAGTGGCGGCAGAAAGACGCGCAAGATCCCGCCGCGTGGTTCGACACAGAGCGCCGTACGCGTGATGCCGACCGCGGACTCGCCGTAGCCCGCGGGGGAAAATGGGCTCGCTGGCGTCGGAAGCGTCGTCGGCAGCGGTCGACGCAACTCCGCGCTCGGGCGAAGGGGGCCGGCAAGTGCGCTCGAAGCGCCGTCTCCCTGGCCTTCTGCCGTTGCGCGCGGCGGGATGAAGCGACGTTGTACTCGGCGCTCCGCCTCGCTCCAAGGGCGCAAAGGAAAGCGGAAACCAGCAGGTAGCGACGGCCGCTCGATCGTCGGATCGCTGGGGAATCCCGTTTCGGCATCCGTCTCCGAAGACCAAGGGGTCGAGTCCAACGGCAGGCGGTAGCCCATCGGCGAGTCCCCGGGCAGCAGGAAACAGTATTCGCGCCGCAGGAACCAGTCGCCGCTCTCCCAGTAGCCCACGTGCTTGAGAGGCAGCACCCAACCCACGCGCCGTCGCAGCCCCTGATCGAAGACGCGGGCGATGCGCTCGCGCTCCATCGAGTCTTCGACGCGCGAGTCCAACGGGTCGACGTTGGTGGGCAATCGACGCTCCCGCCACATGTAGTACCAGGCATCTTCGTGGGCGGGCATCAAGCCGTGCCGCACCAGACCTAGGTTCTCCGTCAGCTTGCGCGCGAAACGTTCCGCGTCCTGCTCGGTGTGGTCGTACGTCTTGCCGCTATCCGCGATCAGCGAGAAGTCCTTCCACAGCGGGATGCCGTCGGCGCGGTAGTAGCAAGTCAACGCCCAGCGCGGCAGTTGCTCACCGGGGTACCACTTGCCTTGCCCGTGGTGCAGCGCTCCTCCGGGAGCCCAGAGTTCGTGCAAGCGGCGCAGCAAGCGATCGGCGTACTCTTCCTTGCGGCCGCCGAGCGCGGCCGTATTCCATTCCGGCTCATCCGGGTGCTCTGAACTGACGAAGGTCGGTTCGCCGCCGGTGCTCAGGCGCACGTCGGCGGCGTGCAGCCGTCCGTCCACCTGCTCACCCAGGGCGAGGATGGCTTGCCACTCTTCCTCCGTGTACGGCTTGGTCACCCGCGGTCGGTCCACGACGCGGCTCACGTTCATCTCGAACGAGAAGTCCGTCTGGACCTGCTCCACCCCACCTTCGATCGGAGCTGCAGTCGTGGGCTGTGGTGTACACGCCAGCGGAATGTGGCCTTCAGCGGCGAGCAGTCCTGACGTCGGATCGAGACCAATCCAACCAGCACCCGGCACGTAGCACTCGCACCAAGCGTGCAAGTCCGTGAAGTCCTCGTCGGGCCCCGCTGGCCCGTCGACGGGTCTCTGGTCGGCGGTCAGCTGGATCAGATAGCCGGAGACGAAACGCGCAGCGATGCCCAATCGCCGCAACACCTGAACGAGCAACCAGCCCGAATCACGACAGGAACCCCGCCCGGACACCAACGTCTCCTCCGGGGTTTGCACGCCGGGCTCCATACGGATGACGTAGTCCACGCGATCGGAGACGGCACGATTGGCGTCAACCAAGAAGTCGACCGTGCGTCGCTTGGTCTTGTCCAGCTGCTCGACGAACGCCGATAGCTCTGGGGTCAGCTCAGTGCACTTCAAGTAGGGTTCCAGCTCGAGCAGATCCGTCTTGCTGTAGGTGAACGGGTATTCCTCAGCGCTGGGGTCGAGAAAGAAGTCGAACGGGCTGTAGGCAGCGAGATCCGCGACGATGTCGACCTCGACGACGAACTCCTTCGCGCGCTCGGGAAAGACGAGACGAGCGACGTAGTTGCCATGCGGATCCTGCTGCCAATTGAGGAAGTGCTCCTCGGGCAGGATCTTCAACGAGTAGTGGTGTATTGGCGTGCGGTTGTGCGGCGCGGGCCGCAGACGCACCAGCTGGGGTCCAAGGGATGCGGGCCGTTCGTACCGGTATTGGGTCTTGTGGTGGAGCGCGACACGGATTGCCATGAGATCACCTATTCGCTCACTTGCGATTGCACGCTTTCATGGCCGTAGGATGAACGGTCGAAGAACTGCGTGTGAACGGCCTTGCCGACTTGGTTCAGAGCTTGTTGAAACTCGTCGATGTATTCGTGCAGACCGGTGCGTAGCACGTCTTCGGGTCGGTCGTAGTTCAACTTTGCACGCAACTGACCGAGGAGTCGCTCGGCCTCCCCAGTGAAGTGGTCCAAGGGATTGCCGGTCACCTTGTGAAGGCTTTCGCGCGCCTGAGTCGTGCAGTAGTGGATCGCGCGCGGGAAGCGACGACTGAAGAGCAAGAAATTGACGACATGTTCGGGCGTCGTGTCGTGGTAGACCTGCCGATACATCTGCAGCGCGCTGGCCGACTCCAACAGCGCCGCCCACCCCACCTGGTCGAGGGTCGTGCCGACGTCGGTGACTTTGGGCAAGAGTGTGTAGTACTTGACGTCCAGAATGCGGGAGGTCTTGTCCGCCCGCTCCAGCAGGCGCCCCACCCGCCCCCAATACCACGCTTCGCCACGGCTCAGCGTGGCACTGCTCACCCCCTCGTAGGCCGTGCCGTTCATCTTCACCGCGTCATAGAACTCGCCCATCTCATGCACGGAAAACTTGCGCCGACTCGCGTCGCGCACCATCAGGTAGAACTCGTTGAGCACTTGCCACATCTCGCGAGAGATTATGTCGCGCACGGTTTGAGCATTGTCTCGAGCTCGTGACAGCGCAGAGAGAATGCTGTTCGGGTATTGTGGGTCGAAGGTCAAAAACCACGCGACGTTTTGCGGCGTCGCCTCGTCGTAGTGCTCGTTGAACCACTCCTGGTCGCCGGTGGTGAGCACCAGCGGCCCCCAATCCACGCGCTTCTGCACGGGAGTATCCAGCATCAGGCTGAGGTTGACGTCGATGAAACGGGCGACGTTCTCGGCCCGCTCGACGTATCGACTGCACCAGTAGATGGCTTCCGCAACGCGGCTCAGCATGATGTCCTCGGACGGTAGTAGTGGCTCATGGCATACAACTGGCTCAGGTATCGAGCACCCAAGTGTCCTTGCTTCCTCCCCCTTGCGACGAATTGACGACCAACGAGCCGCGCTTGAGCGCAACGCGCGTCAGCCCACCAGGTTGCACGTAAATATCCTCACCGTAGAGGGCGTAGGGTCTCAAGTCCACGTGACGAGGCTCGAAGCGATCGCCGATGATGGTGGGAACCCGAGACAGAGAGAGCGTGGGTTGTGCGATGTAGCCACGGGGGTTGGCTTCGATGCGCTTGGCGAAATCGGCGCGTTCCGAGGCTGTGGCGTGAGGGCCGACGAGCATACCGTAGCCGCCCGCGCCGTCCGTCGCCTTGACGACCAATTCGTCGAGGTGCGCCAGCACGTAGGCGCGAGCCTCATCATCCGAGCAGACGTAGGTCGGAACGTTCTTCAGGATGGCGTCCTCGCCCAGATAGAAGCGGATGATCTTCTCCACGTAGGCATAGACGGCTTTGTCGTCCGCCACGCCGGTACCGGGGGCGTTTGCCAACGCGACTTTGCCCTCCGTGTACGCTCGCATCACGCCAGCAATGCCGAGCAACGAATCCGAACGGAAGACTTCCGGATCGAGGAAGTCGTCACCCACGCGACGATAGATCACGTCGACGCGCTCGAACCCGCGGGTCGTGCGCATCTGCACGTAGCCGTCGATGACGACGAGGTCCTGGGACTCCACCAACTCGACGCCCATCTGCTGGGCGAGGAAACTGTGCTCGTAGTAGGCGGCGTTGAACGGCCCGGGCGTCAGCACCACGACACGCGGATCGGGACCCATGTCTTGGCCCAAGTAGCGCAACATCTGCAGTAGCCGGACGGGATAGTCGGAGACCCTGCGAATCGACATGTCCTGGAACAGCTTGGGCAGTATCTTCTT
>JBNKZR010000020.1:0-34874 GCA_050301735.1 Polyangiaceae bacterium | reverse complement strand
AGGGTCGTGGCTTGTTTAGGTTTGGTATGTCATTCACCTCCTAAACGATACATCTCGGCACCCTTTGCGGGGAGGCGGGTGAAGGAGGTGCGCAGCTCGGAGTAGCGGTCGTTGCGACCGCTCCAAATGCTAGCGATGGCCGCGGCCAGTCCTACATCCGACGCGCCGCTGCGCAGCGGGCTGGCCAGGTCGTAGCCCTGGCGGGCGAACAGGCAGGTGTAGAGCTTGCCATCCGCGCTCAGGCGAGCGCGCGTGCAGTTGCCGCAGAAGGGCTGGGTGACACTGGGAATGATCCCGACTTCGCCACTCCCGTCGAGGTAACGATAGCGATTCGCGACATCGCCGCGGCGCTGGCGTCCGATGGGCTCGAGCGGGGCGCGTCGGGCGATGCGTTCCACGATCTCGCTGCCGCTCATGACGCCGCTTTCGTTCCAGCCGTTGCTGCTGCCGACGTCCATGAACTCGATGAAACGTAGCGTGACGCCGGTGCCGCGGAAGTGCTCGGCTAGCTCGACGATGTCGCCGTCGTTGACGCCGCGCTGAATCACGCTGTTTACTTTTACTGGCAATCCGGCGCCGAGCGCAGCGTCGATGCCGCGAAGTACGGTATTGACGGGGAAGTCCACGTCGTTCATACGACGGAATGTGGCGTCGTTCAGGGAATCGAGGCTGACCGTCACTCGCCGCAGGCCCGCGGCGGCGAGCTGTAGGGCGTGCTTTTCGAGCAGCGAGCCGTTGGTTGTCAAAGCCAGATCGACATCGAGCGTCGCGAGCATGTGCACCAGCTTGTGGAGCTCGCTGCGCAGTAGCGGCTCACCGCCCGTCAGCCGCAGCTTCGTGACCCCGTGCTCGACGAAGATGTGGGCGAGGCGTGTGATTTCTTCGAAGGTGAGGATCTGCGGCTTGGGAAGAAAGCGGAAACCAGGCCCGAATATCTCCTTGGGCATGCAGTAGCCGCAGCGGAAGTTGCAGCGGTCGGTCACCGAGATGCGCAAGTCGGCGAGAGGTCGGCCGCGCTGGTCGGTCGGGAAATGCTCGTCGCGCGACGACGCGGAGCCCGGAAGAGCCGAGTGCCCCGCGCTTCCTCGAGCACTCGACGGCGCTGCGCTTGCCCGTGCAACCTGTGGTGTTGCATCTGCTCGAGCTGCTGCATGCTCCGAGCCCCCCTGTGGCACGCCCTCGACGGCGGAGGGCGATGGCTCCCCGCCGGAAACGATGGGCAAGTGAGTACGACGCGACACGAACCTCCGATATTGGGTCGCTGCGCTCGCGACGGCAAGCGAGAATCGGTCGTCTAGGTCGTGGCCTGCACCGGTTTGCGATAGCGTACGAGATGCGCCGGGGCGGCGAATGCCACGCTACCGTCGGGCTGCACGAAGTGTTGCAGACGGGCCTCCGCAGCGGCGAGCAAGCGGGCGTATTGCTCGTCGTCGATGCGGCCCGCCAACGTCCAGCCTCGGACGTCGGTTTCCACCCACGACGCCAGGGATGGAAAACACGCGCTGCCGGGCTCCGTTTCGATGCTTGTCTCAGCCAAGCCCGCATCCGCCAACACCCGCGCCAACGTGTCCCGCTGTCCCAAGTTGAACGGAGCATCGAGCGCGGCCGCGTAGGAGGGACCGAACAGCTCGTCCAACAGCGAGCGCATCTCGCGATAGCCTGGGCTGGTTTCGATCGCGGCCCATACGGCGAGGGTGAGTGTGCCGCCAGGAGCCAGCACGCGTATGGTTTCGCGCAACGCCTGGGTGCGATCCTCGAAGAACATCAGACTGAACTGTGCCGTTACGGCGTCGAACGATTCGTCGTCGAAGGGCAGCTCTTCCGCCGCACCCCGTTCGAAGTGTGCTGCGGGCACGTTGTGGCGCGCGACCTCCAGCATGCCGGGATTGACGTCGAGCCCGATCACACGTCCAGTGGTGCCGCAGCGGCGTGCGAGTTCTCGCGTGAGCGCCCCCGTGCCGCAACCGACGTCGAGTGCCGACGCCCCCGCCGACACAGCCGCGGCTTCTGCCATCGGGACCGCCCACTGCGCGAACAGTGCTGGTACGAAGAGCCGCTCGTAGACTTCGGCGGCGTTGGCATTGACTTGACCCGTTTCGATGTCGTCCATGACCACAGAGTGCCAGTGGCAAACAGCGCGTCTACTACACGATCTGTAGTAGACGCCTGCCGCTGTGTGCGGTTCCATTCCCCAATGGATAGCTACGGCCAGTTTTGTCCCGTTGCCAAAGCCTCGCAGCTCTTCTGCCAACGCTGGACGCCACTGATCATCCGTGACTTGTGCTCGGGGGCGCTGCGTTTTTCCGAACTGCAACGCGGCGTGCCCACCATGTCGCCGTCGTTGCTGTCGCGGCGGCTCAAGGAATTGGAGGCTGAGGGCGTCATCGAGCGTGTGCCAGGTGCGTCCAGGAGCAAGCTGTACCAGTTGACGGCTGCCGGTTTGGAGCTCGCTCCGATCGTCGAATCACTCGGCGTCTGGGGGCAGCGTTGGACGCGCAGGACACTGGAGAAGGACGAAGAGAACCTCACCCTCTTTCTGTGGGCCTTCGAACGCAGCATCCAGCCCCAAGCGTTTCGCAGGAAGCGCACCGTGGTGGAAGTGGAGTTGCGGGATCAGCCGGCAGCGAAGCGGCGCTGGTGGTTTCTGAACGAAGACGAAACAGCCCACCTCTGCATCGAAGCGCCCGGGCATGAGGCGGACCTGTATGTGTCGTCCACGTTGCGCACGATGATTCGCGTCTGGCGCGGTGACGAATCTTTGTCGGATGTGGTGGCAGCCGGCGCCATCGAAGTACACGGCGCGGTGACACTGATGCGGAGCTTCAACCGCTGGTTCGGGCTCAGCTCGCTGGCGCACGTTCGCTCCGAGCTTTGAGTGCGGGTGCCTGATATCATCGGACGTTCATGCTTTCGACCCAACACGAGCAAATCCAGACCATCCTCGAACGGGCGCTCGCGAAATCCCTCGACAATGCCGAAGGCGCTCCGGCGGACTACATCCCGGAGCTGGCTCGCGTGCCGTTGGAGCAAACGAGCGCTGCCGTGACGTGCATCGACGGCGCGCAGCTGTTGGCGGGGGACGCCACCTCGCACCTGTTCACCTTTCAGAGTTCGGCCAAGGCCATGTTGCTCGCGGCTCTGCTGCAAGAACGCGGGCCCGGAGAAGTGTTCAACTGCGTCGGCGCCGAACCGTCGGGGCACGGCTTCGCGTCGCTGTCACGCCTGGAGACGCACGGGCCGCTGCCTGCCAACCCACTCGTCAACTCGGGAGCGATCGCGCTCTGCGGTCTGGTCGCGGGCACGCGCAGTCAGCGGGTGCAGTGGATTTTGGACTGGGCGCGCAAACTCTACGGCACGGAGATGAGCATCGACGAAACGGTGATGGCCTCCGAGAGTCGCACCGCCAATCGCAACCGCGCGATCGCCTACCTGCTCAAACACAACGGCATCATCGAAGGTGACGTCGAGGAAACGCTCGAGGCCTACTTCGCCCTGTGTTCGCTTCGGGGCACCGTCAAAGAGGCGTCGCACTTCCCGTCGCTGCTCGCCAATGGCGGAAAGGAGCCGGGGCAGGGGCGGCGGGTGCTATCGGCACAGACGGTCGCCGTGGTCGTCTCGTTGATGGCCACCTGTGGCATGTACGACGAGAGTGGCAACTACCTGGTGGCCACGGGTATGCCCGCCAAGAGCGGGGTCAGTGGCGTGATCATCGCGGTCGTGCCGGGCGTCGCAGGGATCGCCGTTTCCAGCCCGCGCCTGAACGACAAGGGCGGCAGTGTTCGCGGCCACATCATGCTGCGCTACCTTTCGCGTTACCTGGGTTGGCACTTCGCCCTGGCCAGCGCCGAACTGGGCGCCGAGTTCGAGCGCATGAGTCAGCCGTGACGGGATGCGTCGGCTTTTAGGGGCACTTCGCCAGCGCTCGTCAGCGCGATGCGCGTGCTGATGGGCCCGATGACTTCGAACAAGAACGTCGTGCCGACGAGCAAGGCGAGCAGGCTCGCCCCATCGTCACCCAGCTGCCGAGCGCCGATGAGCGCGAGCCCCAAGGCGACGCCCGCTTGCGGCAGTAGGCACCAGCCGATGTGCTTGCGGACGCTCTCTGGTGCGTTGGCGAGCTTGGCGCCCCAGCCCCCACCGAGGATCAAGCCGGCACTGCGAGCGATGCAGTACGTCGCTCCGAGCACTCCGAGTTTCGGTAGCTGGTAAACGTCCAATTCGAAGCCCGCCAGCAAAAAGAACAAGACCAAGAAAGGCTGACTGACGCCTTCGATGGCGTGAAAGGGGCGGGTGTGGTGGGAGGCGAAGTTCGCCACGATGGCGCCCAAGGTGATGCACGCGAGCAAGTAGGAGACGTCGAGCAGGAGCGCGAGACCACTAGTCAAGAGTACGAAGCCGAGGGTCTCCATCAAGGTCAACATGCCTGGACGGGCGCGACCGGTGAGCCACGCCATGGGCAGGCCGATGGCTGCCCCGAGACCCAGAGCGCCAGCGATTTCCCAGATGCCGTGCCACACCTGGAACGAACCCTGGTCCTGGCCGACCGCGAACTGTGCCACTGCCAACAACAAACTGAACAGCATGATGCCGAAGGCATCGTCGATGGCCGCAACGCCGAGCAAGGTGCGGGTCACGGGCCCCTTGGCTCCGCACTCGCGCACGACGTCCATCGTTGCTGCGGGTGCCGTCGCCGGGGCGATGCCCGCCAACAACAACGCCACGGGCAGCGGGGTGCCGACCGCCAACAACCCGATGCCGACGGCGATCGCCGCAGCCAAGGTCTCCACGATGGCCACTATCACGACGATGCGTCCACTCTTGCGGAAGTTGCTGCCCAAGAACTGTTCGCCGAGCGCAAAGCCCACCATGCTCAGAGCCAACTGGGCCACGAACGGAAACCAGGCTTCGACCGACTTGGGGACCAAGTCGAGCGCACCTGGACCCGCTGTGACGCCCAAGAGCAAGAGCAAAGTGACGCGGGGAACGTGCGCTCGAGCGCCCACCACGTTGGCGGCAAAGCCGGCCAACAAGAAGGCACCGAGAATGATTAGTGTGAGTCCAGGGGGCAAGGCAGATCCTGGCCCTGCATGCTAGAGCATCGTCCATGCCGAAGAGAGAAAAACGTCTCACCAAACGTCAGCGCAAAGAGCTGCATGGCAAGGGCCCCAGCGGTCAGGCCCAGCACAAGCACATCCACTGCATCGCTTGCGGCAGGCACATCGACCCCGAAGAGTTCGCCGCTGCGACGCCGAGCGCGACGATCCTCACGTGCCAACACGGCTCGCAGTTTCCCTCGTGCGCCGGCTGCGTGGAGGAGTCCGCGGCGCGCCTTGCCGAACACGATCGAACTGGAGAGCCGCCCCGCATCGCTGCCGCCTGGCACTGAAACGGGTCATCGCCGTCATCGGCACTCGCACGCCCCTTTCGCCGCGAGTCACGCTCCCGACTCCGACGGGCTCGACCTACTGCACATCGACGTAGAAGTCGAGAGCTTCTAGGTTCTCGATTGGCCCGTTCCAAATCTCGAAACCGACCGCCACGCTCCACACCTCGTCGGAGGGTAGCGTGAGGCCCCGCTCGCGCGCGTCTCGGATGAAGTCCAAGACGTCGAACTCCAGTTCGTAGATGTCGCTGCCTTCGGGGCGTGCGTAATTGACGATGGGGCTTCCGTTGACGGTCCCGGTCCACAGATCCCAAGTGTGCGGCACGTTTGCCACGGTGACGCCCCGCTCACCCGGGGTACCCGCGGGCTGTTGTCGCGGAGGGTCGCGCAGCCACACCATCAGGTAGCTGCCGAAGCCGCCTTCGTTACCCAGCCAGATGTCGTAAGCTGCGTTGTATTCGCCCTCGTTGCCGTTGGGGGACCACATCCAACCGGTATGCAAGCTGGTGAGGGAATCGATCCTGGCTGGTAGACCGCAGGCCTGCGACTGCTCCGATGAGTATTTGCCGCAGAAGACGGTGGGGTAGGAGGCGGGCTCGTAGTTATCGCCTCGCGAGCCATTCATGCTCTGCACGATGAACGAAGTGCCGTTCCACGAAGTCGATTGCTGCTCGAAGCCGGGCCCCCAACCGTTAGCCATGAAGAAGTAATTCCCACCGTTGCGCGTGACGTCGGCCTTCTGCCAGCGATCGTCCGACGCTCCGCTGCCGCCCATGACTCCGCTGCCGAGCATGCCCGTGCTGGCAACGGGCATGCTCGGGCCCGGTGTGGCTTCCGGCGTCGCAGGCATGGTGCCCGCTGGCGGGCTGTTGACGGAGGTCTCGTCTCGTTCGGTACTGCCTGAACCGCAAGCGAGCAGGAGTGGAGCGATGGCGAAGGCGCCGGATGAACGACGAAGGCGGAGCATGGGCCGTTAGGTCTAGGAGCAGAGCGCTGAGGAGTAAAGTGAGCGCTTCTGTCGCTGCGATCTGCCGTGTCTCGCGGTGTTCCTGATTCTTGCCGGCTGCGGAGCACGGCGCCGGCCGCGCCATTGGAATTTCGGATCCGAGTTCACTTTTTCGGTTGTCGTCGAGGTTCGAGCCGAAGGCGCAACGTCGAGCGTCCCGCGTGGGCACCCGCCGTCGGCTTGCGCCAGACGCAGGCTGCAGCGTCGTCCCGCATGTCGTTCGGGTGACGCCTCGGAGCAGACACGCGTTCCGCGCGGAGTGGTCCACACGATGGAGGCGCTGGCTTGTGTCGGAAGATGGTGTCGGTCTGTTGCGTCCAGTTTGGGTGGAACGCCGGCGATCGTCGGGTGTCGGTTCGACACTCCGGTATGTGAACGCGCCGTCGGTGCCCTGTGGACTGACGCGGACGGCGCGGTACCGACATTGCAGGGCGTGCTACGCTTTGCGGATGTCGCTCGAAGTTCAGAGCCTGTCCAGTGGAGGAAAGCTCCACATCGGCCAAAAGGGGGTCGTGCAGTCTCATTGGTTGGGCAATGGCGTGCTGCTGCACACTCGCAGCGGCGTGATCCACGACGAGTTTTCGAGCCTCATTCAGGATGAGTGCGACCAGCAACTGGCGAAGTTCGGCAAGTGCGTTCTGATGGTGGACGCGACTCAAACGCGAATGCACTCGACACAGTTTCGCGAAGACATGACCTGTTGGTTCCAACAGAATCCGCGCGCGGAGGTGCACGTTTTGACCAAGTCGTCGATGGTGCGGATGGCCGTGAGCGTTGCGACGATCGGTGGCGATGGCATGCACGCACACGTCTACGAAAACGAGGCTCTGTGGCTGGCCGTCGGTCGGCGCCATGTCGCCGGCTTCAAGCGAATTCCGTTACAGCGCTCGGCTTGAGTCGAAAGCAACCTGGGGCCGCAATTCCCCGCCACTTACTTGGCAGCCCTAGCGCGCTCAGAAATCTTCCGTAGTCAGCAAAATTGACTCGGCCATTTTGAAGGACTGCGAAATGCGATGGGCCATCGTGCCCGACGTTGAGAGTCCACCTCTGGTGGTTGGGGGTTTTTTGCCGACCTTGCCTTTGTTGGCACTGTTGGCCGGCGCATCTCGGGCTTGCTGCGCCTTGAGCAACCGCCCAAAAGGGCTAGACTCCGCCACTGACGGAAGCACTTGCACACCCGCGGGGGCACTCATCGTGACTTCGGTGGATTTCGAACACCGGTTCAAGGCTCTGGCCGAATGTGCGCCAGATGCGATCTTCATCGCGGACTTCGAGTCCGCGAGGTTCATCGACGTCAACGAGAGGGCCTGCGAGCTGTTCGGCTACTCGCACGAGGAACTGTGCGGCATGACCGGCCGCCAGCTCCATCCCGACGAGGAGGGTGCAGAGGTCGATGCGATCAGTCGCGAGCTCGTTTCCCGCGGAGCCGCGAGTCGCACCGCGGTTCGCTTTCAGCGACGTGACGGTGAGCGTTTCTTTGGCGAGCTGAGGAGCGGCGTCTACCATTCTAGCGGGCACAAGCTGTACGTGACTCTGGTTCGCGACGTTTCGGTTCACGTCTTGCGCGAGGCGGAACTGGAACAGGCATGCCGGGCGTTGGAGCAAACGGAAGCACAGCTCGTGCGCTCATCGCGCCTCGCTGCCATCGGTGAGATCGCCGCAGGCATTGCCCACGAGGTGAACAACCCAGCCGCCAGTACGTTGACGAATCTAGAGCTCATGCGGACCGATCTCCAACAGCTGCGTGCGGCCGCGGAGCAGTCCGACAAGGCAGTCTCTTCACTCGTTGCGGCGATCGACCACTTCTGCAGGGACGCCAGCGACGGCATCAGAGACTCCATCGAAGGCATCCAAAGGATCGCCTCCATCGTGAAGGGGCTGCGGGGTTTCACCCGTATCGACGCGGAAGACATCGAACGAGTCGACATCAACGAGGTGGTCCGCACCGCCTGCAATCTGGTTCGACACCAGATCCGCCACGTCGCGCAGGTGGAGCTGGAGCTGCGAGCTGCCGAGTCGCTGCCTGCCAGCCGCGGGCGTCTGATCCAGGTCGTCCTGAACTTGCTGATGAACGCCGCTCAAGCGATCGAGGATGGTCCAGGGGGCACCATTCGGGTATCGACTTCGAGCGGGAACGGCCACGTCGTCTTGCGCGTTGAAGACGACGGTCCTGGTATCGCGCCTGAGATCGCCGAAAAAGTGTTCGACCCATTCTTCACGACCAAAGCCGCCGATCGCGGAACCGGCCTCGGTTTGTCTGTGTGCGCCGACATCGTTCACCGGCATCGCGGGACCTTCCGTCTGGTCGAAGGGGCGAGGACGCGTGGCGCATGTTTCGAGGCCGAGATACCGCTCGACACCGGCCTGGCCGCGCAGACGCGGACGGACACTCCGCGAGTGCCGTCGGGCCCGCCCGTTCGGATACTCGTCATCGACGACGAGGCCGCGCTGGTGCGCGCCTATCGCCGCTTGCTCGGCCGCCGCCACGACGTGGTCGTTGCCTACGGCGGCGAAGAAGCCCTGGACATACTGGACTCCGACCAAGACTTCGACCTGATTCTGTGCGATCTCATGATGCCCGGCACGGACGGCAAAGACGTGTACGACACGCTGCAACGCACCCATCCTGTCCTAGTGGAGCGGATGGTGTTCGTGAGCGGAGGACCGACGAGCAGCCGAACTCGAGATTTTGCGCGCCAACCGGGCCTCGTGATGCTCGACAAGCCACTGACGGTAGACGCGCTGAACCAGTTCATCGCGAGGCGCTTCTCGAGCACGCCTTCACACTACGCGAAACGCGAGTCCGCACCGGGTTCGGGGGCGGCAGGTTCATCGGCAATGGGTTCAACGGAGGGGACGGAATGGAAGTAGCTTGAGCGCGCACTCGAAGGCGACCGCCGACCCTGACCGATGGCTATCGCCTGCCGGAGCCGTGATGCGCTTGGCAGAGCGCTTCAACTCCACGGTTGGACACGAAAACCGCGGTTTCTTGTCTTGGTCCCACGGTTTCGTGCCGAAGCATGCACCGCTGACTCGGCTCAGCCGCGAGTTCTCAGCTTGGGATGAGGTGGCTGCCGAGTTACCGGCGATGCATCGAGAACTGACCCTGCGCAGGCGAGTCGCGGCGTTGCCCGTGCTCGACGCTTCGGAGGACCACCTCGATACCGGGGAGTTGCTGCGGGCCTGCGCACTGCTCGCGATCGTTGCCCACTCTTACTGGTACGTCGAGCCGAAACCGCCCGCCTCGCTTCCCGAATCCGTTCAAGTCCCTTGGCAGCAGGTTCGCGCCCGCCTGGAGCGAACTCAGGAAGTCCTCACCTACACGGACCTCATCGTCTACAACTGGCGTGTTCGCGATGCCGCGCTGCCCGAACCACTCGTCGTCGAGAATCTGTCGCTGCTGTTTCCGACGATCGGCAACCGAGAGGAACGGGTCTTCTACCTCACGCAGCTCGAGATATTGGCTCGCGCGAGCGAGATCTTGCGAGCCTGCGTCATGGCACACGAAGCGGTTGCCGAGGCAGACGAGGCCCGACTGGAGGGAGCGCTGCAGGACATCACGTCGCGTCTCGACACGATCGTGTCGGACTCCCTCTTGAAGCTCAGCCCCAACCCCTACTCGACGACTCACGTCGACCCGATCGTCTGGGCCAAGACGGTCGCTCCTTTGGCGGTGCCCTTCCACCCAGGGTTGCAGGGGCCGAGCGGAACCTCCTCCCCCATTTTCAGCGCGCTCGACGTCTTCTTCGGCCGGACGAGAAATGCGTCTTTCCTCGGTCGCGAGATCACACAGTTGCGGCACCACTTCCCGCGCTTCTGGCGCGAGTTCATCGACGCGCTGGGCAAGGTGTCCGTGGCCGAGTTCGTGGAAACGACGAACAATCCTAGCCTGACGGCGGCCTTCGGAGACGCTCTGCAGCGCTACGCTGGGGAGCAGGGCTTTCTCGGGCGTCATCGCATCAAGGTGTACGGCTTCTTGGAGTTGGCGTTCAAGGTTGGGCGCTCCGTCACGATCGGTGGTTTCAGTGGCGTGTTCAAAGATCGCACTTGGGATCAGGTCGATGGCGAACTGGAGGCGTCTCGCAACGAGCGGCTCAGCAAGGCACCGCAAATGTATCAGCTTGCTCGCGTCGTCCGCGTGTTGCCGCCGCCGAGTGATCGTTCGTCGGGGGTGCGCCGCGTCGTGCTGGACGTCTCTGGCGCAGCGACGCACTGCTGGGTCGGCAGCCGCTGCGCGATCCTTCCGGAGAATCGCGCTGGTGTGATCGACAAGACCCTGCTCGCGCTGGAGGCGACGGGAGACGAAATAATCCCGCTGACGGACGAGTGGCAGCGGGCGCTCTTGCCGCGCCTGGGGAGCTCGAACGTGCGCGCACTGGCCATACGGGAACTCCTACGGTTCGGGCGTATTCGTCCGGTCACGCCGAGACTGGCCGAAGCCCTTCACGCACGCACTCAGAACTCGGACCTGCTCGAGCAAATCCAAATGGGTGCCACCGAGCGTTGGGAGCTTTGGGAGCTGCTCGCCTTGGTATCTTCGAATGGGTTTTCCCCGCGCACGCTCTGGCTCGGCAGTCGAGGCGTGGTGGGGGATCGGTTATCGCGCCTGATCCCGCCGGAGCGAGCGCGGGTGTACTCGGTTTCTTCCGTCGAGCGGGATGCGCCTGACGCGTTCCCCAAGTCGATCGAGCTGACTGTGGGGCAGCTGCAGTACGAAAGCGAGGTGGTCGAATCGGCGAAAAAGGGTGCCAGCGATGGCCTGAAGCCCCTGTTTGCCCCTGAGCGAGACGGAGATCGAATGCGAGCGGGCACCGCTTCGTCGTTTCTGATCCACGCACTCGAAGACGGGCGACCCGTGCCCTTTCGTTTGGAACGCCCGCCTCGCTTTCGCCCGCCGCGAGATGGATCTCGTCCGATGGTGATGTTCGCTGCGGGCACTGGGGTGGCGCCGTATCGCGCGTTCATTCAAGAACGAACCCAGATGCCAGGCGCTGGGCTGTGTTGGTTGTTTTTGTCCTTGCGCTCGCCCGCCGAGTTCCTCTTGGCCGCCGAGTTCGAACCGGCGGTGCGCGCCGGTATCCTGCGCTTGGACGTCGCGTTCACCCGCGAAGGTGGTCGCGTCGTGTTCGACGAGGATGGCGGCCTCAGGGTCGTCCGAGGGGGAGCTCCCCGTCGCATTCAGGACTTGATAGTCGACAGCTCGGTTGGAGGACAACTCCGACGTTTGGTCGAGAGCAAGGACCGGGGCGGCAGCGAAGCGAGCATCTATGTCTGTGGGCGTAGCGGTTTCGCCACGACGGTGCTCGAATCACTCACGCGGGTCTTCGAGTCGGGCGCAGAACCAGGTTCCGGAAGCAATCTCTTGAGGCACTTGACGGGCGGTGATCGCCTGGTTTTGGAGCTCCACACCGACGCCAAGCCAGTCACCGAAGAGACCCGCTGGTTGTCCGTTTCCGAGGTGGCGCAGCACAACAACCCGACGGCGGGCTACTGGATACTGCTGGACCAGGTCGTGTACGACTTGACCGAGTTCGCCGAGCTTCATCCGGGTGGGCGTCACATCGTCCACGCCTACGCCGGGATGGACGCCACTCACGGCTATGGTCGCGTGCACGAGGGGCAGCCGGATGTCGAGGCCATGCGCGAGATGTATCGTATCGGGCGCATTCGCGCGTTGTCTTTCGAGGACTACTCGGCCGTCGTTTCTGGGCCCCGCGGGCCCCATCGTGTCAGCTGTCGTTCGGTGTACAGGGCTTGGGTTCGAGCATTGCACCTCATCGTCGAGATGCAGAACACTCACGCAGCCGACCTTTCGCTGCAAACGTCCCAGGTGAGCCCCCGCGACGCGCCCCTGGCAAGTAATCCCTACAAGCTGACACGCGCTTCGGAGACTCACCTTCGTGTACTGCAGGATTGCCTCAACCTGCTTCGTGCGGAGACGTTGCCAGCGCTATGGGAGATCACTCAGGGGCTGTTCGCGCCCGACGCGAGCACGAGCTGGATGCGGGAGAGCCTCAATCTCGTGCACGACGGTCAGCGGCGCCGTTACGTCAGAGCCCTTTCCAACGAGCTGATCGACGACCCGACTCACTGGCTCGGCCGCGAAGCTTTGTTCACCAGGCTGTTGACCGTTGCCCGCGAAGAAGACGCCCGTCTGCTCCAGGAGCTCAAGAGCGCGGTCGCGCATGGAGTGCAGGTATTCGAACGATTCGAAGTCGAAACGCGCAGCCGTGGCTCGGCCGTGCTGATCGCGACCTGTCGACGACTGCTCTCGATCGTTCGGGAATACTTCGAGCGGCTGCACGCACGTTGGCGCCGGCTTTGTGATGCGCCACCCGGGTACCTCGGTCGCACGTCGTCTCTTTGGCCTGAGGCCAGTGTTCGTCGAGTCTACGAAAGTGAGCTCTGGGTGCTGGAGGAGCTCCCGGAGCGGCGCATCGTGGTCTTGCATCGAACGCCGGTGGCGATACCTTCACTCGCGGTGTTGGCGAAGCACAACGACGAGCTTCTCGCGGCGCTGCGCGACGAGCACCGACACTTCGGTCTCGTCGTGGACATGCGCCAAGCCCCACTGCGCAACGACGCCGCCTTCGAACGGACGATGGCCAGGCTCCGTGTAGCGATCACCTCGCACTTCCAGCGCTCAGTAGTGCTGCTCGATAGCGCGTTGGGCGAGCTGCAGGTCAGCCGCTTGGAACGCGACGAAGGTCGAACGACGTTCGTCACGCGCAGTGCCACCGCCGCGTTCCAGTTCGCGGCCGGGGGTCGCTGACAAAAGGGCCGCTCGGGGCTGAAGCGCTGCGTTCGCTGCGTTGAGCGCCCCGAGACGAACCCAGTGAACTTCTCTCCTGGCTCTGTACTGGTGTTTCCTGGTCTTCGAGGAACGTCGGCGAAGGTCACAACGCTGGCGTGAAGACTGCTGACGGCGCTGCGGAAGCTGACGCGGGCTGAGCTGAGCACCGATTAATTGTGGCTCGAGTGATGCTCGAGAAGGCGTCGTGCGTCAGCGGCGTTCGTGCCGCGTGGGTAGCGCTTCAGGTAGCGGGACAGGAGTCGGCGGGCTTCCGCATCCTGGCCACTCTCCATCGAGAGTCGGGCTTGTGCGTACAGCGCGTTGGCCGCCCACGGTCCACCGGAACGCGACAATTCGCGATAGATGTTCAGCGCTCGCGCCGGATCTGACGACTCGAGGCGCGCTGCCAACTCGAAGCTCTTGCGTGCAGAATCTGCCGTTCGCTTCGAGCTTGGATTGGTAGGCTCTTCACGGTTGGGTTGCGGCTGGGGCGACTTCGCTGGCGGCCAGTCCTGTCCCGCTTGCAGCATCGTGTGCCGCCCTGCATCGAGGACCAGAACCTTCCCTTCCGTCACCGAGACGAACGCTTGGCCTTCCCGATAGGCGACCTCGAACTGAGTACCGACGACACGCACTTCTGCCGTGCCGGCATGCACGACGAAGTCGGGCCGACCCTCGCGCGGAGCGACATCACAGTGCACGCTGCCGTCTTCGACGACGACCAACCAGCCGTCGGCATCACTCCCTCGGTAGCTGATGCTGGAGTGCGGAGCGATGGTCAGCTTCGAACCGCTCAGTTCTCGTGTCATTGCCTCGTTGCCGGTACTGACGACAAGTGGGCGGTCGTGCAGGTCCTCCACGGGCGGCTCTACCGTCACGTGACCCATGCGCACCTCCGAAGTCGGCGTTGTTGTGGTCGTCGTGGCGCTGGCGGTCGCGGAGCTACGGTGGCCATCGGCCTCCGCAAAGCTCGGCGACCACCTGTCACTCGCCGTCGCGATTGCCAGCAGGCTGATGACCAGCGAAGCCGCCGCGAACAGCAGCGCCATTCGGGGCTGCAGCGACGACGTGGGGTGGAATTGTTGCGACCGCACTCGATCGATCACTGCGTCCTCGAGGCGCTGCCACACTTGTTCGCTCAGTGGTTCGATGGGCGGTTTCAACGCCTTGCGTGCCATCTTCACTCCTCCTCCCGTGAGAGGTACCGGGCCAACACGGAGTCCTCTCGGGCGGCCCGCTCGAGCTGTCGGCGGGCTCGCCAAACACGGCTCTTGACGGCGATCAACGAAACGCCCGTCAGTTCTGCGACGTCCTTCAGTGAGCGACCGTCCACGGCGAACAGTGCAAACGTGATGCGCAGTTTGGGATTCATCGTGTTCAGTACGGCGTAGAGTCGACGCACGCCTTCGCGATGCAGGATCTCCTCCTCTGGCGAACCGACCAGGCTCAGGTTCGGAGGTGCTTGCTGCGGCGCGAGTGCCGCCTTGTGGCGGCGCAGGAAGCGGTAGGCCACGCGCACCGCAATCCGGTCAGCCCACGTGCTCATCAGGGCGTCGCCCCGATAGGACGGCAATGAGTTGAACACTTCGACGAAAGTGTCCTGCAGGACATCTTCGATGAAGATGTTGCTGCCCATCACGCGGTAGAGCGTGGCGTGCAGACGCGGCCTGAGTTCTCGAAATAGTCGGCGCTGGGCGAGCTCATCTCCGGCGCCTGCCAGTCGCGCGACCGCGACGGATTCCGGATGTGCCGGTGCCGTCGGGGAGGGTGGCGGTGACTCCACGTGCGCTTTGCTCACAGCGTTCACGCCTTGTTAGTGACGCTCTGCTCGTGGAAGGTTGCGAACGAGGGCCAAAAAGACTCGAGGACCAGTTTCAGAGCGCGCGTCAAATTGCGAGATTGCGGTCCATCGCCCGAGTTGGGTGCCTTTGCGGTGCAACTTCGAGACGTTGCGGGTCGTGCTGAGCGCTCGGGGGTCATCGTCAGTCGAAGTCGAGCGACACACCCGCTGCCAAACGTGCCGACCAACGTGGCGTTTCCCAAACGACGTCGCCGAATGCCACGAAGCGCTGGCGCGTGGCCCAGTAGGCCATCCCGGGCTGAAGGTACAACACGAGCGCGCCGAATCGGAACTGTCCTTCTGTCTTGACCAATAGCGTCCGATTGATCCGCGTATGCTCCTCTTGGGAAGTCGCACCGGTTCGTTGTCCAGAGAAGGTGCCAACGTCCAGCCCGGCTGAGGCTGCTGCGGCGAGTGCAAACCAATGGGACAGATGTTGGGTCAATCCCAGTGAAAGTTCTCCGGCAACGTCGTCGAATTCGCCCTGATAAAGTTCGGTTTCGACAGCTCGGGCGCTGCCCAACTCGACCCCCAGACCCGTCCAAAGTCGAGTGTCGCGGCTCGGCCACTTCCCCCAAGGAGCCAGGCGTACTTCGCCGCCAAAGCGCCATCGCCAGGTGGCGTCTGCATCCGTGCGAACTGCGGTGTAGAGGGAAAGCCAAGGTCCGCTCGTGGGCTCCGCTGGTGCCACGATTCGCGGCGGGGGCTCGGAAACGGGCGCTGGCGTGGGACTCGAGACTCGTTCCTCAGTTTCTGCAGGCACGGCGTCGGGAGCTTCAAGAGGGCTTTCGTCCGTCGAGTCCGCTTCAGGTCCGACGCCGACCATGCGGACCGCGGTCTTGACGGACAACGCCAAAGCGGCCGCGGTTGGGCCGTCGTAGGGAGGGGCTGGCACGGGCCGTGCCACCGCGCGGTCGTGCAGCGCGTCGTAAACCCAAAGGGCAAAGCCCTTCAAGTCGCGGGCCAGCCAGACCACGATGCGAGCGTTCTGCACTTCGCTGATGCGGCGAGCCGACAAGGATGTACTGGGCATGCTCGCGCCTGGGACCTCGCCATCACTCTGCTTCACCCGAAGGCCCCAAGGACCGAGTGCCGTGGTAAGAGCACAGTTGAGCTCGGGACCCAGCTGCAATCCAACGACTAGTTCGCCATCGCCGGCTGCGTCGGGGGTCTGTTCGGGGCAAGCTTCGGTCAGCGTTTGCGACTTGCAGGGCGATGCTATCAACGTGATGCAGAATGCTACAGACCACAAGATCCTTGCGGGCGTCCACACTTTGGCGGACAACAGAAACGAAAGAGGCTGCACGGTTGTCTCCCGCATTCCTAGTACCCGACCCGAGTCAAACGGCGCCAGGACGAATCTGTTCCGAGGGTGTGGTGCGTGGGGTTGAAGAGCGTGATGCATCGAGCCCGCGTGCAGGTTGCGAGCGAGCATCCGTCAACGTTCGCGTGTCGCGGCGTTGGTCGGGCGTTTTTTCCAAATCCGTCGTCACGGGCTCGTTGATCTCGATAGTAGGCCTATTTTCGTGTGCTACCGAAACGATAAGCCTGACCGAAGACACAGGCGCTGGCGCGCAGCTGGCGTCCTCCCAGAGCTCGTCGACACCGAACCCTGCGATGAGTTCCGTGTACACCGATGATCCACTCGTCGGTCCAGCGGTCCCTCAGGACACGGACGTCGAGATGGGCCCGTGCACCAAGATCGATCTCCTCTATATCGTCGATAATTCCGAATCGATGCTGGAGGAGCAGGACAATCTCGTTCGCAGCTTCCCGGCGTTCATCGACGTCGTGCAAGGCGTCCTGGGCAACAGGGACTATCAGATCATGGCGGTGGACACTGATGCTGGCGGGCTACCATCGTTCAGCAGTTTGGCGGATCTGTTGGGTGGCAACGTGTCATGCGATCCCGCTCCGAGTTGCTGCGGGGATGTTTGCGTGCTGGCGAGCATCCCGTTCGTCGAAACGTTCGTGTCGAGTTGCAACGGTACGTACTGTTCCGACCTGGCTCAGTCCAGCTTGGGGGTGGAATCGTGCGAAGGGGTGCTCGGCGCCGGGCGTCGATTGAGTGTTGCTGGCGAGGAATGCGGTATCGCTGACTCGCGGCGCTACATGGTGGCGGCTCAGCCTGACTTGGCAGAAACGTTCAGTTGCGTGGCGCGAGTCGGAACGGCAGGCAACGGCAATGAGCAACCGATGGGTGCGTTGCTATCGGCGCTCTCGGACTTCCACAACGCGCCCGACGGGTGCAACTCGGGCTTCCTTCGCGACGATGCAATACTGGTGATCACGATCATCACCGACGAGGAAGATCAGCAGTCTCCGGGAGATGTCGAACAGTGGCGACAAGCCGTGTTGGACACCAAAGCCGGCAACGAGGATGCTGTGGTCGTGCTGGGGCTCGTCGGCGAGGAGGATGGTTGTGAAAGCGCTGAGTCAGCACCGCGCCTTCGCCAATTCGTGGAGAGCTTTCGCTTTGGGTCGCATGCTTCGGTGTGTTCGGCAGACTACACGCCCTTCTTCGAGGCGGCAGTGACGGGAATCGAAGCGTCTTGTCGCGAGTTCCGCGGCGTGGCGCGTTGAGAACGCGGCGTTGTTGGAGCGCCTCCTACCTTCGGGCGCTCGCGACCCCTCCTGGACGGCAGGAGAAGATCCCAACTGTCAGAGCATCGGTACGGACTGCCCGGACGTGTTCCGTCCCCAAGACGGCACGCTGTTTTGAGAGTGCGAGGGCGAGCGATCGGGCCCGGCCAGGCCCGGTTGCGGAAAAAAACGCGCCGTGATCACGTTTCCAAGCGCTGCGTTCGGCCCGCGGAGCTTCGTGCCGCCAAAAGATGCTTCGTGCACCGGCGCTCGAGCTCTGTGCAGCCGAAAGATGCTTCGTGCACTCGCGATCGAGCTTCGTGCAGCCGCACAACGTTTCCCGGCCCGCCACAACGCTTCCCTCGCCGGTCACGGAGCATGGTCGGACCACACAGCGCTGCAGCGGCGAGGCACAACGCTTCGCCTACCGATCACGAAGCATTGTTGCAGCACACAGCGCTGCAACGGCGAGGCACGGCGCTTCTCACGGCGGGCACCAAGCATGGTCGAGCCACACGACGCGCACAGCATCTCCAGCGCCGGACGCAGAGCAGCTCCCAGGTCTGCAATCACGCTCGCCCGCTGGCCTGTTGGCGCGCGGCGACGACTTCGCCGAGTTCGTTGGTGATCTGGTCTTTTTGCACGACGCGCCAGGCTTCTTCCAGTTTCGCCAGGCTATCGTCGCAGTGGGAACGCGCGCGCTGCGCGATGAGGATGCGGGCGCCGAGTTCGGCTTGCAGGGTCTGGGCCAGGGCGTGGGTGACGCGGCCGGTCAGCGACTGCTCGATGATGGCCTCGAGCAGGGTCGCGGCAGGGGAATAGGTTTCGAGACGGGGATCGGGGTTGAGGCGTCGTCCGGCGAGCAGCAGCTCGCGATGGATGCCGCCGGTCGGCGCGGTCGCATACACCAGCTCCACCGCGCGGCCGCGTTCGTGTTCGAGCAGCAAGTGGCCCAACTCGCTCGCCCGCTGGTCGAAGTCCGCCGTCGCGGAAACTCCGGGGAGAGTGAACAGCGCGCGCGTTGCGAGTTCGCTGTTTTGGGTCAAGCGGGCGCCCACCAGGGCGAAGTCTTGCCCCGTCGGGATTTCTCGCTCGATCGCCGCCACCAGGCCGCCACACAGGGCGCGTTCGGGCCCGAAAACCACGCTGAGTTTGTCGCTTTCGTCCACCGCTGCCGGTCCCGCGAGTCGAGCCAGCGCCTCGTCGACCCAGCGGTAGTACTTCACCGACTCCGTGCTCAGCTTCTCGGCGCGCGCGTACTGCGAGCGTGAGACGACCCAAATCGCGTGCATGATGCGGCGGATCGTGCGTGTCGCAGCCACGCGGCGCTCGATGCTCGACAGATCGTACTCCGGATCATCCACCGAGGTACCGCCTGGTTTCCGCCGCCACCCATTCCGCGAGCTGCGTCTTCGAAATCGCACCCTCGCGGGCATCGCTTTCCAAGCTCGGGTGCGCTTGGGACAGACGTCGGCTGACATCCTGGGCGATCTGCAATACGTCGCTCTCCTCGAGCTCGAGGATCAAATCCCTCTGCTCGGCCAACGACAGGCGCACGAGTTCATCCAGCACCGACAGGGGAGCGCCCTGCTGGGCCTTGAGCAGCTGGCGTACGCGGCGCCCGACGTCGATGCGCTTTCTCGCCTCGGGTTCCAGGCGCGTGCCGAGCCGGGCGAAGGTCTCCAGCTCCAAGAACGACGAATACTCCAACTTGAGATGACTGCTGTGGCTCGCCAACAATTGCGACTGGGCCCGAGCCCCGACGCGACTGACGCTGAGCCCCGCATCGATGGAAGGGCGCTGTCCCGCAGCGAAAAGCGCGGCGCTCATGACCAGCTGCCCATCGGTGATCGAGACCAGATTGGTCGGGATGTAGGCGGTCAAGCGCCCGCTCTCCAGCGAGCAGATGGGCAATGCCGTCAGCGAACCGCCGCCCCGCGCGTCCGAGAGTTGCGCCGAGCGCTCCAAGAGGCGCGAGTGCAGAAAGAAGACGTCGCCCGGGTAGGCTTCGCGCCCCGGCGGACGCCCGAGCAGCAACGAGAGCTCTCGCCACGCCACCGCGTGCGCGGACAGATCGTCGTAGATGCACAGCGCGTGCTGACCGCGGTCGCGGAAGTACTCCCCGATGGCCGTCGCGGCGTAGGGCGCCAAGTACCGCAGCGCCGGGCTCGAGTCTTCAGGCGCGCTGACCAACACGAAACGAACCCCGGCGCGTTTGAGTTGCTCGCTGATGCGCCAAGTTTCGGCGCGGCGTTGTCCCACGCCTGCATAGACGCAGATCACGTCACTTCGAGTCTGGTTGAGCATCGTATCGACGGCCAGGGACGTCTTGCCCGTGCCCTCGTCCCCCGCGATCAGCTCGCGTTGCCCGCGCCCGATGGGGAACATGGCGTCAATCGCGAGGATGCCCGTGTACAGCGGGTGACGAACGGGGGCGCGCTCGAAGATCTGCGGAGCCTTGCGCTCCAGCGGCATGCTGCGTCCGGAATGGGTGATGGGGCCCGCGCCGTCACTCGCTCGCCCGAGGGGATCGATCACGCGTCCGAGCAAGTGTTCGCTGACGCCTATGCCCAGGCGCTCGGCGGATTGACGCACGCGCATGCCGACGCACAGCGATGCGTTGCTCTCAGCGTCTCCCAGGGTTGCGGCGACGGCGTAGCGCTCGTTCAGATCCATCACCAGCGCGCGGTCGCTGGCGATCTGGACCAAGTCGCCGTAGCCGACGCTGTCCAAGCCCGCGATGTGCAGGATGCCGTCGGCGGCGCGCTCGACGTGACCCTCCCGCTCGTGGTGAACGCCGACCTCCTGCTGCGCAGCGACGTCGCTCAGGACCTGCCGCGCCCTGCGGGCCGTCTGTGCAAGGGATGTGTGTGCTCCGTTGGCCATCGTCAAAAACCGTTTACGAGGTGTCGTTGTTGCTGGGGCGTCGTTGCGGGTATCGTCGTTCAGAGTGCGGCCGAGCTCTCGGTGGCCAGCTGTCGCTCCGCCTGACTGACGAGGGAATCGAGTTGGGTCTTGAGGGAGGCGTCGTAGACGTGGTCACCCACGCGTAGCGTCATGCCCGCGATGAGCTGGGGTTCGGTGGCGAAGATCAGCCGGCGGTCGCTGCCCAAGGTCGGGCGCAGGCTGTCACGGATGCGGGCCTGCTGTTCAGCGTCCAGTTCGCTCGCAGAGTGCAGCTCCGCTTGCACGCTTTGGGGCACGTCGGGCCGACCTTCTTGCTCGAGTTGCTCGAGCAATCGCTGCATCATCGCGTCGTTCAACGGGGCGATACCGAGGCGCGCGAGCAGCGATTCGATGCAGGCTCGGGCCGTGTGCAGGCTCTGCCGCTCGACGTCTGCTGCCAGTTCGCGCCGTTCCAGCGTCAAACGTTCCTCCTCGCGTCGACGCAGATCGAGCAGCTCGCTCTGTGCGTGGTCCAGCAGCTTGGCGCGTTCTTGCTGGGCCTCGGCGCGGGCCTGCTCCGAGGCCTGCTGGCGCGCTGCGACGAGCTCGCGCCGCGTTTCTTCTTGTTCTCGTTCCAGCTCTTGGGCTCGCTGTTGGAGCTCGGCGAGCTTCTCCTCGGCGTCTCGTCGTTGGGCGCGCCGTTCACTGACGGCGCGCTGGAGCGGTGCGTACAACAAGCGTTGCAGCAGCCACAAGAAGAGCACGAAGTTGACCACTTCGAACAAGAACGTCGACCAGGACAGCCCCACGACTCAGCCTCCGAAGGGGTTGGCAAACAAGAGCACCAGCGCGATCACCAGGCAGTAGATGGCGGTCGACTCCACCATCGCCAGACCGACGAACAGCGTGCGGGTGATGCGATCGGCGGAGTCGGGTTGTCGAGAGATGGCTTCGAGCGCATTGGCCAAGGCTCGCCCCTCTCCCAACGCGGGCCCGATGGAGCCGATGGCGATGGTCAACCCAGCGGTGACGATGCTGGCGACGGCGATGGTCGTGTCGTTCATGATTGGACTCCTTTGCGATGTTGCACGGCGGCTACCGAGCTCGCGGCGAATACCAGGGTGAGGATGCCGAAGATGTAGGCCTGAACCAGGCCAGTGAGCAGGGAGAGCGCCATCAGCGGAATGGGTAACAACAGCCCGGCCAGGTAGACCGCGATGGCGGCGATCAAGTTGCCGGAAAGCGCGTTGCCGAAGAGCCTCAAGGCCAGAGCCAAAGTGCGACTCAATTCACTCACGATATTGAGCGGCAAGAGCCAGGGTGTGGGCTCCAGGTAGTGCTTGAGGTACGACCAGCCCTCTTTTCTGAAGGCGTAGATGTGCCCGGCGAAGAACGCCACCGTCGCCAGAGCTGCCGCCAGCGAAAGGTCCCCCGTCGGGCTCTTGAGCCCAGGGATGAGACCCACCAGATTGGCCACGCCGATGAACAGCCACAGGGTGAGGATCAGCGGCACCAAGGCCTCGACGTCCACCGACACGGTGTTCTGGATCGAACGCGTCAAGGCTTCGTAGACCATCTCCAGCAAACTGCGCCAACGCTCGATACGGAGTGCCACCGCTGCCAACACGACGAGCACGACACTGAGCGCCAACGAGACGACCATCGTGTCCGTTACTGGCACTCCGAAGACGGAAAACCAGGTTTCGGGGAAGGGGGCGTTCACGGCGCCTCCTCGGGGAGTTCACTGGAGCCCCGCAATTCGCCGGAGCCCTGCAACTGGTGGCGAAGCAGGGCCAGCGACAGCCGGTGAGTGACGAGCAGGGCCACGGCCGCGACCCAAGCCGTCGCGTGTGAGAGACGTGCCGCGCCGAGGATCGAAAGCGCGGGCCCGACGAAGCCCAACGGCAGCAGCAGTAGGCCGCGACGCGCCCGCCCCGACACCGTCAAGCGACAGCGCCAACGAGTGGCCAGCAGATGCCAAACGGCGCCCGCCAGGCCCAAGGCGAGCGCGACTGTCACTTCAATGGCCGTCATTTCAATCGCCGTCATCCGTCTGCTCCAGGATTGCCAGTATCTTGCGGCGCACGAGCGCCCCGCCGATGACGACGCCCAAGACGAGCAACGGCAACGCGATCCAGCGTTGACTCGTCTCGCGCAGCGTCAAGTGCGCCAGCCAGCCTGCGACCAGTACCGGAATGATGAACAACCAAGCCAACACGCCCACGTGCGCCAACGTGTAGAGACTGCGATCGTGTTGTCGTTTGGCGCGCTCCAGACGGTCAGCTTTGTGCAGGGCGGTTTGCTCCCACGACGGGGGCGCCTCGCCGTGAGGCGTCTTCTGCGGCTCGTGCTCGTCGCTCATCGGCGCCGACTCCAAAGCTGAGGATCGTCCTGGGTGGTTCGTTGCAGGGCCTCGTGGATCAGCACGTCGACGACTTGGGTTTGCGTGCTCAGTTGCCGTTCGCGAACCTGGTGCGATTGTTCCAGCGCCTCGGTCAGCCCCGCGGAGGTGCGCGTGAGGATGGCTGAGTGCAGCGCGACGCGGCAGTGGCCGCGCTCCAAGTTGAGCACGCCGCCGCCGTTGGCGACGTAGGCTTCCCCTTCGTCATCTTCGAACACGAGCAAGCCAGCGGGTAGCACCGCGAGCAGATCCGGGCGCCCTGGCAAAATCCCAAACCAGCCGTCCAAGTCCTCGGCGCGGATGCGCTGCACGTCGCCGGTGTACAGCAGTTCGGCGGGAGTTCTCATCTCGAGGCGCAGCTCGCCCAACGGATTGGCGCTCTGAGTCACGACTCGCCCTTGCCGGAGGGCAGCGCCCCCACCATGAAGAGATCGTGTTCGTCCATGTCGTCGACCTCGCCAGCGAGGATGCGTTCACAGCCGTCGAGGGTGTCGCTCAGAGCAACGCGCACGCCAGGGCGACCGGTGAAGGCTTCGGATATCTTGAAGGGCTGGGTGAGGAATCGCTCCAGCCGGCGCGCACGGCGCACGACGCGCTGGTCGTCTGGGGAGAGCTCGTCGAAGCCGAGCATGGCGATCACGTCGCGCAGCTCTTTGTAGCGAGCGAGGCTCTGCCGCACGTGTTCAGCCACCTCGAAGTGGCGTTCACCGACCAGTGTCGGATCGAGCAGGCGACTGTCGGAGCTCAGGGGATCCACCGCGGGGTAGAGCCCGGCAGCGGCCATGGAGCGCGATAGGACGACACGAGAATCCAGATGCCGCATCACGGCAGCAGCGCCGGGGTCGTTGAGATCGTCAGCTGGCACGTAAACGGCCTGGATCGAGGTCACGCTGCCTTCGATCGTCGATGCGATGCGCTCTTCGACCTCCGCCAGCTCCGTTGCCAAAGTGGGTTGATAGCCGACGCGGGAAGGTAGACGACCCAACATCGTGCTGACCTCCATGCCGGCTTGGACGTAGCGAAAGATGTTGTCTACGAGCAGGATGACGTCCGACTTGCTTTGGTCTCGGAAGTCCTCGGCGATCGAAAGCGCTGCTTGTGGCACGCGTAAGCGCACGCCGGGTACGGAGTCCATCTGACCGAAGACCATCACGGTCTTGTCCAGCAGGTGGGTCTGTGCGAATTGTTCCCACAGCTCGTGCCCCTCGCGGATGCGTTCACCCACTCCGGCGAAGACGGCGATGCCCTCGTGGGCTCCGGCGATGGCGTCGACGAACTCCATCAGTAGCACCGTTTTGCCGACGCCAGCGCCGCCGAAGAGTCCCGTCTTGCCGCCGCGCACGAATGGGCACAGCAAGTCGATCGCCTTGAGCCCCGTCTCAATCATCTCGAGCCGACCCGTCTGCAGGTGGAGCGGCGGTGCGCTTCGGTGGATCGGCAGGACTCGGCTGCAGGTGGGGGCCGTCTTGCCGTCGAGCGGGCGACCCAGACAGTCCACGACTCTGCCCAAGAGCTCGGGTCCAACCGGCACGGACAGTCCGTGGTGGAGCCTGCGCACGCGGCAGAACCTCCGCAATCCTTGCGTAGCTCCCAACGAGACTGCGCGCACCCGAGTGGGCGACAGCTGGGAGTGGACTTCGAGCACCGCCTCGGGCTGTTCGTCGACCGTCAGCTGCTCTCGCACCGAGGGCAGCTCGTGCGCGGGGAACTCGACGTCGATGACGGCACCGGCGACGGCCAACACGACGCCGTCGTCGGACGACGCTGCGCTGCCACTGCGGTTGGGGGTCGAATCGAGCGTCATGGGATGGGCATGTGGGGTGGCGCAGGGTTTGCGCTGAGTCGCGAGCAACACGTCCGGCTCACCCAGGCGCGCGGGCCAAGGTGCAGCGCTCGTGCCAACCGCGGGCCGAATGTGCTGGGGCCCGGATGCTCACGCTTTTTGCGTGCGAAACAGCGGCGGCTCCCTGTCGAACCGTGAGTCGCGTGACGTTTGTACTGCAACACGCCTACCATCACGTCGCGATGCGTCGTGGGGCATACAACTTGCTCTTGGGAGAAGCAGATGAAGGCACGAGTTGCGTACTTTACGATGGAGGCGGCCCTCGAACCGGGCATGCCGACTTACTCCGGCGGTCTGGGCATCCTTGCTGGCGACACGATCCGTTCAGCGGCCGATCTCGGCGTGCCGATGGTGGCCGTCACGCTGCTGCATCGCAAGGGCTACTTCTTCCAGCGCCTGTCGCCGACCGGGACGCAGACGGAGGAAGAGGTGCACTGGTCGTTCGACGACTTCGCCACGTTGCTGCCGGCGCACGTCTCGCTCACCCTCGAAGGCAAGGAAGTGAAGCTTCAGGCCTGGGAACACGAGGTGCCTGGCCTCGACGGAAGTCCGGTCCCCGTGTTCTTGCTCGACGCCGACGTCGAGGGCAATTCCCCGGAACACCGGCGCCTGACGGACTATCTCTACGGCGGCGACGAGCGCTATCGTCTGTGCCAGGAAGCCATCCTGGGCATCGGCGGCGTTCGTCTCTTGCGCGCCCTGGGTTTCGATTCCATCGAGCGCTTTCACATGAACGAGGGGCACTCGAGCTTGTTGGCGATCGAGCTGCTCAACGAGCGCAGGCGTGCCAACCCCAACGAGGATCTGCGTTCAGGGGTGAAAGAAGTGCGCAAGCAGTGTGTCTTCACCACGCACACGCCCGTGCCCGCTGGGCACGACAAGTTTTCCCAGGAGTGTGTGCGCGCCGTCTTGAACGACGAGACGAACCACGGTGCGATGGAAGCCTTTCAGTGCAAAGAGGAGCTCAACATGACGGCGCTGGCGCTCACCGCCAGCCACTACGTCAACGGCGTGGCGCGCAAACACGGCGAAGTGTCGCGCCAGATGTTCCCCAGCTACAGTATCGATTGGATCACCAATGGCGTTCACCCGGCAACCTGGGTGTGCCCGGCGATGGCCCGTCTATTCGACCGCTACGTGCCCGGTTGGCGGGAGGACGCCTACAGTTTGCGCTCGTCTCTGAGCATCCCGCGTCAGGAGTTGTGGCAGGCGCACCGAGAAGCGAAGTGGCGTCTTTTGGAGTGGGTCAACCACGAATGCAACAGCGGGATGGATCTGGACTATCTGACCATCGGCTTCGCTCGTCGCGCCACGGCCTACAAGCGCCCGGACTTGCTGCTCTCCAACATCGAACGTCTGGAACGTCTGTGCAGCAAGGAGCGCCCGCTGCAGTTGATCTTCGGCGGCAAGGCGCATCCCAAAGATGAGGAGGGCAAGCGCATCATCGAGCGCATCTTCGCCTCCAAGGGACGCGGCCCGGTCAAGGTTTGTTACCTACAGAACTACGACATGAAGCTGGCGCAGTACATGGTCGCCGGCGTGGACGTGTGGCTCAACACCCCGATGCCACCGCTGGAGGCCTCCGGGACGAGTGGCATGAAGGCGGCGCTGAACGGCGTGCCGTCGCTCAGTGTGCTGGATGGCTGGTGGATTGAGGGCTGCGTCGAGAACGTCACCGGTTGGGGCATCGGCGGCCTGGGTGATACGCCCGAGCAGGTGCAACAACACGGTGAGCGCCTGTACGAAAAACTCGAGCAGGTCGTCTTCCCCATGTTCTACGACCAGCAGGACGACTTCATTCAGATCATGGCCAACTCGATCGCGCTCAATGGCGCCTTCTTCAATACCCAGCGCATGCTGCAGCAGTACGTCGCCAAGGCGTATTTCTGCTGATCGCAAACGAAGCGTAGGGCGCGGTATTCGAGTCGGTGTGACTGGCTGAGACGCGGGGGGTAGGCGCCGCCGTACTGAGGCGCACCCGCTGCCGCTTGAACGTTCCGCCACGCAATTCGTGCGTCCAAGTGCAGTAGCACGAAGGAGCACGACGGGTCAGGGCAGAGCGATTGTCGCCCCGGCAGCACGAGCGTGACGGGGCACACCCTTTGCACTCCGCTCGCGCGTGACTGACTACGTGATCCCCTTTTCCGAGCTCTCCCTCGACGACGTACCCCGCGTGGGCGGTAAGAACGCTTCGCTCGGCGAGATGCTCCGAACGTTGACCAACGTCGGTGTGTCCGTGCCCGACGGCTTTGCGGTGACGGCCGACGCCTACCGCTTGCACCTGGAGCGGGCGGGTATCGCCGAACGCATCTACGGCATGCTCGACGACTTGGACGTGCACGACGTCGAAGCGCTGGCCAAGACGGGCGCGGCCGTGCGTCAGATGGTGCGCGCGGCGGCTCTGCCGCAGGAGGTCGTGGACGGAATTGCGGCTGCGTACACGGAGCTGTCGAAGAAGTATGGCGAGCAAGAGACGGATGTGGCCGTGCGTTCCAGCGCCACGGCGGAAGACCTGCCGTCGGCTTCGTTTGCGGGCCAGCAGGAGACCTACCTCAACGTGCGCGGTATCGCCTCCCTGACCCAAAGCGTGCTCGACTGCATGGCATCACTGTTCACCGATCGCGCCATCGTTTACCGCGCCGAGCGCGGCTTCAAGCATCAGGACGTCGCGCTCTCGGCGGGCGTGCAGAAGATGGTGCGCAGTGATCTGGCCTCGGCGGGTGTCATTTTCACGTTGGACACCGAGAGCGGCTGCCGCGATGTCGTCATCATCACCGGAGCTTGGGGTTTGGGGGAAACGGTCGTGCAAGGGCGCGTCAATCCCGACGAGTTTTGGGTGCACAAGCCCACCGCCGCCAAGGGCTTCAAGTCCATCGTGCGTCGGGAGTTGGGCGACAAGGCCGTCAAACTGATCTACGCGCGGGGCGGCAACCAACGCGTCGTCGAGCGTCGCGTGCCGCGCGAGCAGCGCCATCAGTTCGTGCTCGATACCGACGAACTGATGCAGTTGGCCCAGTGGGCCACGAAGATCGAAGAGCACTACACCGAGCGACACGGGCGTCCGACACCGATGGACATCGAGTGGGCCAAAGACGGGCAAAGCGGGCAGCTGTTCATCGTCCAGGCACGCCCAGAGACGGTGCACGCCAACGTGCAGAACGCGAGCTTCGACGTCTACCGCCTCAAAGGGACCGCCAAGAAGGGAGAGATCCTCGCCCACGGCAAGGCCGTCGGTGGCAAGGTGGGTCAGGGCAAGGTACGTGTCGTGCACGGCCCGGAGGAACTCTCGAGTTTCCAAGCTGGGGAGGTCCTGGTCGCCGAGATGACGGATCCCGATTGGGAGCCCATCTTGCAGCGAGCCAGCGCCGTGGTCACCGATCACGGTGGGCGCACGTGTCACGCCGCCATCGTTTCGCGCGAGCTGGGCATACCGTGTGTGGTCGGAACCGGCGACGGCACGTTGAAGCTTCACACCGGTGAGGAGGTCACCGTCAGCTGTGCCGAAGGCGACGAAGGTCGCGTGTACGCCGGCCAGATCCCGTTCGAAAAGGAGAGCATCGATCCGACCACCCTGCCGACGCCGCGGGTTCCCGTGATGCTCAACGTCGGTAACCCCGAGCTTGCGTTCGGCTCCGGACAGCTCCCGAGTGCGGGCGTGGGCTTGGCTCGACTGGAGTTCGTGATCAACAGCTGGATTGGCATCCACCCGATGGCGCTCTTGCACCCGGAGAGGGTCAAGGATCGAGCCGTGCTCACGCAAATCCGCGCGCGTACGAAGTACTCCGAGTCCCAGCAGGAGTTCTTCGTCGAGCGTTTGGCCAGCGGCGTGGCGCAGATCGCAGCGGCGTTCTACCCGCGGCCTGTGATCGTGCGCTTCAGTGACTTCAAGACCAACGAGTATGCCGGCCTGCTCGGCGGACGCGACTTCGAGGTCGAAGAGCACAACCCCATGATTGGCTTCCGCGGCGCCTCTCGTTACTACGACGAGCGCTACCGCGAGGCCTTCGCCCTCGAATGTGAAGCCATTCGCCGCGTGCGTGGCGAAATGGGCCTGAAGAACGTCAAGGTGATGATCCCCTTTTGCCGCACCTTGGGTGAGGGCAAGAAGGTGCTCGACACGATGGCGGCGGCGGGTTTGCCTCGCGGGGGCGATGGGTTGGAGGTGTACGTCATGTGCGAGATCCCCAACAACGTCATCTTGGCCGAGCAGTTTTCGGATCTGTTCGACGGGTTTTCGATCGGTTCGAACGACTTGACCCAACTGGCGCTCGGGGTCGACCGCGATTCGGAGTTGCTCTCCCATATCTTCAACGAGCGGGACCCCGGCGTGAAGCGACTGATCGAAATGGTGATCGAGTCTGCGCACAAGAAGGGTCGCAAGGTCGGGATTTGTGGACAGGCGCCGAGTGACCATCCCGAGTTCGCCACGTTCCTGGCTGACGCTGGCATCGACACGATTTCCGTTACCCCCGATGCACTCCCCAAAGTGCTGTCGCATCTCGGCTGAAGGGCGCACATGGGCAAGTTCGTAACCATGGACGGCAACCAGGCGGTTGCCAGCGTGGCTTATCGCTTGAATGAAGTGGTGGCCATCTATCCGATCACTCCCGCGTCTCCGATGGGGGAGTGGGCCGATGAGTGGGCATCTCGGGGCCAGCCGAACATCTACGGAAGTGTGCCGAGCGTTTCCGAGATGCAGAGTGAAGGGGGCGCCGCGGGAGCCGTACACGGCTCGCTTCAAGCCGGCGCGCTGACCACCACCTTCACCGCCTCGCAAGGGCTCTTGTTGATGGTTCCCAACCTGTACAAGATCGCCGGCGAGCTCACCTCCTTCGTGCTGCACGTGGCAGCGCGCAGCGTGGCGACTCACGCCCTGAGCATCTTCTGCGATCATTCGGACGTGATGGCCTGTCGTCAGACGGGCTTCGCCATCCTGGCCGCCTCCTCTGTGCAAGAGGCGCAAGACTTCGCTGCCGTCGCCCAGGCCGCGACCCTACGCGCGCGCGTGCCGTTCCTCCACTTCATGGACGGCTTTCGCACCTCGCACGAGATCGCCAAACTCGAGCCGCTCAGTGATGAGCAGCTGCGCGCGATGATCGACGACGACTTGGTCGCGGCTCACCACGCTCGCGGGCTCTCTCCCGATCACCCCGTCGTGCGCGGCACGGCGCAGAACCCGGACGCGTTCTTCCAGGCGCGCGAGGCCGTCAATGGCTTCTATGCCGCGTGTCCCGACGTGGTGGAGGAGACTTTTGTCAAGTTCGCCGAAGTGACGGGGCGCAAGTACACGGCATTTACCTACGTCGGGCATCCGGAGGCGGAGAGAGTCATCGTGCTGATGGGCTCGGGGGCGCAGACGGCGGCGGAGACGGTGCGCGTCTTGGCGGAGCGCGGGGAGCGCGTCGGAGTCGTCCAGGTGGCGCTCTATCGCCCCTTCGATGTTGCGCGCTTCGTTGCTGCCTTGCCGAAGAGCACTCAGCGCATCGCCGTGCTCGACCGCACCAAGGAACCGGGTGGCGTGGGCGAACCGCTGTATCTGGACGTCGTGACGGCGCTTTCCGAAGGCTGGCAGGGAGAGCGTGTGCCACGCGTCAGTGGCGGCATCTACGGCCTTTCGTCAAAGGAGTTTTCACCGACGATGGTGGCCGCCGTCTTGGCAGCGCTCTCCGACGAGAAGGCTCCGCGCCACTTCACCGTCGGTATCAATGACGACGTCTCCCATCGTTCACTCCCCGCACAAGAGCCGCTCGCCGTCTTGAGTGACGCCACCTACGAAGCGATGTTCTTCGGACTCGGCTCCGACGGTACGGTGGGGGCGAACAAGAACACGATCAAGATCATCGGCGAAGAGACCGACAACCAAACGCAGGGCTACTTCGTGTACGACTCGAAGAAGGCGGGGGCGGTGACCGTCTCCCACCTGCGGTTCGGACCCGACGCGATCTCCGCCCCCTACCTGATCGAGGCGGCGGACTTCGTCGGCTGCCACCAATTCGAATTCGTGAGCAAACGTGACGTGCTGGCCCACGTCAAGACCGGCGGTGTGTTCCTGCTGAACAGCCCGTACTCGAAAGACGAGGTCTGGCCGCGTTTGCCCCGGGAAATGCAGGCGCAGATCCGCGAAAAGGAATTACGCTTTTTCGTGCTGGATGGCTACAGCGTCGCCACTGCGGCTGGCCTCGGGCGGCGCATCAACACGGTGATGCAGGCGGCCTTCTTTGCCATCTCCGGTGTGCTGCCGAAAGAGATGGCGATCGACAAGATCAAGGCGGCCATCGAACACAGCTACGAGAAGAAGGGACGTGAGATCGTGCGCCGCAACCTAGCCGCGGTGGACGCTGCTCTGGAACACCTGCATCAGGTCGACGTTCCGCCTGCCGATGCGGACGATGGGCGCCCGTTTCCGCCTCCGGTATCGCCCAAGGCGCCCGACTTCGTTCAGCGGGTCAGCGCGATGATGCTGGCGGGCAAGGGCGACTTGTTGCCGGTGAGCGCATTTCCCGTCGACGGGACCTGGCCGGTGGGCACCAGCCGTTGGGAAAAGCGCAACCTCGCAGCGGAGATCCCCGTGTGGGACCCTCAGGTCTGCATCCAGTGCAACAAGTGCACGCTGGCCTGTCCACACGCGGCAATCCGCGCCAAAGTGTACGACGAGGAGCACACGAAAGAAGCGGCGGAGGGTTTCAAGTGGACGCCCTGGAAGACGCCGCCCTTCAAGGGCAAAGCCTACACGATTCAGGTTGCCCCCGAGGACTGCACGGGCTGTCGCCTCTGCTTCGAGGTGTGCCCCGCCAAAGACAAGGCCAACCCGCGTCACAAGGCGTTGGAGATGCGGCCGCAACGCCCCTTGCGCGAGCAGGAGCGCGCTCACTACGATTTCTTCCTGAACCTGCCGGAGCCCAAACGTTCCGAGGTGCACCTCGACGTCAAGGGGTCGCAGCTCTTGCGGCCCCTGATCGAGTACTCGGGGGCGTGCCCAGGCTGCGGCGAAACGCCGTACATCAAGCTGATGACGCAGCTGTTCGGCGATCGCGCGCTGATCGCGAACGCGACCGGCTGCTCGTCCATCTACGGCGGCAATCTCCCGACCACGCCGTACACGACGGACGAAAACGGCCGAGGCCCCGCCTGGTCGAACTCACTGTTCGAAGACAATGCCGAGTTCGGGTTCGGAATGCGATTGGCCATCGACGCACTCACGGAGCGGGCCAAGCAGTTGTTGAAGGGGCTCTCGAGTCAGGTCGGTGACGAGTTGGTGAGGGAGCTCTTGGAAGCCTCGCAGACAGACGCCGCCAGCATCGACGTTCAGCGCCACCGAGTCACGACCCTGAAGAGCAAACTCGCCGGGATGGACGCTCCCGAGGCCGCGCTGCTGTCCGATCTTGCCGAGCACCTGGTCAAACGCAGCGTGTGGCTCGTCGGGGGGGACGGTTGGGCATACGACATCGGCTACGGTGGGCTCGACCACGTGCTCGCCTCGCACCGTGACGTCAACGTGCTCGTGCTCGATACCGAGGTCTATTCGAACACCGGCGGACAGCAGTCCAAAGCCACGCCCTTGGGCGCTGCTGCCAAGTTCGCCATAGCCGGCAAGGGGGTGCCCAAGAAGGACCTCGGCATGTTGGCGATGAGCTACGGTCACGTCTACGTCGCGCGGGTCGCCTTCGGCGCCAAGGACGCTCAGACGGTGCGCGCCTTGGTCGAGGCGGAGGCCCACCCCGGTCCGTCACTCGTCATCGCCTACAGCCCGTGTATTGCCCACGGTTACGATCTGAGTCAGGGGGCGCAGCAGCAGAAGCTCGCCGTACAATCCGGCGCCTGGCCTCTGTTCCGCTTCGACCCACACCGGGCGGTGCGTGGAGAACCCCCGCTGCTGCTCGACTCTGCCCACCCGACGAAACGTCTGCGAGAGTACATGCAAAACGAAACTCGATTCCGCATGGTGGAAAAGCGTGATCCCAAACGCTACCAGCACCTGCTCGAGGCGGCGGAGCGATACGCCGCGCAGCACACGAGCATCTACGAGCAACTGGCTCGGTTGATCGTGCCACCTGGCATGGAGGCCTCCAGCGCCGAGCACGGTGACGACCACGGAAAGGGGCACAGTGACGTGCCGAACCCGAAGGAGGCCAACTGATGGACATCAGTGTCAACTATCTCGGCTTGTCGTTGGCGCACCCCTTCGTGATGGGCGCCTCGCCCTTGGTCGACGACATGGATTCGGTGCGCCGCATCGAAGACGGCGGCGCAGCAGCCATCGTGATGCACTCCCTGTTCGAGGAGCAGCTGCACACCGAGCAACTCATCTACCAGCGAGCCGTCGATCTGCATACCGAGAGCTCCGCCGAAGCGACCAGCTACTTGCCGGAGTCGAGCGACTACGCGCTCGGTCCCCACGAGTACTTGGACCAGATCCGCAAAATCAAAGAGGCCGTTTCGATCCCCGTCATCGGCTCGCTCAACGGCGTGACGAAGAGCGGCTGGCTCGAATACGCGAGCCTGATCGAGCAAGCGGGCGCGGATGCGTTGGAGCTCAACGTCTACGCGCTGGCGACCGATCCGAGTCAGGATGCTCAAGCGCTCGAAGACACCACGCTCGAGATGCTGACGTCGCTGAAGGAACGCACCAAGTTGCCGTTGGCGATCAAGCTATCGCCTTTTTACACGTCGCTCTCCCACTTCGCGCGCCGCCTCGATGCGGCTGGGGTGGGCGGGCTCGTCATCTTCAATCGCTTCTACCAACCCGACATCGACATCGACGAGTTGGAGGTCGCTCACCAGCTGCACCTCTCCGACTCGTCGGAGCTATTGCTGCGGTTGCGCTGGTTGGCGATCTTGTCGGCTCAGATCGAGGCGGATTTGGCCGTCACCGGCGGCGTGCACACGCTGCCCGACGCCATCAAGGCGATCATGACCGGTGCGACGACGGTGCAGCTCGTTTCCGAGGTGTTGAAGAACGGTCCGGCGCGATTGGGCGAGCTCGCCCGGGGGCTTTCCGATTGGCTCGAAGAGCGCGAGTACGAATCGCTGTCGCAAATGCGTGGCAGCATGAACCTCGCTCGCTCTCCGGATCCGCGCGCCTACGAACGCGCCAACTACATCCGCATTCTTCAGTCGTGGCAACGTAGCATGCGGTGAGCACGCGACCGCCAGCACCGCCGCGGGTGACGCGCCGTTTTGGTGTCGCTACCGCCGCCTTGCTCGTCGTTGCGAGCATGGTCGGGACTGGCGTGTTCACCACGACCGGCTTCTTGCTTCGCGATCTGGGCTCGGGTAGCGCGGTCTTGGTGGCGTGGGTCGTCGGCGGGCTGCTGGCCGTCAGTGGGGCACTGGCGTATGCGGAGTTGGCCGCGGCCCTGCCGTTCAACGGCGGGGAGTATCAGTTGCTCTCCCGCATCTATCACCCCGGCGTGGGATTCGTCGCCGGGTGGATCTCCCTCGTCGTCGGTTTTTCCGCGCCGATGGCCGCCGCTGCCGTCGCGTTTGGCGTGTACGCCGCCCATCTCGTGCCTGGCCTCGAGCCGCGCTGGACGGCGTTGGGACTGATCCTCGTGCTCGCGGCCGTGCACACGCTTCGCGTCTCGTGGGGCAGCCTCGTGCAGAACGTGGCGACGGTGTTGGATGTCGTCCTGATCGTGCTGTTCGTCGTGGGGGCGTTCGCGATGGGCGGCGTCCCCCTCGATGGCGGTCACGGCGCCACGCGAGCGACTGCTGATGCGGTGTTGTCTCGGGAGTTTGCCGTTGCTCTGGTGTACGTGTCGTTTTCCTACAGTGGTTGGAACGCGGCGGTGTACGTCGCAGGTGAAGTGAATGCTCCCGAACGCACGCTGCCGCGGAGCCTGCTGCTCGGTAGCGCGCTCGTCACGTTGCTCTACTTGGGGCTCAATGCGGTGTTCGTCACGGCCGCACCCATCGACGAGCTCAGCGGCGTCGTGGACGTTGCCCACGTGGCTGCACGGCACCTCTTCGGACAGAGTGCAGCCCGAGCCGTCAGCGTGCTCATCTCGGTGGGCCTACTGACGACAGTCGGCGCGCTGTTGATGACCGGCCCGCGCGTGTACGAAGCGATGGGCCACGACTATCCGCGGCTTTCGTGGATCGGCGGAGGGCGTGAAGGGCAGCGTGGGCCCGCGCGCGCG
>JBNKZR010000019.1:0-37161 GCA_050301735.1 Polyangiaceae bacterium | reverse complement strand
GAGGGCTTCATCGGCGGCGAGCTGGACCTGACCGCAAAATACGAAGCGTCCAAGTACGTCGGCTTCGAGGCCACCTACGGCCACTTCTTCGGGGCTGCCGGCGCGAAGGCGGTCTTTTCAGAGCCGGTGGCCTGTTCGTACCAACTCGCGATGTCGAAGGTCGGATCGAGTAGCTGGTTTTCGATTGCGCTGACGTCCAGCTTGCGATCCATGATGCGCTTGAACCAACGCCCCCGCAGTCGCACCTTGTCTTCCCGATGGCCGAGCATCAAGGCGCCAACTAGTTGCCCTTGATGAACGACCACCTTTCGGTAGTTGAGTCGCCCAGTCCCCTTGGGTAGATCGGCGATCTCGCGTGCGCCGGGAACGTCGGTGACTCGTCCGAGGCTCGCGAAGTCCAGGTCGAAGAGGCGGGTGGCCATGTAGTGAACCCCCGGCGCATACGTCGCAGGGGTACCGATCATGTTGCGCGCTGCCACTCGGGCCTGCGCCTGCGCTGGCTCCCAGAGTTGTAGTGCGCGTCCTTCGAACTCGACGACATCGCCGGCAGCGAACACACCATGCGCCGAAGTCCGCATTTGGGCATCGACCGCGATCCCGCTGCGCTTCCCCAATTGGATGTGGCTGTTCTGCAGCCACTCCGTGTTTGGCACCACCCCAATGGCGGCCGCAACGAGTTGGCATTCGAGCTGCTGACCCCGCTTCGTGCTCAGGCCAGCCACGTCGCCGTCAGGGCCCGGCATCGCGTGAGCCACTTCGTCGCTCAGAATCAGCTCCAGGCCGGCCTGCCGCAGGCGTGCGGCCAGAAGATCCGAACCCACCGAGTCGAGCGAGCCAGGCATGAAGGTCGAGCCACGCAAGAGGATGCTCACGGCGATTCCACGGGCATGCATTCCCAACGCCCACTCCAAGGCCAGCGGTCCACCTCCGATGACTACGGCTCGCTTCACCCGGCCGGAGGCGATGCGTTCCATGATTGCGCGACAATCTTGCAGCGTTCGCAAGGTCATCACCCCGCCTAACTCGCTGCCTGGGAACGCAGGCCGCCGCGCCCGCGCGCCGCAACCCAACAGCAAGGCATCGAACCCGAGAGGCGTTCCGAAGCTGGTGTGGAGCTCAGCCCGTTGCGTGTCGACGCCGAGGCACCGAGCGTGGAGACGCCGCAGGCCGTACTGGTCGTAGAACTGGGGTCGAGTTGCCCAGATTTGCTCTTCGCGCAGCTCTCCGAGCAAGTAGTTCGTCAGCGCGGCGCGGAAGTAGGCTGGGTTCGGGTCGTCCGCGACGATGCTGATCTCCGCTCGGGGATCGGTTTCTCGTAGCGTGCGCGCTGCCGTCATTCCGGAGGCGCCGTCCCCGACGATTAGATAGCGTTTGTTGCGGATCCCCATCGTGCGCGGCCTTGTCTGCCGTATGTACCCTGGCCCCGCCGCGGCGCACAACGGTTGATCCCCGCTGCAGTCGTCGCATTGTCGCTGGCCGTTGTGGCTGGACGCCGTCGCAGCAGGGGAGCGACGCCCAGCGGTGGGTTTTCCCGACCAGCGCCGGCTGGCAGAAACCTGGGTGAGACCGTGTGGGAGAACCTGCTAGTTCTTCTTTGCCCGAAACAGCCAGCGCACCACCCGTCGATCGAAGTTGTCGAACGCCGCATCCGCCATCGTCAGATACACCTCTGGGATCGTAAGCTTGGCTTTGCGTAGTTTGAGCAAATCTGGGGGGCGCCACGTCGAGTACTTCATCGTCAACATGTCCTGCTCGTGGGGCACGACGAAGAAGGCCTTGAACACGAAGCCGACACCCACGAACGTCCCGTCTGGATTCAGATTGCGGATCCCTCGGCCCATGTTCGTGCTGTGAGTGATGAACAGCGTCGGCACTGACGGCTCGTTCGGAAGTTCTTCCGCCGTCGTCAGGTGCTTGCCCTGAGTCAGCTTGAGCGCATCCGGATTGAACGCCTCTTCGAAGCGCTCCTGGAGGTGCTCGAAAATGACCTGCTCGCGCTTCGCCGCGTGCTCGTCGTCGAAGTACTGAGAGGGCAGCATGCTTTGGAGGAAGTGCTTGTCTTTGCGCACTGTCTCATCGGCGCGTTGCACGGTGTCGGGCAAGATGCGGTGGAACCGCACTTCCACGGTTGGCCCGTTGGCGGCCAGGTGGTGCAGCAACTTCTCGAAGAAAGGAACGAGTTCGTCGTAGTTCTCAGCGGCGTGGTTGTCGGCGAAGTTGCTCAAGACGCGCTTCATCAACGCCTTGCGCGCCGACTTGACCTCGGCTTTGACCAAATCCTGCGAGGGGTGCGCCTTCGCGAATTCGTCGAGTGACTGAAACGTTTCCTTCTTCTTGGCTTCGTCGAGGGCCGCGAGCAGGCCCTGGCGTAGAGCGCTATCGATGGCTGCCTTGATCTTCGATTCGGGATGCTCCTGTGCGTACAGTTCGAGCGCCTTCAGATCGTTGCCCTGTTGCAGCAGCTTCAGCTCCGCCGTCGGCAACCGGAGTTCGGGCACGTCTTGCCGTTTGCCACCTTGCCCGATGTACGCGCGATACGCTTCCGGCGTGTCCGCCTGCACCGCCGCGGCGTACATCTGGCGTTCGCTCAGCGTGTTGCGAATGTAGCCGACGAGCACCGCCAACAGGGCGCCGACAGCAACGGCCACCAGAGGTGTGAATTTACGCCAGCGAGGAACAGCTGGCGTGTAGGGCCCCAACGGCGCCAGTGGGTTCGAAAAACGAGGCTCTAGCAGCGGGTCCAACGAAGCGAGGTCGTCTTGATCTTCGATTTCCGCTTCGAGCAGTTGGCGTCGAGCCGTGACGATGCGCTCTTTCGCTGCCTGCGCGGCTTGGGCGTCACGTGCCTTGAACTTGGCACTGGAGCCATCCTGGAACTGGAGCAGCACGTTGCGCTCGCCCACCACGTCCACCTGCGACAACTCCTTCATGGGTTGGATGCGGAAATGGCGACGGCTGGAGTCGATGACGCCCGCGGGGAAAACGAAACGCCCGTAGGGGAACGGCGCTTTCCGGGCCTCCAGATAGAGCGCTGCCGCCCTGAAGGCTGCGAACAGCGAGGCGCTCAGGACGAATGCATAAAGACCAAGCATCCACGGCGGCGAAAAAGCGAGCGGGTTGTCCAAGCTTCCGTATCCCCAGCCAACCAGAATGCAGAAGACCACGAGCCCGCCCATGGAACCGCCTGCCCAAGCCCAAGGGATCGGAAGTAGCGAGGAGCGGGAAATGATCGGTTTGGGGACGGTTCGGCGGAGGACCGCCTCGATGAAGTGGTCCTGAGCGGACCGGGTCAGCTCGTAGAAGTCCTGATTCCTCATGGCCTCGGCGCAGGGCTACCCTAAATGAGCACGCGGCGAATCGCGAAGGATTTTGGGCTCGAAGCTCGCTCTGCCTGATCCAGTGAGATTTGGAGCAGCGGCCAGGTCCAACCGCAAAGAGCCTCGACGCTGTGCAGCAAGTGTGCGCGCCGCGTGTTTGTAGCGTTTGCGCTGGCGCAGCCGAGTTCCTCTCGCTGGCTCCCCGCCCGAACGGGCCGAGTCCAGGGCGCGCGCTAGCGGCTCCTGGGGTGAGGCAAACTGCGTCCGAGCGTGGTTTGGCGTGGCTGACCAGACTTGGGTGGCCGCCGGATGTCGCTTCCCGGTGTCAACCCGCTCAGTGCCACGCCGAGCGAGGCTAGCCACAGCGCGTGGGTGGCTCCGTTGGCGATCAACGCGTGCATCTTCAACAGAAACCAGAGCCCGAGACAGCTGCTGACGACCAATCCGGCGATGACTCTCGGCGACGATGCCCGGAATGACACCTGGCGCGCGCACTGCACCGTCGCTCCGCAATAGGCGATAGCAAACGCCACCAACCCCATCACGCCCAACTCCACATAGAGCAGAAAGATACCCGTGTCCGCCACAGCCGGGCATTCGGGTTCGTTTTCGAGCAAGCGTCGCATCGCGCCCCCCAAGCCAGGTCCGTAGCCCCAGATGGCTTTGACGGGCTCGATGCGCCGCATTTCGTTCAGGAAGAAGAGGCCGCGCTGGGCAACCTCTTCGGGGTTCAGTATGACTTCGAAAAACGACACTTCGCGGGCGACGACGGTCGTCTCCCCGGTGAAAGTGACGTCGTTCATCACGGTCAGCAGGTAGGCGATCAACCCGAGGCTCAACATCGCTCCGAACAACAGCCACGAGCGCCCGCGCCGCTGCCTGTGAGGGGGGCCGATGAGCGCGACCAACGTCAAGCCCGCTGCCGCCAGCGGAATCGCTACGCGCACGCGCGAAAGGTAAATGCCGTAGCTGCAGGCAAGGAGCAGCCCCGCTGAGAGCCAAACGTTCTTGTTTCGGCTACGCACGACGTGCGCATAGGTGAAGACCACGACCGCGCAGAGCACCGCCGCAAGAATGGTGGACGAGGCGAACGGGCCTTCGTTATACAGGCCTCCCGCCATCGGGTGTCCGATCTTGTAGATTCGGGCGGACAACGCTTCGGGCAGGCTGCCACGCAGGTGTTCTTGAGCCGCGGCCAAGGTGACGGAAAGCACGCTGCCCACAACGAAGAGGACGCCAGTTCTGGACCACGTTTTGTCGCTCTGCCCGACGTAGTAGCCGACTCCCAGGTAGAGAAAGGACAGACAGTACGTGCGCCACACAGCAAGCAAGTGGGCGCTGCTCTCGGTCTGCCCGTAGACGAACAAGGACCCGATCAGCGTCAACAGACACCAGGGGACGAAAAACAACGACAGTCGCCGTACGGCAGGAGTGAACAACCAGACGAGACCGCCAGCGAACAACAGCAGGCCATCTTTTGCGGCCGTAACCAGCACGGGCCGATCCGGCAACGCCTTGCGAATGGTCTCATCACAGAAGAGCAGCACGACGGCCAGCGTGATCGCCGTGTCGACGACCAGGTTGAGCGCGCTCTGAACCAGGCTCGCCGTTCCGGCATCCCCGTAACCACCGGGTAGAGCTCGCGGCAGGCTCACGTTGCGCCCCTGAGGACGTTCGGGGCGCGCGTTGCCGGCTTGGTGCCGGCGGATTCGGACTTGGCTGCCACGTGTGAATGAACGGTGGCAGAAGAAGGGTCGAGGCTCAACTCTTCGGGCACCGCGGTCCCGGGCGACGCGGCAGATCTGCTTGGGGCCTCGAGCGCGGGTTCCCGGCGGCCATCGCCGGGCCGAAGTAGCGTCTTTGCGCGCCGGGTGCTGGCACGCGGGATGCGCGGCAAAGCGTGCCAGAGCGCGGCATTTGCTCGGCTTTGGTGGAAGGGCCCAAATCCGGAGAAGCGCCGCTGCGGCGCAAGAAAGACCTGTCGCATGCGCTCGAGGAGCTGCAACGACGGCGGGTTGGCGCTATAAGGGCGCCCCATGAGCATTCCCTCCGTCAGCGAGACCATGACCGAAAGCCCCGTCACCATCGGCCAGGAGCAGCCGATGACCGCGGCGCATGCCCTGATGCGGCAGCACAGAGTGCGACATCTGCCGGTACTTCACGGCGGCCAGATTGTCGGCATCGTGTCGGACGGCGACTTGCATCTGATCGAGACTCTGAAGGACGTCGATCCGTCGAAAGTCATCGTCGAAGAGGCGATGACCGCGGACCCGTACTGCATCACCCCCGAGACGCCGCTGGACGAGGTCGTTCAACAGATGGCCCAGCACAAGTACGGCTGCGCAGTGGTGGCAGAGGGACACAAGGTTCGCGGTATCCTCACGACGACCGACGTGTGCCGAGCGTTTGCGGCTTACCTGCGCGCTGGAAGCTGAGACTGCTCAGCGCAGCATCATCGGCTGGCGCACGCTGGCGGCGATCTCCGGACCGCACAGTCTGCGTACGAGACAAAGCGCGAAGTCGAAGCTCGTGCCCGGACCCTGGCTCGTGATCAGGCGCCCAGCCTCCACGACCGGATCGCTGCTGAGTTGGAAGTGGTGGCGGAGTTGGTCACTGACGCTGGGATGATTCGTGACGGTGCTGCCCGCGGCAATACCGTGTTTCGCCAACGCGGTGGGGGCAGCGCAGATGGCCCCGACGAGGCGATCCTTCTTCCAGTGTTTGCGCAGAAGCTGCCCGACGAGCTTCGAGGCAGCGAGGCGTTCGGCGCCGTCGGCGCCGCCCGGCAGCACAATCGCATCGAACTCCCCCTCCACCGAGCCCAAAGCGGCGTCCGGAAGGACGCGCAGGCCCCGACTGCAAGTGACGGCGGCGACACCATCCAGGCCGGCCAGGGTGACGTCCACCTTCGCACGGCGCAAGACGTCGACCACGATCGTGGTCTCCATCTCCTCGGCGCCCTGAGCCAAGATGACGAGCACGCGCGCATTGTTCTCTGGCATGGGCGCGAAGCTATCACCGCAGAGCAACGGCAGCGATGGGTGTGATTCGCCCCACGCACCGCGTGCACTTGCGGAGTGTTGGTTCAGCAGCACTGCAAGTTGGAGCTCACCAGCATCCCAGCAGCGACGCGATTGCGTCACTGCCTCCCACATCAGAGAAACGCCGCGAGGCTTCCGATCGTGATACTCGGACCGAAGATGAGGGCCCAAGGGTTCAGTCGCACCTCGCCGGCTGGAGCACCGTCTTCGTCCAGAAGCCTGCCAGTGCGCCGGCCCAGGGAGTACGCCACCCACGCGTGGATGTTCAACGACGCCTGAGTGGGTTGGTTGACGTTGCCCAAGGGAACTCCGATGCCCAACCCTGCGACGATGGCAAGCTGCCGGTCTTTTTCGGTGGCGAGGCCCAGACTCATGACGCCGCTTTCGAGGCCGACGAGGCTCTCTTCGCCGTCTTCGCTCAGGAGCGTCAGGCGCGAGAGCACGCCGAAGTTGAGGGCGAGAGCGCCAGTGCCCAAGTCTTGAGGGTCGTCGGAAAACCGAAAAAGCCCGCTCGGGATCGTGGCGGTCGCGTAGAACTTCATCGCGGCATCTTCGGTCACCACCGTCCATTGGGCACTCGGAAGGCGGTAGGGGCGACCATGCCCGAGCAGGTAGCGGGCCTCATCGACGACGTGGTGCACGCGTACGCGAATGCGGTCGTACTGTTGGGCTGCACCGCGGATCCAGATGACGTCCGTTTCCTTCGAGTGGCGCAGCAGTAGCTTCTCGGCAAGGCGAGCGTCACTGCGCTCCTCAGTTGTGCTTCTCGGCGTCACCCACGCAGGATTCCGGCAAGCGCACCAGTATCTTGACGTCGTCCACTTCCCGCAGGGGGTGGCCCGAGACGATGGACATGTCGCAACGAATCACTTCGAATTCGCGTTCGACGTTCGTCTCGATCTTTCCACCGCGGGAGATCGCGACTCTCGGCAGCAGTGCCACTCGCACGGTGATGCGCGAGGTGGACACGGGCACCGAGCGGACGACGATTTGAGCACCGTTGAGTTCACACTGGGTCGGTAGCGTGTTCTTTGCCGACCGGTACGGTGCAGGTCTCCGTCCCGTCCTTCCGTGTTACGTTGTTGCACGCATCCGTCTTGAGACCTTGCTTCGTACGCCAACGGATGCGCAGACCCGCGAGACGCTGTCCGTGGAACTCGAGCTGTCCCGCAGCCAGCGACAAGGTGACGCTGGCGGGGTCGAGTTCCGGGGTCGGCCCGGTCACCAGCAGATGCACCACCGCTGCCTTGGGACCGCACGCGCCTTCGGACGCCACCAGTAGCCGGCCCTCCGTGCCGGGTTCGGCGCCCTTCGGCGGCTGCACGATTCGACCATTCAATCGCCAGCCGCCTTCGGGCTGCTCGCAGGGGACCATGCCTTCCGGAAGCTCGAAGCCGGGGGCATCAGCCGGCCCCTGCAGGGTCGTCGCATGGCTGGCGGGCACAAGCCCGAGCCAAGCAGCGAAAAGAACGAGCCCGCAGATCCAAGCACGCATCATTTCGATTCCAACCGTGCTATCCGGTGCCTCGAAGCTCGCGAACTTGCGCGAGCGCGCAAACGTGTGGACCGCGCCTGGCTCCGAGTTCGCGCACCGAGAGGCAGAAACTTCCGGTGGGGCCTGAGCGAGGTCGTCTCACGGGCTCAATCTCTCGCGAGCGCGGGGCGGATGCAACCTCGGCGCGGTGGCAACTGCGCCCGTGCGGGCTGACCGGCGCGGCAGCTTGAGTTACCATCGCCGCATGCAGCGTGTCGCGCGTCGGGTTGGGGGCTTGCTTTGGGTCATTTCGTCGAGCTTGGTGGGCGTCGCCTGTGGTGGCAGCTCGCCGCCAGCCGAGGAGCCACCGGTCCGGCCGGCTCCCGCCACGGTGGAGGCAGATCCGGAGGCACTGGCGCCGAGTTCCGATCCGGAGGCGAGCGAAGAGCAGCCCCCAAGTGACGACGAACGAGGGCAGACCGAGTTGGATGCCGCCGAAGACGAGCGTGAAGCGAGCGTGCCCCAGCCGCGCAAGGTCATCTACCGCGTGACTCCGAAAGGCTTGGTCGTGGAAGTGGAAGGGGCACGCTTCACTCCCAAGGCCATGGTCAAGAAGCTCGACAAGGGCGCGTTCGGGGTGGAGCTCGAAGTGGTGGCCGAGGCCACGGACGACCGCACCCACACTTTGCTCAGTCCCAAGTTTGGGCCGCTGAGCATGGCTGCCGTCATCTACGACAAGAAAGGGGCGGAGCAACGACGCTACAATGACCGACGCGATGGGAAGGACCAGGAGTTTCTGCTCCCGGGCGCCCCTCTGACCCTCGAGCGCAGCTGGCCGTCAGGTGAAGTTCAGGGGCCGTTGTGGTGGGGGCAAAAGGTGCGGCTGGAAGTTGGCCTCTGGGGCTTGGGGGTCGACGGCGACGAGGGGCGCCCCGTGCGCAAGCTATTCGTCGTGGAGATGGTCGCCGGCAACAAGTCGACGGCGGTCATCACGCCGCCAGAGGTCCCAGCCAATTGAGCCCAAGGCAACGAGCACCCAGTAGCGCCCGTTGCCGCTGCTGAGCAGTCACAGCGTCAGCCGGCGTCCCCGGCGTCAACAGCGGGCGCCGCGGCATCTTCAGTGGGGGCTTCGGTGGCTGCATCGGCGGCCCCGTCGCCTGCATCACCGGCTGTTTCACCCGCTCCTGCGTCGCTCATCTCAGGGGCGGAGGCGTCGCCAGTGGGCGTCCCTGCATCACCCGAGTCCGTCTCGGCGAGGTCCGGATCCGTTTCCATCGGGGTGTCCGTCGTTTCGGCGTCGGTCATTTCGGAGTCCGTCTCCATCTCGTCGCCCGGCGCAGGCGGCGAACTGGCGCTACCTTCCCAGGTAGCCAGGTCGAAGCGCTTGAGGTTCGACTCGTCGGTGGTGAAGGCGGTCAACGTACCCTCGACATCGTTGCCGTCCGTCGTTTGACGGAATTGCAGGCCCACGTCATTCGAAACTTGCAGCAAGCCCTCCAGATCGCTGGGGGCGACTTCGGCTTCCAGCTCGAACTCGTCGCGGCTCATTGCCGTCACCGTACCGTCGACAGTGAACTCGAGTTGTCCGTCGGCAGTGACCACGGAAATCGCCGCGTCCGCCCGCAACACCCGGAAGCACCCGGTGTCGGCATTCCGTATCTCGTCGACCAGGCCATCGTCGGGCTCGACGCGCACGATGAGCTCTGTGTCCCCCGAGGCGGTGTGCATCAGCCAATCCCTGCTGTCGGCCCAGCCGAGGTCGGCGTTGGCCCCACGCCGGCCCGCCAACACCTGGGACATCGAGTAGCCGAGGGAGGTGTCCTGTGTGAACTCGTACTGTTCGTTGGTCGTGCTGCATCCGGACTCGGCGCCGTCGCCCCCGCAACTTGTGAGGCAGGCGCTGGTGGAAAGTGCGCAGACGGCGAGCAAGGACGGGTGGCGGTGCAACAGCTTTCGGTGGGGGCCAGTCATCGTGTCTCCTAGTATTCCAAGAATCCGCCCGTCTCGAACAGGCAGGAAATCCAGTGGGGGTCTGGACCAAGAAGCCGGCAGAGTAAACCCAAATCACCAAAAGTGCACGTGCGTTGTCATCCCCGCCCCAGTCGTGCGAACCTTGCTCCGGCTTTCGAACCATCCTTTCTCGTCGGTGGGTATCAGGTTCATTCATGTCTTGGTGGTTTCTGCTCGCGTACTTGAGCCTCCAGTTGGTGGTTGGCTTGTGGCTCACTCGTCGGATCAAGACGGAGCAGGATTACTTTGCCGGCGGGCGTCGTTTGGCTACGGGCTGGGTCGCGTTCTCGATGTTTGCCACTTGGTTTGGTGCGGAGACGTGTCTTGGTTCGTCCGGCGCCATCTACGAATCCGGCTTGTCTGGCGCCAGGGCCGACCCCTTTGGTTACTGCTTGTGTCTGCTGTTCTTGGGCCTGTTGTTGGCGCCTCGGTTGTGGCGAGGAGGTTACCTCACTCTGGGCGACCTCTACCGTGAGCGCTACGGCGCGGAAATCGAACGCCTGGGGGTACTCGTTCTGGTCCCCTCGTCGTTGATTTGGGCCGCGGCTCAGATCCGAGCGTTCGGGCAGGTCGTGTCCGCCACGATGGACTTGGACGTGACTTTTGCGATCTACCTTTCCGCCGCGTTCGTGGTCGCCTACACCACGTTTGGGGGATTGCTGGGGGATGTGTTCACAGACTTCGTGCAAGGGATCATCCTGGCCACGAGCTTGGTCGTGATGCTCGCCGTCGGCGTTTCGCAAGCAGGAGGCCTTTCCGTTGCGATGACCAACGTCGAGCCGCAGCGTTGGTCTCTGTTGCCGCTGGGTGAAGGGGTGTGGCAGCAGGTCGATCGTTGGTCGATTCCAATCATGGGCTCCTTGGTCGCGCAGGAGCTCATCGCCCGCGTAGCTGCCAGCAAGAGTGCCCGCGTTGCCCGACGAGCTTCGTACTGGGCGTGCGTCTTGTACCTCGTGGTTGGGATGTCTCCCGTCGTGTTGGGATTGATCGGTCCCCAGCTGCTTTCTGGGCTCGACGATCCCGAGCAGTTGTTGCCGGGATTAGCGGCGCGCCTTTTGCCCGAGTTTTGGGCGGCTGTCTTTTCCTGCGCTCTGATCTCCGCCATTCTGTCCACCATCGACAGCATTCTGCTTGCATCCTCCGCGCTCTTATCCCGCAATCTGATCTCCCCGATGCTGCGGCTCACCAGTGACGAAGCCCGGCTCTCCGTTGCGCGTCTTCTCGTCGTGCTGACGGGCGTAGTGGCTCTCGTCGTCGCTCTTTACGCGGAGGGGGTTTACGAGTTGGTGGAAGCGGCTTCCGCATTTGGAACGGCGGGAGTCTTGGTCACCACCTTGGCGGCCCTGTACTGGCCCGTTGGCGGAGCGAAGGCTGCTGGGGCCGCCCTGGTCGCCGGCTTGGTGGCAACGCCGTTGGCGGAGTATGCCTTGGAGTTGCCCGCTCCATTCCTCACGTCCGTCGCCGTGGCGCTGGCGACCTACGTTGCCGTTGCCGGTCTGGAGCGCCGCCTGGCCGTGGCTTGAGCGAGGGTCACCCGAGCGAGGCGGTGCTCGCCAGGGTCGCGCTCATCCCACAGAGGTAGGTTGGCCACGGACGTTGCTTCACGTCCCGGGGGCTTCGGTGCGGCCCGCGTTTCAACAGTTCCTGGAGCCGTCAGCCTGCGTCGTGCTCGTCCGACTGTGTGCGTGGGGGAGTGATCCCGTCGAGGGGCTTCAGAATCGGTGGCTAGCGGACGTTCTGTGGGTGGGCGCAGTTCGCTCAGCGCCATTCGCTGGCGCCCCACGATCCCCCGGGGTCGACGGATTGCTCGAGGAGGCCTATGGCACACGCACTGATCACCTGGATATTGATGGCCACGACCATCGTGGGGGTCGTCATGACCTTGCTGTATCTGAAATTCGGCACTGGGCTCGCGACGCGACTGATCGGCATGTTGTGTCTGGCAACGGTGCTTGCGTCGGGAGGCATGTTCTTCGTCGGACTGAGCGGCGGGGCAATGAAGGCCCAGTTCTCGACAGCCGCCCTGCTGACACCGCTCGTCTTGGGCATCTTTTTCCTGATGTATCGGCATGTCGTCGCGCAACTCGAGCGCATGTCGAGTCATTTGGTCACCAGCGCCGCTCAGCTCGCCGCAACTGCCAAGGAGGCAGCCGCCTCAGCGGCGCAACAGGCCTCTGCGGTGACGGAGGTGAGCGCTACGGTGACCGAATTGGCAGAGACGAGCAAGGCGGCGAGCGACTCCGCGCAACAGGTTGCTCAGCATGGGGAGATGGCGGCCTCGCAAGGGGGCGAGGGCGTAGACGCAATCACGCGTGCCCGGCAGGTGCTGAGCGTCGTTGCCCAAGTTGCTGACATCGTGGAGGCGGTGAGGGGGCTTGCGGATCAGTCCAACTTCCTGGCGGTCAACGCCGGCATCGAAGCGGCCAAGGCCGGTGAGAGCGGCAAAGGCTTCGCCGTCGTCGCCAGTGAAGTGCGCAGCCTGGCGGAGCAAAGCAAGCTTGCGACGAATCGCATTCGCAGTGCCCTGACGGGGGCGGAGGAAGGGCGAAAGGCGTTGGACTCAGCCCAAGACGTGGTTGGCGCCTTGGCTCAACGCCTGGAAGAAAGCTCGGACCGGGCCCGCCACATTTCAGCAGCGGTCAATCAGCAAGCGGCCGGCATCCGGCAGATATCTGACGCCATGACCAATATGGCGGAGGCTAGCCAGAGCGTTGCTACCACCGCCAGCCAGCTCGAGTCGGCGGTAACCATGTTGGAAGAGTTGGCGGCAGAAGCTCGTCGTTTCGTGGCGGGCAACCGGGCCTGAGAACGAACTCAGCCCAACAGCGCCAGCGCCAGTGCTCTGGTCTGACTACGTCTGAGTTTGCCGCTGGTTGTCTTGGGTAAACGTCCCGGTGCAACGCACAAGACGTGGCTGGTGCTCACGCCCAACAGGGTTGCGATGCTAGCTCGGACGGCAGCGGGCAGTTCGTCGTTCCGTCCCTTTCGCTCGACGACGACTGCCAACTCGTCGCCTTCTTTTCCGGGCACGTTCACGGCTGCGGCGAGGCGCACACCCTCGACTTGCTCCGCGGCACTCTCGATCGTGCGCGGGTCGTAGTTGCGGCCAGCGACGATGATGACGTCCTTGAGGCGCCCGGTGACGAAAAGCAGCCCATCGGTGAGGTAGCCGAGATCACCCGTTCGCAGGCCGTCTGCGCCAAACCCGCTCCCTGGCTCCCTCGACTCGCAGTGGTAGCCGTCACTCACACTGGGGCCCGTGACGACGATTTCCCCGGCGTGGCGTTCCGGCAGTTCGTCGCCCGCGCCGTCGATGATGCGGATCTGGTGGCCGGGCAGCGCTCGCCCGCAAGAAACGTAGGCAATCGACGTCGCCCCTCGTCGAGCCGGTGCGGCGATCTGGCGCTCGTGCCAAAGCGTGGCGTCGATGGTATCGACCAGGCGCGGCTCCCCGGGTGCAGTGAACGTGACTGCCAACGTCGCTTCGGCCAAGCCGTAGCAAGGCGCAACCTGCCCAGGGCGCACTCCGGCCGCGGCAAAGTGCGATTCGAAGGCGTCGAGAGTGGTGGCAGAAATGGGCTCTGCACCGCAGCCCCACATGCGAACGCAACTCAAGTCCAGATTGTCCGCACTGACGCGGCGAGTGACCAGCGAGTAGGCGAAGTTGGGCGCGAAGGTGATGGTCGCTCGCTGTTCGTCCAACGTGCGCAGCCACACGCTGGGGTTCTTGATGAAGCGGGCCGTGGGAATGAAGGTCACCTTGGTGTTCGTCAACAGCGGCGCGAGGCCGAAGCCGATCAGGCCCATGTCGTGATACAGCGGGAGCCAGCTGACGCCGCGATCGTCTGCCCCGGCGCCGAGGCCGTCCACCATGATGGCGTGCGAGTTGGCTATCAACGAACGATGCGTGATGCGTACGCCCTTGGGCGTTCCTGAACTGCCTGAGGTGAACTGTAGGAACGCCAAGTTCTCGGGGGAAAGGTCGGGTGGCTCCAGAGTGTCGTCAGTCGGTAGCTGGTCGACGTCGAGCACGCGTTCGACGGGCAGCGCCCCGAGGCGCTTGCTCGCGCTAGGTTCGGCTATCAGCACCCGCGCTCTCGCACTTGCCAAGATAGCCTCGAGTGTCGCGGCATAGCTTGCCACCTTGCCGAACAGTGGCGGTGGGTACATGGGGACGGCGACCAGGCCATACAACAAGCAGCCGTGCATCAGCGGCAAGAAGTCGATGGGGTTGGAGACCATGATGGCCACCCGATCGCCGGGCTGGAGTCCGAGCGACGCCAGTCGGGCGCCGCTGGATCTCGCGGCGGACCAGACGTCCTCGCGCGTACGAGACAGCGGAGCTCCATCGGTGATGAAATCCTGACAGGGCTCGCCCTGGTGGCCGGCAAGGGTCTTCAACAGCTCCGCGTAGGTCTTCATGACAAGGTGGCCGCCGGAGGCAACTGTGCCCACTATACCCCTGCTGCCGTTGCACGGTAGTCTGGCCACCAGGCTCCGGAATTGCCGGGCCGGCGCACGACGAAGGAGCCAACGAGCGTGAGAGTTACCCGGGTCGAGATACTGCAAGCCATACAGGCCGCTCTTGTCGAAGCGTTGCCCGAGCAGAAGCTCATCCTCAAACCTGAAGACGACCTGGTTGAACTCGGCCTGGCATCTGTTGCGGTACTGGAGATGGCCGCGTCGTTGGAGACGCGTTTCGACATCATCTTGGCCGAAGACCAACTGGCCGAGTTGCGCAAGGTGGACGACTTCATCGCACTGGTCGAACGGCAAATGGCCGGACAAGGTTGAGCCCGGTGTTTGCTATGCGCGGGGGGCGCGACGGCCCGCCCGGAATGGGGGTCCCTGGTCGGCGTTTTGTTGGCGCGAGCGACGGAAACCCGCGATGGTGTGGAGGCTTGCCTTCCCGAAGGGTCGGGCGACGGGCTATAACTCGTGACCATTCTGCTACCGGTACTGCAAGCTAACCCTTTGCGCGTCGCGACCGTCTGTGCGGCGGTAGTCGCGACAACTCCATCGGCGCACGCGCAGGGCCTTCGGAATGTCCAGCTGGACTACGAGGCTCCCGCTGGTTGCGGGTCCAAAGCGGCAGTTCTCGAAAAGCTCAGTACTGCTTTGGGTGACTCGGAGCCGCTACCAGAAATCGCTGCTCGCGTCGTCGTGAAGGGGGAGCCGGAGCGCTACATTCTGGACTTTCGCGCCACCAAGGACGGCGTGGAGAGTCGGCGGCGGCTGTTGGTCGACACTTGTGAGGCTGCTACCGAAGCCGGAGCGCTGTTGCTGCTCCTCACTCTCGACCCGCTGTTGGCTGATCGACTCGGTGCCAGTGAAATCGTCGAGCAGAAGGAGACCGAGGGTCCGCCGCCAGAGCCCGAGGACAAGACGGCGCCCGAGCCGACCCCAGCTGAGGACGTCAAAGCCCCCGAGTCCGAGCCAACAGCGGCGCAGACTCCACCGTCACCGTCCGAGAGCCGCGCTGTCGACGTGCCCTTGGTGGAGGGTGGTGATTGGGTTCGTGGGGGCTGGATAGGCGCAGGCCCCACCCTGATCACTGGTATGACGCCGAGTGCAGCCTACGGTGGCACGCTCCGTGGCGGGTTCGAGCTGGGGAGGCTGCAAGTCGCCGTCGCTGGCGCCTACCTGGTCGCACCCGAGGCGCCCATCCCGGCGATTGAGGGCGCGGGCGTACGCTCGACGATGGCGCGCGCCAGCGTTCGAGGAGAGCCCCGCTTTGGCACGGGATGGTGGCATTTCGGTCCCGCTGTAGGGCTCTCCCTGGAGTACGTCGCGGCCACCAGCGTGGACATCACGAGTTCGGGAGCGGGCGCCACTCAGTGGCTTTCGGGCCAGGTCGGCGTATGGTCAACTGCAATGATCTCCGAGAGTTGGGGGCTACGCTTGGACGCGGGGGCCACTTTCCCCTTCGAGCGTCCGAGGTATCGCATCGTGGGTGTCCAGGAGCCCGTGCACCGACCCGCTTGGGTTGGTGTGGAAGCATTTGTGGGGGCTTTTTGGGCGTGGGGTTCGCAGTTCTGAGCGGATGCGGCCAGTACTTTGTTGATGACCGGTTCCGCGCTCGCGCACCCAGGCCAATCGCGGCCCTCGGGTTCAGCCGATGCTGCGCTGTCGAGCAGCGGCAGTCATCGTGTTGAGCTTTTGAGTTTCGAGCGAGTGTATGCGGACCACTTCGACTTCATCTGGCGCTCAGTGCGCGGTCTGGGCATTCCCCCAGCGGTCGTCGACGATGTTACGCAAGACGTCTTCATCATCGTGCATCGCAAGCTGGGCTCCCTCGAGTCTCCCGCGGCCATACGAAGTTGGCTCTTCGGCATTGCGCGACGCGTGTGCAAAGATCATCGGCGTTCGGTGGCCCGAAAGGGGCTCCACTTGGAGCTCGACGCTGAGCGGGAAGTGGACGATGGCGGCGATCCCCAACAGCACGCTGCCAGTCGCCAAGCGCTCGATGTCGTCAAAGGCTACGTCGACAAACTGGACGACGACCGACGTGCGTTGTTCTTTCTTGCCCTGGTCGAGGGACTTTCGATCGCTGAAACGGCTGACACGCTCGGGCTCAACGTCAACACGACCTACTCCAGGGTGCGTGTGATGCGCAGAGAGCTGAGTGAACTGTTGGATGCGAATGCGTCCGGAGCGCGAGGAGAGCATGACTGAGCTGGATCAAGTGTTGGGTGCCTTGCGCGACGAGTACGAGCCCGATGCGGATGCCAGGCACCGTGTGCGTCGCGCCCTAGCGGCGAGCCTCGTGGCGGGCACGGTTGCCGGAGCCAGCAAGGTGACGGCTGCGGCGACAGCGGCCTCCGCTCAGGGGGGAGCCAGCACGGGCGCCGCAACTCAAGGAGCCGCTACAGGAGCAGGCGGTCCAGGCGCACTCGCGAGCGCGAGTGGCAAGGTCGCCGTTGGGGGATGGTTGAAGGTGATCGCAGGAACCGGCGCAGCCGCGGTGCTTGCGACGAGTGCGGCGTTGTTGGTGCCGTCGGGGCCGACTCAGAGTGCCCGGCCGATCGATAATCCGAGTCCACCCGCACTCCAAGGGCTGGCATCCACGACGACCACGGACGAGTCCACCGGTCCAGAAGTTGCGCCGGTCGAGGACAGCGACGTGGAGGTACCTGCTGACACGGGTTCGCTCGAACCTGCTTCGCCTGAGCTTGCGCCCGCGACGCTCCCGAAGGCGCGCAAAGTGCCGGTCGAAAAGCCCGCCAGCACGAAGACCTCTCATCTGATGGAAGAGCTGCGCTTGATCCGCGTTGCCTCACAAGCGATTCGCGCGGGCGACACGGCGAAGGCTCGCCACGCACTCGACGAGCACCGTCGGCGGTTTCCGAAGAGTGCGCTCAGTCACGAGCGTCGAGGCCTGGATCTGCTCGCGCAGTGCAGCGGCGGGCAAGGGGCGGCACTTCGCGCCCGCGCCCAGAAGTTCGTCGCGACCAACCCGGAATCTCCGCTGGCCCAATCGATCCGCGCGAGGTGCTTGAAGTGAGCGCGGCGCGATGGCTCGGTGGGGTTTTGGTCGCGGTTTGGCTTTGCGCCTGCGCAGGGGACGTGAACTTGGGCGAACACACCCCAGACCCGGCGCCCGGGGAGATGGCTGGCGCCCAGTCACAACCCGTGGCCTCGCCGAGCATGGTCGGCCAGGGCGAGGAGGGCGTGGCACCTGAGCAAGGGGAGCGGGCGGACTCCACCCAAGTTCCAGGCGGCCCCGAGGATGTCGATGCAGCCGAAGAGCATGCGACCGACGACAGCGAAGACTCTGAAGAGGTCGAAGATCCCGAAGTCGAACTCGAGGATGATGACCCCGAAATCGCTCCGGAAGACGAACTGGAAGACGACGAGACACCGGGCGTCGAGGAAGTCGGCGACGAGGCCGACGAGGTCGATGACCCGGATTCGACGGAGCTGCCCGTCGAAGTGGACGAAGCGCCGGAAGGCGACGCCACGGATCCCGAGGAAGTGGAAGACGAGCCCGTCGCTGACGATTCGGGCCTCGATGCCGGTAGCCCCTGAGCGCGGAGCGCAGCTTGCCGTCAAGAGCAGCCGGTCGCGCGCGGCCTCGGGTGGCCCCGTTGCCTCCCGAGAGCGGCACGTCGGCATTTCGCGCTCGTTCGGCGCGCGCAGGCGCTAGCCCGACCGGAAAAGGCTGCGTCGGGCGCAATCCGGAAAACGACCCTGCCTGCTCACGGATGTCTCTCTTGCGGCCACTGCCTACTTGAATCCAGGAAGAAACCCGCTCCGGGGAGCTTCCCACAGACACCAATCGGTGATGGAGATAGACATGAAAAGCATTCTTGGAACAGCTTCGGCGATCATCTTTCTTTCCTTGGGAATGACGGCCTGTGGGGCAGGCTCCGCAGACGTGGACACGGATGGGGACGGTCTGGTGGACAGCTTGGAGGCTGCGTTGAAGACGGACCCGAACGATCCGGACACTGACGACGATGGCGTCAACGACGGTGACGAGGTGGATTCCAAGACCGATCCTCTCGACGATGATAGCGATGACGACGGCGTGAACGATGGTGACGAGCGTCGCCACGGGTGGGATCCACTGGACGACGACAGCGACGACGACGGCATCCGCGACGGCGACGAGGCCGACGACGAGGACGATGAGGCCGACGACGACGACGATGAGGCCGACGACGACGACGATGAGGCCGACGACGACGACGATGAGGCCGACGAAGCCGAAGAAGCGGAGGGGGAAGAGAGCGATGCCGACGAGTCGGCGGATATCTGAGTCTCCTGGTTCCTGACCTTGCCTAGAATTCGATGAGGCCCACTGAGAGGTGGGCCTCATCTGTTTCTGCTACACTGACCAGGTGGGACTCGACGTTTCACGCGATCAGTTCGCTGCGGAAGACTTCGACGCGTTTTCGGACCGTCTCGAGCGTTGCTTGGGGGTGTTGCGCCGTCTGCTTGCCCAAGAAGAGTTCGGCGCGGGGGAGATGTCTTTCGGCGCCGAGCTGGAGATGTTCTTGGTGGACGCGGAATCCCGCCCACTGATGGTCAACGACCGAGTGCTCTCTTCCGTCGATGACGAGTGCTTCACGGTCGAGCTGGATCGCTTCAACATCGAGTGCAACACGGCGCCGTCGCGGATTGGGGCCCAGCCTTTCACCGCACTCCAGCGCGAGCTGGAGACACGTCTCGAGCAACTGCAGTCAGCTGCCACGCCTCACGGAGCGCGTGTCGTGCTGGTCGGCATTCTACCGACGCTGACGAAAGAGCACTTTCACAGTGGGGCGATGACGGACGTGCCCCGATACAGAGCCCTCGCGAGATTGATCCGTGAGCGTCGCGGGCGTCCCTTCGAGCTGTGCATCGACGGGCCCGACCCATTGCGCCTGCTGCACGACAACGTGACGTTCGAGGGCGCCACCACGTCGTTGCAGGTGCATTTGCGCGTGCTACCCGGTCACTTCACCGACGCCTACAACGCAGCTCAACTGGCGACGGCGCCGGCTCTCGCCGCGAGTGGGAACTCACCGCTCCTGATTGGGCACCGCCTGTGGGAAGAGACGCGAGTCGCCCTCTTCAAGCAGGCGGTGGACGAGCGCAGCCCGACGGAAAAGGCGCATCGACGCCAGCCGCGAGTCAGCTTCGGGCAACGTTGGCTCACGGGTGGGGCCTGGGAACTGTTCGAGGAGAACGTGCGCCAGTTTCCACCGATCTTGCCTATCCTCGGTTCGGAAGATCCAGAGACTGTTCACTCGGAGGGCAAAGTGCCTACCCTTTCGGAGTTGAGGTTGCATAGCGGCACGGTGTGGCGTTGGAATCGTCCGGTCTACGACCCAGTCGATGGAGGGCATCTGCGGATCGAGATGCGAGCCTTGCCGGCGGGCCCGACCGTGCGCGACATGGTGGCCAACTCCGCTTTCCTCGTGGGTGCTACGTTGGCGCTCGCCAAAGATGAATGTTTCTCGCCCGGAAAGATCCCGTTCTCCGTCGCGGAAGACAATTTCTACAGAGCGGCGCAGTTCGGCTTGGACGCAACTCTCCACTGGCCCGATTCCACTGGTTTATGTGAACGATCTGCTGCGGACGTCGCGGAGTCTCTGGTGGAGCCGGCAGCTCGAGCGTTGGAAGCCGCCGGAGTGCCCCGAACGGAGGTCGAGCCCTGGCTGGCCATCTTCCAGCAGAGGGTGGCGACCCGTCAGACTGGTGCCCGCTGGCAGGCGCGCCGTTTCGAAGAATTTTCCCGACGCGGGCCCCGCTCGGAGGCGTTGGGCCGATTGTTGTCCGAATACCTGGAATTGTCTCAGGCAGGAACTCCTGTCCACACCTGGCCCAGATGAAATCGTTCGAGCGCTCTGGCCGGGATGGCACGGCTGGACTCGGGCTGGCTCGCCGCCGACAGCGGTACTTGGCGGGTGGTGCGCCGTTGCCGCGTCGCGGTAGGGTCCATCGCTGATGAGCGTGCGTCCCTTGAAAGAGCTTTGCGCCGAAGACAGCCAATGGCCAAAGGATACCGTGGACTTCCTCCGGCTTTGCGCCGGCCCGACGTGGATCCGACAGTCCGGCCACGATGGCAGCCGAGTGCGCGTTCTGACGACTCTGCTCCACGGAAACGAACCGTCAGGTGCTCGCGCCGTGGCGCGATGGCTTGCGTCCGGGCAGAAACCGGCAGTCGACACCGTCTTCTTCATTGCGTCCGTGGAAGCGGCTCTGACGGAGCCCATATTCTCCCACCGCATGTTGCCGGGGCACCCGGACGCCAATCGCACGTATCGTGCCCCCTTTAACGGCCAGCCAGGACAGCTTGCGCTGGAGGTTCTCGACCGCGTCGAAGAACTCCGCCCCGAGGCGTTGGTGGATCTGCACAACAACACGGGGCACAATCCGGCATACGCCGTCGTGACGAGCACCGATGACGCCGTCTTGTCACTGACGTCGCTCTTTGCCGAGCGTTTGGTGCACAGTGACTTGAACTTGGGCGCGCTCATCGAAGCCAGCGCCGCGTGGTGTCCGAGCGTCGTGATTGAATGCGGGCGTGCGGGCGATGCCGAAGCTGATGAAGTGGCCTGGCGTGGTCTCCAAGGTTACTTGTCCAAAGCCGATCTGGAGCTCGGCGCTCGTCCGTCGGGGCGCCTCGAAGTCCTGCACCATCCGCTGCGCGTCAGTGTCAAGCCAGGGGTGAGTCTGGCGCTCGCCACTCACCGCAGCGCCTCCGCAGCGTTGACGGTCGACCTGGGCGTCGAGGGTTTCAACTTCCGTCCCATGCCGGCGGAGACCGTGATCGGTTGGAGCGATGAAGACGACGGATTGCCCATCATCGCCGTGGGCGCTGGGGGCGTGGACGTCGCGTCAGAGTTGTTCGAATTGCGCGGCTCGACGATCGTGACTCGCGCGCCGATGGTACCGGTGATGATGACGGTCAACCCCGAGATCGCGTTGAGTGACTGCTTGTTCTACGCGACGCGGCTGCGCGCACCCTGAGACCGAAGCGGGCCTCGCGCTCGGCGCGCCAAGCTGTCGAAGCGACCCCGCGGGCGACATGGTTGGCGCCGTTTCCTTCCAACCACTCCCGAGCCGGACTACTCGTCAGCACAGAAGACACCGTTCTGCGCTCCGAAGACGTTCTTCGGATCGAGGGTGTTTTTGAGGGATTTGACCATGTCGGCGTTGTGAGCTGGCAGGACTTGGCGCAGGAGGCGGCTGCGGATCTTGCCCACACCATGGTGGTGGGAGACGGCGCCACCGTTGTCGACGACGGTTTTGCGCAGACGATGGTCTGCTTCTGCAGCGATCGCCGGGCCATTTTCGATGCCCTTGGTGTAGATGGCGTACGTGTAGTAGACGCACACCCCCGTTTGGTAAAGCTGGGTGATGCGGTAGGAGATGAACGGCTTACCGGGTAGGGAATACTCGTCGTGGATGCGTTGGGTCTCTGCGATCACCGCGCGGTTGACCGCGTGGATCTTGTGCCAGGGTATCGTCGTCTCGAAGGTCTCGCCCAGTACGTCGAGCTTCGTCATGAAGTCGCGGATGTACGCGATGGCGAAGGTCAGGTTGTAGCCGCGCTTTCCGTTGTGCCCTCCGGCCATGAAGCCCTGATACTTAGCGGCCATGGCTCCGATCGCCTTTTCTTGGATCGCAACCTCATCCGCGGTGCCTTCCATCACGATCGTCGCGACGGCCATCTTGCTCACGTCGATGTGTTTGACGCGCTCGATGAACATGCGCTGAAGTTGGGACTTGACCTTGTCGAGGCCGTCGGACGCGGGCTTGAGCGCCAAACCGAAGCGGAACTGCGGATTGTCGACGAGGCGGATACTTGCCGGCAGGAAGGCCGAACCCGAGAGCTCGTGAAGAAACGAGACACCTCGCTCGACATCCGGAAACAGGATGCTCTGGTAGTTCCGTTTTTCGGGCATCGGCCGCACCCTCACGACGGCTTTGACGATCAACCCGAAGTTGCCTTCGGAGCCGAAGAGCATATTGCGGACCTGTACGCCGGCAGACTGTCGCGGAAATCCTTCCAGCGTTTCCAGCTTGCCGACGGGAGAGACCACGGTCACGCTCTCGACGATGTCTTCGATGTTCCCGTAGCGGTTCTTCTTCATGCCGCTGGCATTCGTCGAGATCCATCCCCCCAAGGTCGAAAACTCGACGCTGTCGGGTTCGTGGCCCATCGTCAGGCCTTCCTGTGCGAGGCGTTTTTCCAGCGCCAGCCCCGTAATACCCGCCTGCACGCAAGCCTGCCGGTTTTCGCGGTTGACCCACTCGATTTCGGCCATGCCCTGCATGTCGACCGAGACGATCATGCGAGTCTCCGACTTCGGCAGGGTCAAGCACCCGGTCACGTTCGTCCCCCCGCCGTAGGGCACGAGACACACGTCGTGCTCCAACGCCAACTGGACGATCCGCTCTGCCGCCTTCTCGTTGGTGCAGAAGAAGACCATGTCGACGAAGCGAGCGAGCTTGCCTTCGTAGAGGATGGCGTGAACTTCATCCGCCGTGGCCTGCCCATGGCTGTGAATCGCGCGCACTTCATCGTCGAAGCTGTACTCACTCGACTCGAACTCGTGCTCGATGGCGTTGCAGAAGTCCTCGTTCTTCTGCGGGGGCGTGGCCTTCAACTCCACCGTGGGGCGCAAGTCCGTCGTGTCGACTCTCACGCCGAGGCTGTCCTCGACGAAGGAAATGAAACCTGGCATCCGAAAGCCGCAGATCTCGTACCTATTCCCCGTCAACTGCACGTCGCGATTGCCGTCGACGACGAATTGGGTGTCCTTGAAGCCCCAAGCGTGGGGCCACTTCTCTCGAGTTCCTGTCATGGGCTGTCCGCGTCGTGCCGTCGTTTTCTCGGCCCGAGTCATCCCACAACACGCCCTGCTCCACAACGTGCGTGGAAGACACCGACATGGGCCACCCGCCAGGCGTATGCTCCGAGGGTGGCGGTACTTCGAGCGGTTCGGCAAGCATCCCCGGGCTCCGCGATGGCGCGCGGGTTCGTGGCTGACGCGCGCTGATACGCGGACTGCCGGCGCTTCCCCGCGGCTGTGGTGCCCTATGGCGGGCGCTGATTGCCGTGGATGGCGCGTTGGCCCCAGGGTCAGCCCCGATGCCGGGTTTGCACTATGCACGACTCCAGTCGACACTTGCCAGCCTGATGCACGCTCTGCCCGCCATCGTCGAGCGGCGCGACGAGTTCGCTCGCTGGCGCCGAAACCTCCACGCTCACCCAGAACTGGCGTTCGAGGAGCATGCCACCTCAGCCCTGGTTGCAGAGAAACTGGGGAGCTTCGGTATCGACGTGCACCGGGGGCTTGCCGGCACCGGGGTCGTCGGCAGCCTCCGAGTTGGAGAAAGTGAACGTCGCATTGGTTTGCGCGCCGACATGGACGCGTTGCCGATGGCCGAACGAAACGAGTTCGAACACCGTTCCCAGATCGATGGTTGCTTCCACGGCTGTGGCCACGACGGCCACACGGTGATGCTCCTGGCAGCTGCGCGTCATCTGAGTGACACGAGGAACTTCGACGGCACGGTACATTTCATCTTCCAGCCGGCAGAAGAAACGGCGGGGGGCGGCCGCGTCATGGTGCAGGAGGGATTGTTCGACCGGTTTCCCTGCGACGAGGTGTACGCGTTGCACAATTGGCCGTCACTTCCTTTGGGCCAGATCGCCGTCCGCGGGGGGGCGATCATGGCGGCGACGGATCAGTGGGATCTCACGGTCGTCGGCAAAGGAGGGCACGCGGCGTTCCCGCAGCTCACGGTCGACCCAATCTACGTCGGCACTCAAGTCGTGCAGGCGTGGCAGGGATTGCTCAGTCGCGAGATGACTCCGACGAGCACAGCCGTCATCAGTACCACGCGTTTCGTGGCAGGTAGCGCCTACAACGTGATCCCCGAGCGAGCACACCTGGCCGGTACACTGCGAACACTCGACCCAGCGCTTCAGGACTACTTGGAGCGACGCATGAATGAAGTCGCCAGGTCTGTCGCGATGGCATGGCGGGCGGAGTCAGAATTCACTTTTCGGCGTGGCTATCCCGCAACTCACAACGACCCCACCTGCGCCGAGCACGCTGCCGAAGCAGCGGCGAGAGTCGTCGGTGAGGTGGGCGTCGTGCGCGACTACGCGCCGTCGATGGGCGGCGAAGACTTCGCCTACATGTTGCAGGCACGCCCGGGTGCGTACCTGTGGCTCGGTCAACACGACGAGTCTCACGCGGCGGCACTGCACAGTCCTCATTACGACTTCAACGACGACGCCTTGCCCCTCGGTGCCAGTCTATACGTCGCGTTGGCAGAATCGCGTTTGCCGTGCGCGTGACGTTGACGCTAGTGTCGCGCACGTGTTCGGATTTGTTTGTGACCCACGTCGATTGAGGTACCTCGCTCTGATGTTCGCCGCGTCCTGTGGGGCGTGTGCTGCGCCTCAGGGACGTGGTGTCGAGCGGCCGCCCCCCGGGGCTGCGCCGTCGGCGCCACCTCCACGGACGGCGCAGCACACCGTCAGTGGAGGTGCCGCAGGAGAGCTCCCCGAGTCGAGTTGCGAAACGGCGTACGTTTCCGACTTCAATGCGCGTGAGCCCCTCGTCCCTAACGATCCAGAGGCAACGGCGACGGCCTCCAATGCTCTGCGGCACAAGCTCCGTGCGCTGGCCAGAGCTCCGCGTTTCGCTCTGGGGCACGAGGACTCCACCGCCTACGGTGTCGGGTGGAACGGCAAGCAAGACTACTCCGACGTCAAAGCCGTTTGCGGCTCGCACGTTGCGGTCTTCGGTTGGGACATCTTCGGCATCGAAAACGGAGACGCCCACAACGGTGATGGCGTGTACTTCGAAAGCATGCGCCAGCACATCGAGTCGGCCTACGCCGATGGCGCCATCATCACGATCAGCTGGCACCTGCACAACCCCGTCACCCAAGGCAACGCGTGGGAAACGACATCCGCCGTCGAGCACATCCTGCCCGGACGCTCGCGCCACGCCGACTACGTGCGCTATCTCGACCGGGCTGCCAACTTCCTGCAGAGCTTGAGAGGCCCCAAAGGCGAGCTGATTCCGGTCATCTTTCGGCCGTTTCACGAGCACACGGGGAACTGGTTCTGGTGGGGGAAGGCTCATGTCAGTGAGGCGGATTACCGGGCACTGTGGCGCTTTTCGGTGGACTACCTGCGAGAGTCTCGCGGTCTCGGGCACCTCCTCTTCGCGTTCTCGCCCAACGGCTTCGACGCGCGTACGGAGGAGACGTACTTCTACGGCTATCCCGGGGACGACTACGTGGACGTGCTCGGCTTCGACCACTACTATCGTGACGATGGCTCGCTGCTGGTGCAACTGAGCGAACTCGTCGTGAGACTGGCGAACGAGCGGGGCAAGGTCGCAGCGATCACCGAGTTCGGAGTCCATGGGGGCCTCAATCATCCCTCGGTGGGTCCCAACTGGATCATTCGGCGATTTCTGGATCCGCTCGCAGCCAGCCCGACGGCGCTGGGCGTGGCCTACGCGCTGGCGTGGCGTAATGCCCGGGAAGACCACTGCTATTTGCCGTACCCCGGGCATGCCGGAGCGAAGGCTCTTGCGCGCTTCTGCCGAGACTCCAGGGTCGTGCTATTGCAGGACTTGAGCCAACTCGAATAGGAACGCCTTCGTACTCATGAAAGAAGTCTCTTCACTCCATTTCCTTCGTACGACAATCGGATTCGTGCTCATCGCCACCGCCTCCAGCTGCGGTAGCGACGGCGCCAGCGACTCGGAAGCCACCGAGACAGCGGCGGAAGTGACCGACCTGGAGGGGACGGGCGGCACCGATGTCTCACTCACCGACGTGCCTTCGGTGACGACCGATGGCGATCCCGTCGCGACGCCGGGCAGCGGAGGGACCAGCGGCGATGACGCGGCTGCGGGGGCTGGGGGCACCGGTGGCAGTGGGGGGACGGCCCCGACCATTGCTGAAGACTGCGGTGGCGCAGGGCAGCGCTGCTGCGACGGGAACGCGTGTGAGGAAGGGTTAACTTGCGACAATCCTCCGGGGGCTGGGCTCACCAACAGTGCCTGCCTGGCTGAAGACCAACCACCTCAGGATGACGGTTGCGGCGGGGACTCCGAGGTGTGCTGCGCCGGTGAAGTGTGTGACGAGGGCTTCATCTGTAACAATCCCCAAGGTCAAGGGCTCGACAACTCATCTTGCGAGCTCGTGGTGGAAGACGTGCCCGATGGCGGGGTCGTCGAGCCTTCGGAGCCGGACGCTGGGGCAGCCGACGCTGGCGATGCTGGCGACGCAGCGGTCACGGACGCTGCCGAGGTTGGAATGCCGGATGCTGCGCCCGAGGTCGAAGCAGCTGCCCCGCCACCCTGCGGCGGCGAAGGGGAGGTCTGTTGTGCGGACGCCGCGTGCGATGAGGGGCTCGAGTGTGACGCTGCGATGGGCAGTCCAGAATCGAGCTGCGTCGTGGCGGACGTTTGCGGTTCCCTCGGCGAGACGTGTTGCGAAGGAGCCGTGTGCAGCGACTTCCTCTACTGCGCTCAACCGACCTTCGGTGGGCTTGCTGGTAGTGAGTGTGTTGGCTGTGGGGGCTACGGCGAGCGCTGTTGTCCAGGGCAGGAGTGCCGTGGAGACCTCTATTGTGACGACGGCTTCCAGGCGGGGCTGGCCGACAGCGAGTGCCTCGGAGAACTCGATTCCGGGGTCGGCGGAGTGTGCGGCGCCACGGGGCAAAACTGCTGCCCCGGCAGCGTGTGCGACGGCGACCTCTTCTGCAATGACCCGATTGGGTCCGGTCTCGACAACAGCCAATGCGTGCTGTTCTGATCTTGGACCCGGTCTGGTCAGAGACAGGCTGAGCATGCTATGCCCGATCCGCCGAGTTTGAAGCAGGCTCGAAGTACGAGACATCAGGGTGAACGTGAAGATGAAGCGAATTGCAACCTTGGGTGGCGCGGTGGGCATCGCGTTGGCAGCGGTTTTGGCCGCTTGCGGTGGACAGCAGACCGAACCTCAGTCGCCAGCAGATGAGGCGGCGGCCGATGTGGCGGAAGAATCGGCGGACTCGGCGTCGGCAGACAAGCCTTGCCAGGCGACGAACTTCGAGTTCGAAGAAGTGAAAGCCGCCTGCGACGAGGGTGGTGTCAAGGCAGCCAAGTCGCTGATGAAGGACTACGTGAAGCGGGCGAAAGAAGCGGGCAATCGCGTCAAGTGCTCTTCGTGCCACGACAACACGAAGACCTACACGTTGGCTGACAACGCCGTCGAAGACCTTCGCGCGATTCTCGGCGGCAACTGAGCGCTCTGTCGTAGTCCTACCGGTTGCCGTCGGCGCGACCCGCGGGGGCGCGTGTCGGTGCGTGAGGCGCCGTGCGGAGTATCGGCCTTGCGTGCTGGGGCACGAGCGCCTAGAGCTCCAGTGTGAAGCTCGACGTCGTCAATCACGACCGTGACAGCGCGAATCTGCGCTACGTCTACCCGGTGGTTTCGCGCCGGGCTGGGGGCGTTTCCGTTGGCGTCAATCTCAACCCCAACAACGCCTGCAACTTCCGCTGCATCTACTGTCAGGTGCCCGGCCTTTCCTTCGGCAAAGGCCCGCCCATCGATCTGGCACTGCTCGAAACGGAGCTGAGCGGCATGCTGACCGACATCGTCGAGGGCGACTTCATGCAGCGGCGGGTGCCACCCGAAGCGCAGCGCTTGAACGACGTCGCATTTTCCGGAAACGGAGAGCCGACGAGCAGCCCCGACTTCGCGGCGGCGGTCGACGTCGTGGCGCGGGTGCTGTCCCAAGTCGGGTTGCTGGGCAAGATCACGGTCATCCTGATCACGAACGGGACACTGACGCATCGCCCGGAGGTCGAACGGGGCATTGCTCACATGGCAGAAATTGGGGGGCAAGTTTGGTTCAAGCTCGACAGCGCCACCCAAGAAGGTGCGTCTCGAGTGAACAGCAGTACGGCCTCCGTTGCCGAGCGTCTGGACCGGTTGGTGCAAGTGTCACGAATCTGTCCGACTTGGATTCAGACTTGCCTCTTCGCTCGAGACGGTGAGGCCCCTTCGAGGGCTGAACTCGACGCCTACCTCGCAGCCGTGAGCAAACTCCTCGCGCGTGGGGCTCCGCTCAAAGGGGTACTGCTCTACGGATTGGCTCGGCCGTCGATGCAGCCGGAGGCGCCTGCGCTGTCGCGTCTAGACGAGGCTTGGTTGGCAGCCTTCGCGGAGGAAATCCGTGAACTGGGGCTGCCGGTAAAAGTGTCGGCGTGACGAGACGCCCCGAGGCGACAAACCGTTGCCGTGCGGCGAGGCTCAGCCCATGACCCACTTCCCGCCTCGTGTCTTCGTCTACGGCACCCTGATGGTACCAGAGATCGTCCAGGCGGTGCTCGCTGAGAGTTGCGTTGGGAAAGCGGCGCGACTCCCTGGATATGCCCGATACCGAATGCGCGGGGCGGTCTATCCCGGGGTGGTGGCAGCGGCGGAAAGCGAAGTCCTCGGCTTGCTCTACGAGCCCGTCAGCGAGCAGCATTGGCGACTGCTCGATGCCTACGAGGGAGAGCAATACCAACGTCGCGTCGTGCAAGTGCGAGTCGGGGAAGCGGTCGTGCAAGCTGGTTGCTACGTCGTTGCCTCCGAGGCGCTCTCTCTCCTCACCGAGTCGCCTTGGGACGTGGAAGAGTTCACCCGCTCGCACGCAGCCCGCTTCCGGCTCGACTGGGATTGACCCACGGCCGGGACTTCGCGCGTTGCGCACGCCCCATTTGACGCATGAACCGCCAGCGCCAACTGCGTGCAGCTGGCGCTGGCGGAGCGGGAGCCTTGGGAGTCCCCGCTGATGCGGCGGCACGATTGGCCCAGCCATGCCGCTACGGGGACTAGTTGCCCATCCGCCCACAGGCTCGCAGCTTTCGACGCCAAGTGTGCCGGACGGTGCACGATTCCATCGACTCACCCTGCGAGGAACCGGACCGATGGAAAGCTACATCACTAGCGGCTGTCCCGCCGAGGTGCTGCGCATGGACATGTGGGACGTCTGGCAGAGGTCGCGCTATCCTGTGGCCATGAAGCGCGCTCCCATCGGTGTTTGGCTGATTGTCGGTCTGGTAACGTTTGCTTGTGGGGGCGGGGATGAACAGACCGACTCGAACTCCGTCGAAGAGCAGGGAGCTGACGAGGGGGATCCCACCGACGCGTCAGAGGACGCGACCGACACCGCGACGCCAGCGTCAGACGGACAACCCGCCGCCGCGACGGACGCGGAGTCGTCGAGCGGAGACTTGTCGGCGTCCCTCGACGAAGCGCTCGGAGTGGACGACACGGTGATGTCCGAGGACTTGGCGATGACGCCGGCCAGCGTCGGTCAAGCATGTGAGTCGGATGACGACTGCGGAGATGGAGTCGTGTGCTTGATCGAAGACGAGCAGCTGCAACCGGGACAGATTGCGGGCGGCATGTGCACGATACGCTGTGAGCAGGACCCAGACGTTTGCGGCTCGACTGCTCTGTGTCTGGGGGTCGGGCAGGACACGGCGGACGTCGCTGACGACGTCGGGTACTGTTACGAGCTCTGCATTTTCGCGGGCGCCAACGTCAAGTGCCAGGATTCACTCAATCGCACCTGCACGCTGATTGATCCGGAGACGGCCTTGGGCGTCTGTGACCCCAAGTGCTTCAGCGACGGCGAGTGCGCGGACGGCTTGAGTTGTGCCCCCAGGTACCCGTGGACGTGTGTCGACGACCTGCCTGACGATCTTCTCCCGAATGGGGCTACCTGCACGTTGAACGAGGAGTGCGCGGGAGGCGGATGTCTGTTCATGGAAGAGACGTCGACCGATGGTATTTGTCTTTCCGATTGCTCGCTGCAAGTGGAGACGTTGGCGTGCGGTCGCGACATCGGGGACACGACGCCTGTCGATTCGGCGTGCTTCCCTCTGTTGGCGCTGATCGATGCAGGGATCGCCGCTGCCGAAAACGACCTGGGGCAGTGCTTGCCGACCTGTGACCCCGACGAAGGCTGTGAGCACGCAGAGTGGACGTGCATCGACCTGATGGACGAAGGGTACACGGCAGACGTCGGGCACGCTGGCGTCTGCATCCCACTGTTGCTCATCCCGGACGAGGGAGAGACGACGGACACCGGAATGGGCGGTGCGCCCGGCGTGGACGAGGAAGTCGTCGATGCTGGGGTAGTGGAAGAAGAACCCATGGACAGCATCGATGACATGGGCACCGGGGGCGGGTCCGCTGTGGACGCCGGGGCAAATTAGAGCTCGAGCTATCGTCCGGATGTGATTCGTCGTATCACGGGCGAATGCAACGCATCGTAGCGATCCTGACCAACGCGTTCCCCGCGTGGGTCGTCGTCGGTGGGGGGCTGGCGTTGATTCAGCCACAGTGGTTTACGTGGTTCTCCGGGCCTTGGATCGTGTGGGGGCTGGCCGTGATCATGCTTGGCATGGGCATCACCCTCACCGTGGAGGACTTCAAGCGGGTCGGTAAGATGCCGCGCGCCGCCGTTCTCGGTTTCGTCGGACAGTATACCGTGATGCCTTTTCTGGGCTGGGCCGTCGCAGAGATGTTTGGGCTGGCCACGCCGTTTGCCGTCGGTCTCATCTTGGTCGCCTGTTGCCCCGGTGGAACGGCCTCCAACGTGGTTGCATATCTGGCGCGGGCGAACGTCGCCTTGAGCGTCGTGATGACGATGATCTCGACGTTCGGCGCGGTATTCATGACGCCGCTGCTCACCCAGTTTCTCGCAGGTACGCTGGTAGCGGTCGATGCTTGGGGGCTGTTCCTGAGTACCGTGCAGGTGGTCGTGCTGCCGGTTGCGGGTGGAGTCATCTTGAATCGCCTGGCGCCGAGAGCCGTTTCGATTCTTTTACCTTTCTCGCCATTGGTGAGCGTGGTCGCGATCGCCCTCATCGTCTCCAGCATCATCGGGCAGAGTGCAGACGCCATCAAGAATAGTGCGGTGTCGCTGCTGCTTGCGGTATTCTGCCTTCACGCGGGGGGATTTGCCTTCGGCTACTTCTTGGCGCGTGTCCTAGGGTATGATTCACTCATCGCACGCACGGCGTCGATTGAGGTGGGCATGCAGAACTCGGGCCTGGGTGTCGTTCTGGCGCGGCGGCACTTCGGCGATCCACTCACGGCCGTCCCGTGCGCGGTCTCCAGCGTCTTCCACTCGGTGATTGGCAGTCTGCTCGCGGGGATCTGGCGCACGAGGAATCCTGGGCGAGCCGCAGAAAAAGCAACGAGCTAGCCTTGGCAAATCGCCGAAGGTTGATATCGTCGCGGCATGTCGCGGCGCGGATTTTTGGAGCAGGCAATTCGTGAGCGCGCGACGGCCGCGATTCGCCAGATTGAGTCGGGCACTGCCGCTGAGGTCGTCGTGGCCGTGCGCAAGCGCGCGAGTCGGTATCTTGGCAGCAGTGTGCGCGGTGGCGCGGGAGTTGCCCTGCTGGTGTTTCTGACGCTGCTGCTGAGCCCCACCATCTACTACTGGCTTTGGATCGGCGTGGACACGCTGGTGGCTTTCGCCCTGGGGACGCTCCTCTTTGTCGGCGTCACGCCGCTGCGCATGGCTGTCACGGGTCGCAAGACCCGAGCTGCGGCAGTTTCCTCGGCGGCGTCGGCGACCTTCGATGAGCTCGGTATCGCGAAGACGAAAGACCGCACGGGCTTGCTGGTCTACGTGGCGCTGCAAGAGCGCCAGGTACAGGTCTTGACGGACGTAGGGATTGCGGAGGATGTGCTGAGCGAGGATTACACACGGGCGCTTGCCGACATGAAGTCGGCAGTGGCCGAGTTGAACGAAGAGGCGTTCATCGCCGGTCTGCTGCGTTTGGAGCAGCCGTTGGCTCAAGTCCTGCCGCGTCAACCCGATGATGAAAACGAGCTCAGCGATGACGTGGCTTGAATCGTTGTCGATCCGGCTCTCCCGAGCTTGCGCTGGCGCGTGGGCGAGTCGCCTCGGCCGCTTTCGGCGCGGGCCGGGCGGTTCTGCAGCATCCCATGGCGCTGCAGGAGCCAACGTCGTCTCACGAAGTCGACTCGCCGCATGTGCCGCCGTCAGTGCGCTCGTCCTTCTGGTAGGCGTCCTGATCTCATCGGAGGCGTGGGCGCGTCCCGGCGGGGGCGAGTCGTTTGGCGGTGGAGGGTCGCGTGGGCGCGGAGGAGGCGGTAGCGGTGGGGGAGCGGACATCGGCCTCGTCATCCAGCTGATCTACCTGTGTATCCGGTACCCTGCGTTGGGCGGAGTGGTGGTGGTCGTCGTCATCGGCTACTACGTGGTCAACCGAGCGGGCGGCGCAGGGCTCAGTGATTGGTCCGCTGGTGTGCCGAGCCGTGAAGTCAGCGTTCGCCGGCCGCACTACGTTGCCCGCTCGGCGCTCGACAAGATCCGTCAGTGGGACCCTCACTTCTCGGTCGTTCTGTTCGAAGACTTCATCTACACGCTATACGCCCAGATCCACACTTCACGTCCCAAGGGCGGGCTGGCCAAGCTCGGTCCCTACGTCGACGAAACAGTGCAAAAAGCCCTGGCAGACGCCAACCTGGAAGACGTCAGTGGCGTCCTCGTCGGCAGCGTGCGCTTCGTCAACTTTCAACCAGGTCAGCAGCACACTCGAGTCACCGCGGAGATCGAGTCCAACTTGACCGAAGTTCGGTCGGGCAAGCCCCAGAGACTCTACGTGGTCGAGCGGGTGACGTTGATTCGCCCACGCAGTGCGCGCTCGCGCAGCGCTGAGCGAGCGCGCACGTTGGATTGCCCCAATTGCGGCGCTCCGTTGGAGTCGATCGTCGGCAATCAGTGCAGCTACTGTCGAGAGTTCGTGACGGACGGACGCTTCGACTGGAAAGTGTACGCCATCGAATGTGTTCGCTTGGAGAAGCGACCGCCACTGCTGACCGAAGAGGTGGCTGAGCGTGGCAATGAACTACCGACCGTGCGGCAGCCGCGGGTGGCGGAGAAGTTGAACGAGATTGCCTCGCGTGATGAACAGTTCAGTTTCGAGCGCTTCGCGGCGCGCGTCAAAGTCGTCTTCGCAGAGCTGCAGGCAGGATGGACGACCATGAACCTGGCCCGTATTCGGCCACACGTCAGCGATAATCTTCTGCAGTACTTCGGATACTGGTTCGACCTCTATGGTCAGGCTGGCGCGCGCAACGTGACACAGAACGCGCGGGTGCTGGACATTCAACTCTCGAGCGTCATCTCCGATGCCGTCTACGACTCCATTACCGTACGCGTGTTCGCGACCGGGCTCGACTACACGATGCGTGAGGACGGTACGCTGATCAAAGGTAGCAAGAGCGTGGAACGGCCCTACACCGAGTACTGGACGTTGATTCGCGGGCGCGCTGCGAAGAGCCGAGAGCGCGACCCGCTGGCGTGTGCCAATTGTGGCGCGCCACTGAACGTCAACATGGCCGGGTCTTGTGAGTACTGTCACGTCAAGGTCGTGACCGGGAACTTCGATTGGGTGCTGTCCCGGATCGAACAAGACGACAACTACTCCGGCTGAGCTACCTCTTCCGTTGCCCCGTGTGATGCGCTATGCGGACCGAGATGGAAACGCTTTCATCTCTGGCTAGAGCGACATTTTCTCTGGCGTGTGCCGGAGCTCTGACTTGGGCTTGCACGTCTCCAGGCGCAACGCAGACGGGTGCGGGCGAGCCACAGCTCGAGAGTGTGGCTCCCCGCTTTCCGACGAAGCCTCTGGCCAAAGGTGGACCGCCACGCAATCTCTTCGTCGAAGCTGGCATTGCGGCTGAGAAGGTCGAAGCGCGGGTCACTGAAGCCTACCGGTCGTTGTTCCACGGCGATCCAGCGAACCAGGCCATCTTGTTTGCAGCAGCTCCGACTGCGCATGGGGACGCAGCGTTCATCATGGATATCGGCAATGGTGACGTGCGGAGCGAGGGGATGAGCTACGGCATGTGGATCGCTCTGCAGATGGATCAGAAGCAGGACTTCGACGCGCTGTGGAATTGGGCGCGAACGTACATGTACCACGCCGACGCTGCTCATCCGGCGTACGGCTATTTTTCGTGGCAGATGAACGAGCAGGGGGCGGCCCTGGACGAGATGCCTGCGCCAGATGGTGAGGAGTACTTCGCCATTGCCCTGTTGATGGCGGAAAACCGCTGGGGTAACGGGGACGGCATCTACGACTACGGCCGCGAAGGGCGGCGGATTCTGCACGACATCGTGCATCGCGAGGAGATCGCGGGGCCATGCGACGCCTGCAAGAGTAAGACTCCGCGGGCGACTTCCCTGTTCAATCGCGAAGAGCACCAGGTGCGATTCTCTCCGGACGTGGACTTCATGCAGAGTAACGTGGACCACACGGATCCAAGTTACCACCTGCCCGCGTTCTACGAACTCTTTGCGCTGTGGGGCCCTGCAGAGGACGCGGAGTTCTGGCACACGGCGGCAAAGACCAGCCGTCAGATGTTCTCCAAGTTCGCGCACCCAAAGACGGGCTTGTATCCTGACTACGCCTTGTTCGACGGCACGCCACGAGCCGCGTCCTGGGATGGGGGCACGGTCAACTTCCGCTTCGATGCCTGGCGGGTCGCGATGAACATCGGAGTGGACTACGCTTGGTGGGCGGCCGATCCGGCGGAGGTCGAGCTCGTCAACCGCCTGCAGGCCTTCTTCGAGAGCGAAGGCATCAAGATGTACGGCAATCAGTACGAGCTCTCCGGCAAGAAGCTCTCGTCCGACCGATCGAGCGGGCTGATCGCGACGAATGGCGTCGCGAGCTTGGCTTCCGATCACCCACGGGCCTACGACTTCGTCCGAGAGGCGTTCAAGGTGCCCGTTCCCGTCGGCAAGTGGCGCTACTACGACGGTTGTCTGCACATGATGTCGCTCTTGTACCTGAGTGGACGAGCGCAGATCCACTGGCCCCCAGAAACGAGTTCCGCGCCCTGAAGCGCAGCAGTCTCGTGTGAGACTGTCGAGTCGTTGGGCACTTCCAGGCAAGGGGTGCCCCAAAAGTCACTCCCGCCGAGACTGGCGCTTTGCCACCATCGTTCGCGTCCCCTGCTCCCGGTTCGATGCGCGAGCCGCAGGGCAGACGGACTTGATGACGTCTCGATGAGGGAAAATCATGAAAAGCAAGAAATGGCTCGTTTGGGGTATCGGATTGGCCTTGTTCGCCGCGGGCAGCAGCGCGGCCGCCAGCGTCACGCGCAGCGCGACTGGCAGGTACGTGTTCACGAGCACCACGATTCGCGGCGCTTCTGGGCAGGTTCTGCGGCAAATCGCTCCGGACCCCATGCTGAGATACACGTTCCCCTACGTGACGGCGATTGGGCGCTACGGTGGGCGCTACAGTGCGTCCGGGCGCAAGAAGGCCAAGTCTCGCGCCGTCACGAAGGTCTTGGAATGCACCTCGGCCATGTTCGCCTGGGGGCTGCTGTCGAGCGGATGGCGAGAGAACTGCGGGCGTGCTGAGTATTCAACCGTCACGGATCCGGACATGACGCTCATCGACGATTGGTACGCCTACTACTACTTCGAGAACATCGCGCAGCAGTACTGGTGTCCATCAGCCGTGCAAGTTGCGCAACAGGCTGGTGAGACCGGACCAGTCACCATAACCGGAGATGTTTCGCTCTGGGGCGACGCAGCAGGCACGGAGAGCGACCGGTTGATGGAAGTCGGGTCGTACACCGCGATTTGCTACTACTGAGGTGTTCGTGGGCGCTCGTTCGAGGTTGCTCATTTGGGCGCCACTCGTCGTTGGAGTGGCGCTGCTCCTCTGGGGAGCACGCTTCTGGAACGCGCAGGCTGGGGACACCAGGCTGCCCGAGCCGAAGCGTGCTCATCAGGCCCACACCGCTTCGCCGACGCCGCGAGCGAATCAGCAGCAAGCACCGCGACAACCCGCACCTAGGAGTATCGACCTGGCGGGAAGGGTGGTTGATGACGAAGGCAAGGCAGCACTCGCGGAAGTTCGCCTTTGGCGAGTTGGGGCGTGGGATGAAGCGAGTGCGTCCACGGATGCACAGGGCAATTTCCTCTTCTCCGAGCTCACTCCGGGCAAGTACGAAGCGTGGGCACTGTCCGATGGTGGCGACAGCGCCCGAGCCAAGGTCGAGCTACCCAACGGCGGTGGGTCACTCCTGCTACGTTTCTCTGGCGCTACCGCACTGGCTAGCGGTGTGGTGCGCGACCTTGCTGGCGGGATTGTCGTTGGCGCCGAGGTGCGTGTCGCGCACGCCAACGCCGGCCTCGACCAGACGGTGGGGCTGGGCCTGACCGACGACCAGGGTCAGTACCGCATTCGTCTTCCCGCAGGCGCCTACTTGGCAACTGCTAGCTCGCGCAGCTATGGGCGTGCACGAGCCGTCCTGCATGTCGGCGCTGATGGCGGTAGACTGGACTTTGCCTTGCGTCCAGCAGCGTCCATCTCCGGTCGTGTCTCCAAGGCTGACGGGAGCAGCCCCCACGGCGCTGAGCTGGTGCTGCGTCCAGCACGTTTCGGAGGTTTGGAGGCGCAATGGCCTACGCCGGTCCACGTCGCATCGAACGGAGAATTCTCAGCCGATGAGGTGTCGCCCGGTAGGTACCTCTTGTTTGCGTCGACCGCGGAGCAGAGTGCTGCCTTCGGTCCCTTCGATTTGGCGCCCGGTGAGGCGAAGCGAGACGTACGACTCGTCGTAGATGAGGGGCAGCATCTGCGCGGGATCGTGACGACGGAAACCGGCGAACCCATTGCGGGCGCAGTCGTCACGGTTCAGCAAAACGACGCCGGCATCTCCAGCCGTGAGCTCCGCGTCGGAACGAACGAGCACGGAGCCTTTTCCGTCGGAGGCCTGTTCGCCGGACACACGACGACCG
>JBNKZR010000018.1:0-37175 GCA_050301735.1 Polyangiaceae bacterium | reverse complement strand
GGCTTTGGCTGCCGCGCGCCTCGGGTGCATGGATGTGGGCTTCATCGGTGCCGCAGCAGGGGCTGCCAGCGAAGCGGCATACCAAGCCGAACTGGCCCGGCTCGCCAACGAACCCGAAACGCATCCCTTCAACCTGAAACAAGCCCTGTTTACCGCAGGTCATTGGCCGCTCGGAATCGCTGGCGGTCGCTACTACATTCTTTGACGAGTCGCAGTCGACGGAGCCCAACATGCCAAACTACGCTTTCCCCCCCGCACAGGTTTCTACCGTACCCATATCCGGGACAGACACCGTGTTCCCGGTTCACCGCATCTACTGCGTTGGACGCAACTACGCCGCGCACGCGAAGGAGATGGGCAGCGACCCCGAACGCGAAGCGCCATTCTTCTTCAACAAGCCGGCCGATGCGGTGGTGATGAACGACGCGACGGTAGCCTATCCCCTTGCGACCAACAATCTTCATCACGAGATCGAACTCGTGGTGGCCATCGGTCGAGGCGGCACCGAAATCCCAACGGAGGTCGCTCTCGAGCACGTCTACGGATACGCGGTGGGCATAGACTTGACGCGTCGCGATCTACAGCTCGCGGCACGGGACAAGGGGCGCCCCTGGGACGCCGGCAAGGGGTTCGACCGTTCCGCACCCATCACGGCAATCCACCGCGCATCTGAGATCGGGCACCCAGCGAGCGGCACCATCTCACTCGAGGTCAATGGCGAGGTACGCCAGACGGCAGACCTGACACAGTTGTTGTGGTCAGTTCCCGAGATTATCAGCCACCTGTCCAAGCTCTACACCCTACAACCGGGTGATCTCGTGTTCACCGGGACCCCAGCGGGCGTCGGTCCGCTCACCCCTGGCGACAAGGTGCTCGGCCGCGTCGAGGGCCTCGACGAGATCCGCCTCGAAATCGGCAACTAGCCCTCGAACGCGCTCGAACATCACCTAGCAGTGGCGCAAAACAGATCCATGAAGCTCTACACCTACTTTCGCAGTTCCGGCTCCTTCCGCGTCCGCATTGCGCTCAACCTAAAGGGATTGCACAGCACCTACGAGCCCGTGCATCTTCGCCGGAACGGTGGTGAACAGTTCACTCCAGAGTTCCGCAAGTTGAACCCCCAGGCCTTGGTACCCGTCCTCGAAGACGGCGGGGAGCTGTTGACGCAATCGCTCGCGATCCTCGAGTACTTGGAGGAGGTCTACCCAGACCCTCCGTTGCTCCCGAAAGAAGCCGTGGCGCGGGCACGAGTCCGGGCCATGGCACTGAACATCGCTTGTGAGATCCACCCCCTGAACAACCTGCGTGTTTTGGGTTACCTGAAGAAAGAGCTCCAGGTCACGGAAGAAGCCAAGTTGACCTGGTACCAGCATTGGGTCGAGCTGGGGTTCCAAGCGTTGGAGACGCAGTTGTCGCAGAATCGCGAATTGGGGCCGTTCTGCTACGGCCAGAGCCCGACCATCGCCGACTGCTGCTTGGTTCCGCAGCTGTTCAACGCTCGTCGTTTCGGCTGCGACCTCTCCAGCTTTCCGACGTTGATCGCAATTGAACGGCGCTGCAACGAGCTCGCCGCCTTCCGAAGCGCTGCGCCCGACCGCCAGCCTGACGCGGAACCGTAACGTGCGTGACGGCACTGGGCTCACCAATTCTCATCCGGATGTATTCGAATGGCTGAACTAGCTTCTTTTTCCAAACACGGCAACGTGGGCGTGATCGCCCTGAACAACCCTCCCGTGAACGCGCTATCTCACGCGCTTAGGCTCGCCCTGCAGGATGCATTCACCACGGCCATACAAGATCCCAGCATCGAGGCCATCCTGCTCTGCTGTGAAGGCCGCACCTTCGTCGCCGGCGCAGACATCCGTGAGTTCGACGGGCCTCCGCTGCTCCCCGATGTCCCGGAGACCGTCGAATTCGTAGGCAGCTGTCCCAAGCCGGTGACGGCAGCGCTGCATGGTATGGCGCTGGGTGGCGGGGTGGAACTTGCGTTGGCTTGTCACTTTCGCGTCTCGACGCCAGATGCCAAGGTTGGTTTCCCTGAGGTTGGGCTCGGTATCCTGCCAGGCGCCGGCGGCACGCAGAGACTTCCGCGACTCGTCGGCGTCCGCGCTGCACTCGACCTGATCGTCGGCGGCGCACCGATCACTGCCCCCAGAGCGGTGAAGCTCGGCCTCATCGACCAAGTCATCGACGGGGACTTCCGCGCCGGAACGTTGGCCTTCGTCGAACGAGTCGTTGCTGCCCGGGAGCCGTGGCAGCGCGTCAGCGATCGGGAGATCGTGTTCGATGAGCCAGGATTCTTCGACGAGTACCAAGAACGAGTCGCCGCGAAGCAACGCGGGTTCCTCGCACCTTCTCGTTGTATCGCCGCGGTGCGCGCTGCCGTTGAACTGCCGTTTGCGGAGGGGCTGAAGCGCGAGCGAGAGTTGTTCGTCGAACTCATGAACTCGCCTCAGTCGAAAGCACAGCGCCACGCCTTCTTTGGTGAGAGGGAAGTCGCGCGATCGCCGCTGCTTCCCGCCGACGTTCCTGCCAACACCGTGCGCACGGCAGCTGTCGTCGGCGCTGACGGCACGGCCTCGAAAATCGCGGAGACCCTCGCCGGTCGCCGCGTTCCGGTGACTCTGCTGACAGCGCCGCCGGGGCGTGAACACGCCGAAGAGCTACTACGAGCCAGTCGAGCCCGCGCGCTCACGCCGAACCGCATGCCCAACGCGACGGAACTCGAGAACCTTCGCCTGGGCGACAGCTATGATGATCTCGGGGATGCGGACTTGGTCGTCGTAACGTTGTCGGGCCCAGCGCTGTCGCAAGCCCTCGCAGAACTCGACGCCAAGTGCAGGTCAGGGGCGGTGTTTGCAGTTCACGCTCACGGTGTGGACGTTCAAGAAGTGGCTTCGGCTAGCAAGGAGCCGGGACGTGTAATTGGGCTGAACTTCGAGGGCTCGCGCCTGATGGAAGTCCTGCGCGCACCCAGCACGACGCCGGAGGCCTGCGCGACAGCGATGAAGTTCAGTCGACCCCTGGGCAAAGTGGCGGTCTTGGAAGCCACGAGCCAGAGCTCAGCGGGAGCCAGGCTGCGAGCTGCATATGTGGGAGAAGCGCTCTGTCTCCTTGAGGAAGGCGCACTGCCAGCACAAGTGGATCGAGTACTGTTCGACTTCGGCTTTCCGCGCGGGCCATTTTCCGCTTGGGATCGCGCCGGGCTCGACGTCGATTGGGTTCGCGGCACCGCAGGCTCCGCCCGAACCTCGAGCCACAATCGTGCCCGTCGCATCGTCGACGAACTTCGGGAGCGGGGGCGTCTGGGCGAGAGCACCCAAGCGGGGTTCTACTTCTACGATCAGGATGGCACTGCCAACACCGATCCCGAAGTCGAGGCGATCTTCGTCAAGCATTCGGAGAGCGTGGGGATCGCACGCCGCAGTGTGGACGATGAGGAGGTCCGAAACCGTTGCATCGATGCCTTGATCAACGAAGGGGCACGCCTCGTCGGGGACGGCCTATGCCCGAGAGCGCTCGAAGTGGACATGGTCGCGATTCACGGCCTCGGCTATCCCGTCTACCTCGGGGGCCCGTTGTTCCACGCCACTCAGCTCGGCCTCGAATCGATCTATCAACGGATCCGCGGGTACGCCGGAACCATTGACGAAGGCTGGACGCCGGCCCCCGCTCTCGAAAGGCTGGTGCGGGAAGGTCACGGATTCTACCCATGAAAGCCGGTACCACCTCCGCCCGGCAAGACAATCTGCACCGACTGTTTGCGCCCGAGTCGGTTGCAGTGGTCGGGGCTTCGGCAAGCACCGGCAAGGTCGGGCATCAGGCCATGCTGGCGCTGGCCGATTTCCCGGGCGAAGTGTTTGCCATCAACCCGAAGTCGACTGACATCTTGGGGCGCAAGGCGTACGCGTCGCTGCACGACTTGGGACGCCCCGTCGACCTGGTGCTCCTCGCGCTCCCGGCGGCGCCGTGTGTCGAGGCAGTACGACAGGCCGTCGCCGAGAATTGCGGTGCTGGACTCATCCTGAGCAGTGGGTTCGCCGAGTCTGGCCCCTCGGGCGAAGCGCTGCAGAACGAGCTTCAAGGACTCTGCGCTCAGTCGAGTTTTCGCATTCTCGGCCCCAACACGGCGGGCTTCGTCAACAGGTCTGCGTCTCTCACGGCGAGCTTCGTCGCCAACGCAGCCCAAATCCCCGGCGGAAACGTCGCGGTCGTTGCCCAAAGCGCCGGCGTCAACTTCACCGTGAGCTTCTTGCTGGAGCAGCTAGGCGCTGGTGTGTCCGTAGCTGTTGGCTTGGGCAACACCATCGACGTCAACGCCGCCGACGTCGTCGAGTTTCTCGCAGGGCACGACGAGACCAAGGCCATCGCGATTCACCTGGAGGGAGCACCGATGGGTCGACGTCTATACGACGTCGTCCGCCGGGTGACCGTGGACAAGCCCGTCGTCGCTCTCACCGTCGGCAAAGACGAGGTCGGTGAATTTGCGCGGTCGCACACGGGAAACCTGATCGGCTCCTACGAAGTGCGGCGTAACGCTTTGCTGCAGGCAGGTGCTGTCGTGGTCGAGACGACGGAGGAGCTGGCAGCAGCAGCGGTCGTGTTATCCACTCACCGACTCCCACCAAAAGCGCGACCCGGTGTCGCCTTGTTGACGGCCCAAGCTGGCCCCGCCTTGCTGGCATTCGACCAGCTCAAGTCTGCAGGCGTCAACGTACCAACACTCGCGCCAGAAACCGTAGCGCGCATCGCGGACCAGCTACCTCCCCTGACTCACCTGACCAATCCCGTCGACACCGGCAGACCAGGCCCCTCGTTTGCCAACGTGCTGCAGATCCTGGCAGAGGACGACAGTATCGACTTGGTGGCTGCCTATGCTCTTCACGAACCGGCAGCCCTGCTACCGACCGAGGTCCTGCCAGCGATCGCCCGGCGGTGCACCAAACCCATCCTGTTCGGGACGCAAGGACCTGGCGCGGAGGTGAACGCGACAGCACGAGCACTGCGTGGCCAAGGGATGTGCGTCGCAACCTCACCGGAGCAGTTGGCACGCGCGGCGATGGTACTGACGCAAGACGCAAGTCAGCAGGCGCGTCTCCTACACGTGCCCGTTGCACGACGCCCAATACACGTCGACATCGCGCAATCCAGCGACGAAAAGTCAGTCAAGGACCTGCTCGCGGCGCTGGGTGTCGACGTTCCCCGGGGTATCGGCGCAACCTCGCACGAGGACGCTTTTGCAGCCTTCAGCGCGCTGACGAAGCCGATCGTCGTCAAGATCCTTGCTGAAGAAGTCGCGCATAAGACAGAAGTGGGCGGCGTATACATGAACGTCCGAAGCGAGGCGGATCTCGATCTCGCACTGGCCCAACTGGACGCAATTCCTCTCAGCTGCCAACGTCGATACCTGCTCGAAGAAACGGCCCCGCCGGGCCTCGAGCTGATCATTGGAGGTTTGCGCGACCCGAGTTTTGGCCCCACGGTCACAGTTGGCTTGGGCGGCACGCTTGCAGAAGCTCTGAAAGATACCGCCACGCGCCTGGCACCGATAACAGACGCCGACGCCGCCACGATGCTCGACGAACTGCGAGCGGCGCAGCTGTTCGACGGTTGGCGTGGGAGCCCGGCACTCGATCGGCAAGCCGTTACCCAGACGATCGTCATGGTGGCTCAACTGCTTTTTGAGCATCCGATCATCACCGAACTCGAGATCAATCCACTACGCGTCTACCCGCGAGGCGTCATGGCGTTGGACGCGACAATGAGCCGGGCCTAGCAGCCTCTGTTCTCCGTCGAGCCTCATGTTCTTGACCACCCACCTACCTCGACGAGTCCCAACGCGCTGTACCCCATTCCACATCTCTGCTCGATTGGCTCGGCAGTTCCACACCGCATCGGTAACCTCCTACCAACCGCTTGCTGCGCAACGAGCTTTGACCGCTGAGAATCTCGACGCAACCACTTGCGTTCGCAGTCGAACCCCAGCGGAGACGCACCGTGTAGACGAGAGAGCCCAACCGTACACCCAACACACCACACTTCCAGGACTGCGTGGCTCTGCGTTTCGATGAAGCCTGCACCAAGGACGCAGCGATGCTTTCCGCGACATCAGCCACCTGCCCTCGAAACCAGGGCGGCAGCACCCACGCTTGTGTCATTTGCGCGCTGCGGGTCCGCTGGCATTCCGGGGATGGACGGTAGCCCCGAGATTGCACCACCGGGGGTCGATATGGAGCTCCTCGTTGTCATCATCGATCCAAACACCAACGAAACGGGACGTCTTCGAGCCAAGGGCGGCTTCACCCCCGCTGGCGGGCTGGCGGCGCCCCACGGCCACCTCGTCTGGCCCGGTACGGGTCGACGCGTGCGGAACGACAACGACCCAACCCCAGACACGAACCGATGGGGCAGTGTAGTTGTCGCCCATGGGGAACTGCAATCGACGTCAGACACGGCAGGGCGACGTGCAACGGCAGTCGCCCGGTTGGACTATGCAAAGGGCTCGCCGAGCTCCGGCTACACTCGCGTGAACAAGTCACCACAACAACGGCAAATCGTTGCGTGAGGCTCGGTCTAGCCGAACATTGACAGGAAAGGTTTACGGCACGAGATGTTCGTTGGTCGGTAGCTTCGCCTTCTGCTAGAGGCAGATGCACGGCCATGCATGGTGCGCCCTCACGGCAAGACGCAGCTTTTCGCCCAAAAATACTTCTAGTCGACGATGAGCCACTGATCTTGCGCTTGATGGAGCGCACGCTGAACGACGCAGGATTCGATTGCGCGTGTTGCTGTTCTGGTAACGAAGGACTCGAAGCGTTGGCGAGCCGTCGTTTCCATGCCGTGGTAACTGACGTCGCCATGCCCGGGATGAGCGGCATCGACTTGCTGCGGTCGGCCCGACGACTGATACCCGACCTTCCACTCATCCTGGTCAGTGGGGACTCGAGCGAAACCACCTTGGCGCAGGCCCAGCGGTTCGGCGCCTACGGCTATCTCCGCAAGCCGCTGGAGATCTCGAAACTGGTAGGCCTTCTGCGACGAGCAGTGGACCAACGTGGCACTCATTCCGAGGACCGCGCTTCGCACACCTGGGTCCGAGACACGTAGCTTCACAGCGAGCCAGCTGCAGCGAACAGAACGCGCGCGGTCGCGATTGTCGGAACGGCGACAGCGCGGAAGCTGTGCTGAGGCGGCTTCACGCAGCGCCTCGCGCAATGCTCAGCGCGTTCCGCCACAAATGGTCGTACAGGTGTTCGTCGCCGAGTCGCAGCGCCCCTCGCAGTCGTAGTCCGAAGAGCACGGCCCCTCGCCAGCTGGGAGCAACGCGTCACAAGTCGCTGTTAAGAAGTTGCACTGGAGTTAGCTCAAACAGAAGGTGAAATTGGAGCACGACTGGCCGAGGTCCAGCGTCGGAGCGCAGTAGTCGAGGTGGCACATGTGCCGTCTTCGCAGTCGCTCTCCGTCAGACATGGCCCTCCTCGTAGGTGAGTCCGTCCGCGAGTGCTTCGTCAGCTCCTCCAGACAAGCCTCCTCTGCCAGGTCTTGCCCCCCACTCGCGACGTCCTCCGGTGTGCAACATCGGTCGCGGTATTCACACCAGTCATCGTCCAGATGGGCCCGTCGTGAACAGAACTCTTCGATGCTCATCGCTTCGCCAGCGTCGGGCATCGAGGGCGGCGCCGCCTGCCCTGCATTTGCCTCTCCCTCGACCAGCTCCACCACTGCCGCAGGCTCGTCGACCTCAGCGCCAGTGTCGACTTCACCAGTCGGACTCGAGGCGCTTCCACCAGGAGACGATTGCCCTGCCCGCAGAGGCCACCAAGTTTACCGTCGTTTCACCGCCCGACGAGCTTCCCAATTGGCGGGAACTCCGGGCGTCGTGTTGCGGGACTTTCAGCGGATCGATGGCCCGCACGCTTCTCTGCTCTTTCGAGGCCCGCCGCTCGTGCCCTGCGACAGCGCGGAGCCAGGTCACCGCAGGCGACGACAGCCCGAAGCGTCGCGAACGACATCTCGGGGTGATTGGGCTCGGCGCGCAAGTCTGCCCACATTGTCGCGCTTCACACACCCTCGGCTCACATACCCTTCGCAACTCGCCGACACAGCGCGGAAAGCCCCGATCTCGAACGCTCGTATCTCGGATGGGGCGCTGAAGGAAGGGGACAGGGGGCGAGACGTCGAAGAAGGTGCGCCGCGGGGTTCAGACAGCACGCTGATTTCCGTTCACTACAAGCGTGTCTATCGTTCTGCGTCTATTGGTAGTGGTGCTTGGGTTGGCGTGGTGCAGCCTTGCGACAGCAGAACCGGAAGTCGTAGATGGCGAAATTCGAACGAAGGGCAACGCATGGCTCGCCGGCGCCTCCGGAGCAACGTTGCAACTCGCGCCGAACAGCGTCGTGCACTTGATGGCCAACTCCTCGCTTTCTCACCGAGAGGCTGACGTTTGGTTTCCCAAGGTGGGCCGCGTGCGCTGCCACGTCTTGGCACTGCGAAAGGGTTCCCTAGAGGTGCGAACCTCTGATGATGAGCCGGTCGTCGTTCGCAGCGGGGCGCTGAGTATCGCAAGTCTTGGTGGAGAGTTCGCCACCGGCACCAAGGCGGCGGTGGCCTTGAGCGGCAAGGCCTGGGTCCGCAAGGGCAGCGCGTGGCGTTGGCTACCTGAGGGAGAACGCGTACTCGTCACGGCGGATGGCCGGGTGACGTCCATTGGCAGGGGCCTGCCTGCCCCCGAAATCGAGCCGGCGCGACCGCTCGTTACCAGCAACGGACACACAACGCTAAACTCGTTGGTTTGGAGCGACGTTGCCGGTGCGCGCTCCTACACCGTTACCTTACATCGAGAAGACATCAACCGTGAGGTGGTGCGGCGCGACACCGCCAGCCCGAGTTCGACGACCCCGTTGGCGACGCTCGTCCCGGGCCGCTACACCGCTCAGGTGCGCGCCGTAGATGAAAGTGGCCTACCGGGAGCAAGTGCTCGCACCGAAGTGACAGTCGTCGGCGTCGTGGGAACCGGTGTAGTCGGCGGATCCGACGGCATCTTCTCGTTGCCCCCGAAGACGGACTTGCACCTCAGCTACGTGCAGGGCTTGGAGATGAGTCTCGACGACTCCGCCACGTGGTTTCCAGCCGTGCCCTCGCTGAGGTTACGCGAGGAGGGTCTATCAGTGCTTTTGAGGTACCCCGGAACCCGCCTCGTCACTCGCGTCGATGTTCGTGTGCGAGAACAGTCCGTAGTCGATGTGCAAATCGGCCCCAAGACGGCAATCTGGCCTGAGGATGTGGTGACGGCACAGGTTCAGCTCGATGGCTTGCCAGCCGACGCGGCACGGCGCGTTCGCGTCGAAGCGTCCATCGGCAGCGCGCCAGTCCTACTGAGTTGGAGACGAGAAGGTCGGCTGTTGACGGCCACGGTGCCTCGCCCCCAGGACGCTGGACCGTGGGTGGTCCGCGTCGTGGTGTTCGACGCAGACGGCACCGAGCTGGGCCGAGGCCATCTCGAGATCGCCTGCGCACCAACGAGCCCGTGCGGGCAGCAAGGGCCCGAAGAGCGGCACGCGAGCCGCCGAGACCTCAGGCCTTGACCGCACCCAACGCACCGCCGAAGCCGCCACCGGCTCCAGCAGCTTCCGCCGTGGCGGCGAGTATGGGCTTGTTCTCTCCGCTTGCCTTGATGAACTCGCCCTGCTTGAAGTAGCCACCACCGCTACCGGCAATGATGATCGGCATGTTGTCCACGTTGTGCATGCCCGTGGCAATGTGATTCGTCCAGTAGATGAACGAGTTCGCGAAGAGGCCTCGTTCGTCGAAGTGCTTGAGGATCTGAGCCAGCGTCTCCATGCGGATGACGTCAATCTGTGCGTGCGTTGCTTCGGCGTTCGCGTCGTTACCTACTGCCGAATCGCTCTGAACGCGGTGACTCACTTGGTGGAAGGGCCACGTGACCGAGCCAGCAGAAAGACCGTCGTACTTGGTACCGTCGGTGCCGTCGCCCCATTGCAAGACGCCCACGCGGTTGTAGTTGCATGCGAACGCCAGAGCGGTCACTTCGCCGTGTAGCCGCACGATGTCTTCGATCATGTTGCCGTTCTGACTGAAGCGAACGCCGCCGCTGAAGGCTTCGATACCCTGAACGTCGAGGCTACCCAGGGAGCAACCCGATGCCACCACGGGGTCATCTGCAGCCATTTCGGCGATTTCGTCACCGGTGTTGATCATGTCGACTTCCACTTCACGGAAGGCGTCGAAGTGTACCTGGAGCCGCTGCTTGTCCTCGGCGCTGACCGAAGTGAGGTTCTGCAGTTCCGATATCTCCGCGCGCACGGTATCGAGCACGCTCTTGCGACGAATGAGGATCTCGTCGGCCATGTTGGCCGTGGTTCCTCCGCCGCCACCCTGGTCGGAGGGAGTAGCAGGCGCTGTCGTCGTACCATCGGTAAGCCCCAAGAGCTCCTGGAAGGTCGCGTAGGGGTTCAACTGCATGGGCCGTGCGGCGCCCGCCTTGTCGAACGAAATGCGTTCGGCAATGTAGTTGCCGGCACCGGCGTACATCGTGATCGGGTCCTGACCCTGTCCGTTGACCGCGTTCGAGATGAACATGTCCACAGATTGGCCACCCGAGGTCGCGCCCACACCGCTCGAGCCGGGTTGTACACCCGTCAGGGTCTGAACCAGACCTTCCGAGTGACCGCAGCCCCGGCCGACGATGGGCATCTTCAGACCGCCGACAATCAAGAGGTTGGAAGCGTAGTCGATCAACTTCTCGACCGCTTTGCCACCCATGTTGCCTTGCCCTAGCGCTCCTGTCGAGCCGGGGAAGAAGCTCTGGGGGACCACACCGTTGGCGGCCACCATGAACAGACTGAAGACGGGGTTCTCGTTCTGAGCCCAAGCCGACCGCTCTGGCAACCCCTCGAGGAAGGGCAAGCCCACCGACAAACCTGCTGCTCCTCGCAGGAAGTTCCGACGACGCATCTTGTTCCGCTGCTGGCTGAAGTCTGAATTGCTCATTGGTTTCCTCCTCCGCGAGTGTTGAACTCCGGACTGTTGATCAGGGCGAGCACAAGCTCCTTGGTCGACGCATTTTCGTCGAGGCTCACGCTGGCGAGCGAGGAGACCAAGTCGTGGTCCTCCTCCGACAAGGACCTGCCGAGGCCGTAGCTCGCGATGTATCGTGAGTAGCACTCATGTGCCATCTCGTTCTCAGAGATGAGGCGCATCAGGTCAGCTGCGTCTTGGAACGACTGCAAGCCCCCGACGAACGGATACTCGCTCGCGGTGTCGACCGGGACACCGTTGTCGAGTTCACGAACGCGGCCGAGGCCGTCGAAGTTCTCCATCGAGAAGCCAAGGGTGTTGATGTACGTCCCATGGCACTCGCCGCCGCAGGGCATCGTGCCCTTCTCCATGTACTCCCGGCTGGTCGTGTACTCGATGTCCGGCAGCGGAGGAGCGGGAACGCCCAACAGCGGCAGCTCGACACACAGCACCTCGGTGTTGATGTGCACACCGCGCAGCACCGCGTAGCTCTGCATGTCCCGCGCGAAGTACATCAGGTACGGCAGTTGCGTGAAGAAGCCCGCACGTTCTTCAGGAAGCTCCATCTCCTGCAATGCGCTGGGAGCCGGCGAAATGCCGTAGAACTGGGCGGTCGCCGGTCCCACGTAGCCGCTGCGCGTCGTCAGGATCTCCCGAACGCCGTAGCCCTCCGTGTAGATTCGATCGAAGAAGGCCTCGGACGCGTCCACCAATTCGGTAGCGACCGCTTCGGTGAAGATGGGATCGCTCTTGGAGATGCCCGTGAAGCGGTTGAGCTCGAACAACTCGGCGTGGAAGGCCTGGAACGTCTCCGCGGCGTCTTCGGTATCGAGCATGGCGCGAGCTTCGTTCACGACGGCGTCGATCGTGTCCAGCTCTCCACGGCCAGCCTTCGCCAGAAGTTCGTCGCTCGGCATCGTACGTAGAATGTAGAGCGACAGTTTCGCGGCGGCCTCATAGCCGCTGAGCGGCGTACCACTCTCTCCCAATTCCGTGCGGTACAGGAAGTGTGGGCTCTGCAGCATCGTCTCGATCACGAGCCCTGCGCCCTTGGTGAATTCGCTTTGGGTCCCGCTCAGGGTCGCCCCAGTGTCGAACACCCCACGATAGGTCGCTGCCTCTTGGTCCGTCAGCGGACGGCGGAAAGCACGCAACCCGAACTCGCGCACGAACGCGTCGGGATCGGTACCCGCGTGTACCGCCTGCATGGCCTCATCCGTCTCACTAACGCGGGCCGCCAGTGCTTCCGCAGCGCGCTGATATTGAGCCCATTGCGTGTTGCTCATCTGCAGACGCGATTGGTCGTTGATGAAGTCCGTGGCGCCAGCGCCGATCTGCTCGAAGAACTGGGACTCTTCCGTCGGCAGCTCGGATAGATGCAACAAGTCGCGTACGCTGCGTTGCCACTGCTCGTTGGTGAGGCGCGCGAAGCGGGTGAACGTCGCCTCACCATCGAGCCACATCGGTCGAGCGATGGAGCCGTCCGGGTTGAGCACAGGCGTGTAGCCGCTCGCCTCAGTCAGACTGCCAGTCTCCGCGGGGGCCCCGGTGCTCTCGGCGGGCGCAGAGCCCGTCGGGGTCGCGGTCGTGCCGTCGACCGCCGCCGAAGGGGTGGCGGGAGTCGGTGCTGCGACCATGCCGCCTGCGGAACCCGCCACACCGGGCACTACGCCACCGGTACCCATGCCGCTCGCCGCGGCTGGCATGGTGCCGTCACCACCCAGCGAACCTGGAGCGCTCACTTCACCGGAGCAGGCCCAAGCCAAACTAAGTGCAACGTACGCACTGATTCTGCCCAATCGAGTCATGAAACCTCCGAACCGCAATGGTGCAGAGAATGTGTTACGCAGGCACGTCAAAAGGAACCCCCAATCGGCGAGGCGATGAGTCCGTTGGAAATTGCGCTTCCCCATGGAATCAGCGGTTGTATGAAGTTGTGGCGGCGAAACTGGCCCACGTTTCGCCGGCCGGACTTAATCTTTGGGCGCAACGGCCGGCGGCGATGAAACTCACTGCCGTGCTACCAACATGACGCGCTGCACGAAGCAAGAGCTGCCTGGGTCCCCGCTGTCCGCAGAAGGCAGCGGGGAAGTGCGGTGACGTTTCCCATCGCCCACGCCATCATGTTCTGGGACAAGCCCACAGACGGGCTTCTGGCTCGGGGCTCGAGTGCAACACTTCGTAAGCTACCGCTGGAAGCGTTTTCTCTGGCACGTCTGTCCGGCCACGACGAAGAGCAACCGATAGCCCATCGGAGCAACCGAGAAAGGGGCGTCAGCGCATCGTTCCCGGCACGGCACTACTGCACTGATGCGTTGTGCAGAATTCCGCCAGCACTTGTGTAGCTGCGCGTGGTGCATTGTGCGCCAGAGCACGCCGGCGCCTGCTCTCGCCGTTGGCACTGCGGGCCGCGTGTTCAAACAAAAAGCCGCGCTGTGGGCGACGGCAGTAGACGTCACGAAGATGCGCGCGCGCAACTCCAGCCGCCAGGGTGACAGGCGAACGCTGGAGCCCTCACGGTACACAGCAACATCTTCCAGCAACCATTCAGGCGCGTAGGCGAGTTCGGAGATTGCCACTTCGGGCAGACCTTCCGCGCCACCGACAATACGGCACAACCAGCCAGCCAGATAGAACGTGTCGTCGAACTTTGGCACGAGGTAGGCAGGATCGGTCGTGGTGACGCTATCCGTCGACGGCGTGCACGCGATGGTTTCCACACCGCCACTCGGAAGCAGCAACCACCTGCTCTAGGTAAACGGCGGCAACTTCGTGCAGGAGACTAGTGAATCCATACCAAGCGACAGGCAGTACATTCCATGTAATAGCTGAGGTCTGGAGCGACAGCTTCGATTTGACCGGGCCCGATCCCGGGTTCCTGGCGAAGGGTCAAGTCGCGCACGCGGGCCAGCTCAGGTTCCGCCTCGTAGAGCGTGTTCCAAGCCACGACTTGCTTGCCGTCCGGGGTCACGCCGCGGAGCCGATCCACTACCGGGAGGTGCCAACGCAGGCTGCCGTCCTCGAGTCCGAACGCGAAGGTGTCCCCGAATCGGGTACCCACCACGACGTCCGTAGCCGTCCGCACAATGGCTTGCGGAGAGCCCCCATGCGCCGCGCTCCAGACCCTTACACGCCGCAGCGGGTGAGTGAATGTGATTGCCGGGTGATGGATCCGAAGTCGCTGCGGCACGAACGCAAGAACTCCGGAAGAGCCGCTGCAAATGTGCCCCGTCAGGTACCCCAACTCCCACATCCTCCTCCTCGCCGACCGCCGCTCGAGCCATGTGCCAAGCAGGCGTCAGGCTGCTCAGCAGGTGGCGTTGATCGACGGAGGAATGAACAGGTGACAGCGAGATTGTGGTGCGTGCCGGCGTTGGTCATCCTGGTCACTGCTTGCAACGGCGGCAGCAACTACGACCCGAAGTCGGGACCGGGCGACGAAGAGTCCAACACTGGCGCCAGCGCCGACTCAGAAGCCAACTCCCCGAACGCGTCGGACGAGCCCACGGAAGCAAACGACGGCTCGGAGGGCGCGACGAACGATAGCACGAGCGACGAGATGGCGGACTCCGAGCAGGATGGCGCACCGTCTGCTGACGAGGAGCCAACGAGCGGTTCGGTGAGCGACCCAGGTTCGGACCCCACCGATGCTCAGCTACCGCTCTCGCAACGTGAACTTCCCTCGACCAGCGTGCGGCGATTGTCGAATCACGAGCTCGAGCGCAGCTACCTTTCGCTCGTCGGATTCACACCCGACGCCCTCGAGACGATCCCTCCCGATGGCTTGGGCTACGCGTTCGATCGTGTCGTCAACGGTCAGACCATCAGTCGCTCCCACTTGGACGCGTTCGACGCAGTCGCCATCGAAGCTGCAACCCGCCTGCTCGAAACCGCGAAGCTCGACGACTTGGCAAGCGCCTGCAGCGACGACATCTTGCCGCCACCGAGCCCCGAAACGACGGCAAAGATCGTCGGCGCAGCTTTCAGCCTGAACCCGGACTGGGCGGTACAAGCCGACACGGATACGCCCAGCGCGGGCAGTCTGCTCTACGCTCCCGAGCCGACGGCAGCCTACAGCCATACGTTCCCCGCCGCCGGCAACTACACGGTCGAACTTCGCGTCGAGTCGTACTCTCAAGCCGTCGAGAGCGTCGAGCTGAGTCTCGATGGCAGCGCGGTTGCCAGCTACGACGGCTTCCTCGGGGAAACCAAGTTGAGCTCGACGTTGACCGTCGAGGCCGCAGGTCCGGCGCTAATCAACTACCAGTTCTTCAGCGGCGACAACCTGGGATTGCACATCTACGAACTGGACGTCATTGGTCCACTCGACGAGAACGCCGCAGGCAACGCTGGCGCTCGCCAAGCCTGCGCCGACGCCCTGATCGAGGAGTTCGGAGCCCGCGTCTACCGTCGCCCATTGACGGCGGGGGAGCAGGAGCGACTCGGCGAGGTGTACCGCAGCACCTCGAGCAGCGGTTTCGGACCGGGCTTGCTCGCTCTGTTTCAGGCCTTGCTCACGAGCCCGAACTTCTTGTACCTGGTCGAAGTCGGCGCCGAAGTCGACGGTCGGGACGACGTGCGGCAGCTGGATGCGTGGGAGCTCGCATCGCGCCTTTCCTACACCCTGTGCGAAGAGCCGCCGGACGCCGAGTTGATCGAAGCCGCTTCGGCTGGAGAGCTCGCCACGACCGCGCAGGTCCAAGCGCAGACTGATCGCTTGCTGGCCAAAGATTGCGCCAAGAGCTCGATGCGCCGCTTCTTCAGTCACTGGCTGGGGCTCAATCGTTTGCCCAGCCTGAACAAGAGCCCAGAAGCGTATCCCAGCTTCACGCCAGAACTGCGCCAAGGCATGCAGGACGAAGCCGAGCGCTACATCGACGAGCTGCTGTGGAAGGAGGAGGCCAGCCTGCAGACCTTCATGCTCTCGAAGGACTTCTGGCCCACGCCAGAAACCGCCACCCTCCACGGTTTGCCGAGTGCCGATCTCGGCAAGGAGACCTTCCCCGACGAGCGCCTCGGCGTGCTGACCCTGCCTGGAGTGCTGGCGGTAAACTCCTCGTTTGCGGAAAGCAACCCAGTCTTGAGAGCCAAGTTCGTGCTGGAACGCATGATGTGCTCGTTGCCGCCGCCGCCCGACTTCGTCGTGACGGCTCCCGTGCCCGATCCGAGTCTGACCACGCGTGAACGCTGGCGAGCCCACTCCGAAATCGAGGCGTGTGCCGCGTGCCACGCGGTACTCGATCCCGTGGGCTTCGCCTTGGAAGGCTTCGACGGAATGGGGCAATACCGAACCGAAGAAAACGGACAACCCATCGACACGAGCGGCGGCTTGCCGTCCGAGGGTATCGCCGACGGCGAACTCGAAGGCGCCGTGGAATTGGCTCGAGCCATCGCGAACTCGCCCACGTTTGCCGACTGCTTTGCGCGACACTGGATGCGTTTCGCTTTGGGCAGACTGGAGCTCGAGGACTCGACCGACGACGACGGCGTACTCCTGCTGACCGAAGCTCTGAACGCGGACAGCATGCTGAGTGCTCTGGCCGCAGTGACTACCACGGACAGTTTTCGTTTCTTGAACGCGGAGGTGGACCAATGATGCGTCGGATGTCTCGCGTCCTATCCGGGCGACGTCGCTTCGTCGGCGGAATTGGCGCATCGCTTTTGAGCTTACCGTTCGTGACCGGGAGCTTGGGGCGTGTCGTTCGGGCCCAGGAAGGACAATTTCCGTTGCGCTTGTTCGTGATGTTCACGGGCAACGGACAGCTCCCCGAGCACTGGCTGCCCAGCGGTAGCGACAGCGAGTTCTCGCTGTCGCCGGTGCTCGAGCCTCTGTCCCCCTTGCAAGACAAGCTGCTGCTCGCCCACGGCATGGTGGGGCAAAACGGGCACAGCGGCGGAATGAGCGAAACGCTGACGGCGCGCCCAGCACCAGTCGACGGCAATGGAGTCGCCACTGGGGGCCCGAGCATCGACCAACTGTTCGCCGACACCTGGCGCGGCCAAACACCCCTGGCATCGTTGGAACTCGGCGTGATGCCCGCGAACGAGCCGAGTGATCAGACGTTCTACTCCGCCAACGGGCTGCCGGTGCCCGCGTTGGGCAACCCCGTCGGCGTCTTCGACAAGCTCACGGGAGCTGCCAACCTCGATCCGGAGCAGGCCGCTCAGCTGCGCGTACAGCAGGGCAGCGTACTGGACAGCGTGACAGCGGACCTGAAAAGCCTGGAGCAACGCTTGCCGGCCTCCGCACGCACCCTGCTCGACGAGCACCTGACGTTGGTCCGCGAGCGCGAAGCGGAGCTGGCCGATCCGCCACCGCCAGTGAGCTGCGATTTTCCCGGCTTTCCCGAAACCAGCGAACGCCTGGATGTGCTCTGGGGAGCCCAGCACGAAAACGCGCTGACCGCGTTACGTTGCGGCATCACTCAGGTGGTCGCACTGCGTGCGGGGGGCTGGGGAGGTATCGAGTCTGGAGGCTACGACACCATCGGCATCAACGCCGGTCATCACGACGCGGCCCACGGGGGCTCCGCCAATCCGTATGAGGACTTGTTGGCGATCAACCGCTTCCACGCCGAACAATTCAGCACTCTGGGTCAAGCTCTCGACGCAGTTCCCGAGGGTGATGGCACCTTGCTCGACCACACGGTCATGCTGTGGGTAAACGAGTTTGGGCTGGGGGAGTTCAACCACCACTCACGGCGCGACGTGCACATCACGCTCCTCGGTGGCGCGCGGGCAGGCTTCAAGAACGGTCGCTTCGTCGAGCTGAACGATGCCGACTATCACGACTTCCTGTTCACCGTTGCTCACTCCCTGGGGCGAACGGACTTGACGAGCTTCGGTGACCGCGGCACGGACGTGTTGACCGACTTGATGGCATAGCGCTCGATGGCATGGCGCAATCATCCTCGCCCCATCGAGCTGCGCTTCAGGTGCGCCCTCGAATCGCCATGTCCCATCATCGTGGCCGCCCTCGACGCACGAAGGCCGCCGATTCGAAAATCGGCGGCCTCGCCGGGCATTCTCTCGGGTTGCGACCTTCCGCGCTCAGCGTCTCGCTGGGCTTGGCAAGCAACCCGTCGCGCTCCAACTCACAGGTTCCACTTCGCGTCGAGGTAGTTGCGGACGTCTTCGTACTCCGCCGCGTCGGCAAGCGCGGGGCTGAAGATGATGAGCTCGGCGACGTCGCCGTCCAATGCGTAGTCGCTCCCGCCGTTCTGCTGTGAACCCAGCTGGAGCAAGATTTGGCCCCCGAATGCTGCGGTGGTGGAAGGGACAGGCTGCAGGCTGTCGCCGTCCCACAGGCTCAGCGCGTTGAACAGATCCGTGGTGCGCTCGGCGTGCACGATCTTGGCTTGCGTCAGGTCGAACTCCGGCAGCAGCACCTGGTCGTAGTCCGCACCGAACGGCATCTGGTGGCGCAAAAGCAGCTCCTGGCCATTGTCGCGAATCTGCAGCCGCAGCCCGTGATCGCCGCTCTCAGGATCGACGCCAGAGAGCAGCGTTTGCGTACTCGCGACGTCTGCGGAGGCCTTGGCGACCATGAAGATGCTGTAGCTCCCTGAGCTCAGATCGACCAAGCGACGCAGCTTGTCGTTTTCGCCATCGAAGCGAACCCAGCGGCGACCACCGCGAGTCGGCGAGAAGCGAGTCGGGCGTGCACTGGAGTCACCGCCATCGCTGAAGTAGGTCGCGGCGCCAGCGCGACTGTACCAACGATAGACCTTGGAACCGTCCGCCAAGGCGAAACTGTCGTCGTCGTCCGCATCCAACCAAACCACCATCGTCTCGGTCGAGGGCGTGTCGAGGGAGCAGGCAAGCCCATCCGTACCTCGAACCGATCGATAACCTGGAGCACATTCCGAGCAATCGTCGCCACCCCAGCCCAGGTCGCAAGCGCAGGCTACAGCCAGGTCGTCAGCCACTTCGCACACGCCGTGCGAGCCACAATCGAGTAACAGGCAGCTCTCGAGGCAATTGCCTTCGCCGTCGTCTGCGTAGCCGCGCGCGCACTCGCTGCAATCACTTCCGATGTACCCCGCCGGGCATTCCTCCCCCACGACTTCGACGCCGCCCGCGTCCGCTTCCATCGCGGGCTCGGGCTCGGGCTCCGGCTCTACCGGCACACCGGCGTCCATCTCTGCCACGACTTCGACGTCTGGGTCCGTGCCCTCAGCGGCGGGATCGGGCTCCGTCATTTCGCCGCCCTCGTCCGTGGTCGCAGCCGGCCCTTCGTCGGTAGTCGAGGTCGCCGGCTCCTCCTCGGCATCCGTTGCTGGCTCCTCTTCGCTTACCGTGTCTGATTCACGCACGTCGGTTTCCGCGTCGTCCTCACTCGTCGACGCCTCGTCACCACTCGTCTCATCTGACTCGCTGCTCTCGTCGGTTGCCTCTTCGGACGCTTCGTCGGTTTCCTCGCCTCCGGCGTCAGCGTCCTCGGACATCGAAACCTCGTCTTCGGTGGTGGACGTATCGTCAGCGCAGCCCATGGCTGAAACGAGTGCCCCCAAGCAAATCAAACCGCCGAGTTTATGCTGAACCATTACTGTCTCCTTCTTCATCGCAAACGTTCTCTTCCGTTAATCTCGCGACAACACCGGTAGTGAAGCGCGGCAAAGGGAGACAAGAGCCAGTTCCGTGCCAAGGCGCTGAGCTGTTCTTCAACGACACACTCGGAGTCAGCAGACGCAAGAATTCACGCACTTCTGAGTCGCCTGCCGGGCCGCCTGCTGGCCCGCTGCGTGTCCCTCTGCTGGCACGAGGCCTGGCACGTGCCAGCCCAGCACGGGTCGGGAGAGGGATGTGCGGCACAGGCAATGTCGGTGCCTGTGCGCCCATAAAATCAGGCCCTCGGCCCCACCATCAGCTGGCAGCCTTCAAGCAGTGTAGATAGAGTCGGAAACCGCCCGCATGGAACTCCCTCAAGCAGGCCAGTTGGCGCCTGAGCGCTTCGAGATCGAGCGACGACTGGGTGCCGGCGGTTTCGGCTCGGTGTTCGTAGTCTTGGACCGCGAACGACAGCAGCGCCTCGCGCTCAAGCGGCTCGAGCGAGTCGATCCGGCGTCCATCTATCGCTTCAAACAGGAATTCCGCGCACTAGCGGACGTCACCCACCCCAACCTGGTCAAGCTCCACGAGTTGTTTGCTCTGCCCACTGGGTGGAGCTTCACGATGGAGCTGATCGCCGGTGTGCCCTTCGACGAGTGGGTGCTCGGCGCCAGCAACGATCAGCGGTTGCCGACGTCGGAGTTGCCGACACAACCCGACTGCGGTCCAACACAGAGTTCGGCGACCCCTAGCCACGTGACCGCATCGGCCAGCAGACCGCTTCCCAGTGTCCACGTCCAAGCATCATTCGACGAAGGGCGCCTCCGCGACGCCCTGGCTCAGTTGGCGTTGGGCGTCGCCGCGCTCCACGGCGAAGGGATTTTGCACCGCGATCTCAAACCCTCGAACGTGCTCGTCGACCACGGCGGAAGAGTCGTCATTCTGGACTTCGGCATGGTCGCAACTGGCGTGGTGGACAGCCATCAGAGCGCCGACGGCAATACCGTCGGCACGCCAGCGTACATGTCACCCGAACAAGCCCGCGGCGCGCCGCTGACGGTGGCGTCCGACTGGTACACGGTCGGACTGATGCTCTACGAAGGTCTCACCGGGCACCTACCCTTCTCTGGGACCGCGGCAGACATCCTCGTCGCCAAGGCCACGAGAGAGCCTCGGCATCCTCGAGCCTACAAGGAAGGTTTGCCCGACGACCTGGCGGATCTGTGCATGGATCTCTTGAAGCGAGACCCATCAGCGCGACCCAACGGGCACGAAGTACTGCGTCGTTTGGACGTCGAAGTGCCGTCGGCGACCGCACGCAAACACACGCTGCTCGGGGCTTTCGTCGGACGCGAGTTGGAGCAGGACCGGCTGCGTCAGGCGTTCGCCGCATCACGACGCGGCAACACCGTCGTGGCCCACGTGCATGGCCCCTCTGGCCACGGCAAGAGCACGTTGATCAGGCACTTCCTCAATCAGCTTTCGTTGCACGACGAGGTCGTGATCCTCGACGGTCGCTGTTACGAGCGCGAGTCCGTCCCGTTCAAGGCTCTCGACGATCTGGTGGATGCCTTGTACCGCTACCTGAGACGCCTGCGTCCCGTCGAGGCAGCGACGTTCATGCCGCGACACGCGCAAGCTCTGGTGCGCTTGTTCCCAACGTTGGGCCGCCTGGATTTCATGGCAGAGCTACCTGCCAAGCCACCTCCGAGCGATCCCCACGAGCTGCGTCGAAAGGCGTTCAGCGCACTGCGCGAGATGTTCGCTCGATTGACCGATAGCCGCCCCGTGGTGCTGTTCATCGACGACGTTCAATGGGGCGACTCCGACAGCGCCGCGCTATTTCGTGACTTGCTGGCCCCGCCGGACGTGCCGCCACTGCTGCTGCTCTTGGGCTACCGCGGCGATTCGATCGAGGGAAATGAGCTCCTGCGCACACTGCGTTCGCCCATGGCCGCGGACACGGCGTGGGATTCGGTGGACGTTCCGCTCGGACCATTGACCCCTCGCGATGCCGTCGAGTTGGCGGCCTTGCTACTAGGTCCGGACAAGGCAGACGAAGAGTTGGCGCGGACCATTGCCGACGAGTCTGGAGGCAGCCCGCTCTTTGTCGCGGAACTGGTGCGACGCTCCCGCTCCGGAAATGACGAGGGTGAGGTGACGTTGCAACACGTCGTCGCTGGCCGTGTCGCGCAGCTGCCGGAGTCTGCCCGGGCCTTGCTCGAGCTGATGGCGTGCAGTGAGCGTCCACTCGACCAGCGCGAACTGGAACGATGCTCGAAGCTGGACAGCAGCGTCACGATGAATGCCCTCGACCAACTGCGGGAGGAGCATCTGGTCAACGTGTCCACGACGCGAGGCCGCGCAGCTTTCGAGATCTTCCACGACAAGATGCGTCTGGCCGTGCAGAGCGGCATCGATCAACAGCGGCTGCAGCAGTGTCACCAAGAGCTCGCCAATGCCTTGGCTGAAATGGGGCAGACCGATCCTGAAACGTTGGCTCACCACTACACGGCGGCGGGCGACGCGCGAAGTGCACGAGAGTGGCTCGAGCGGGCAGCAGACCGCGCCACGAAGGGTGTTGCTTTTGAACACGCAGTGACGTTGTTCCGACGGGCCCTGAACCTTGCCGAACCCGAACAACACACGCGCCTCGGACAAAAACTCGCAGAGGCATTGGCCCGCGCCGGACGGGGAGCCGAGTCTGCGGAAGCCTACCTGTCGGTGGCCCGTGTCAAGAGTGGCGACGAGGCAACGACTCTGCGCCAGGCAGCGGCTGAACAGTACCTTCGCGCCGGCCACGTCGAGGAAGCGCTGGCAACCTTCGGACCTTTGCTCCAGGATGCCGGGCTCGCACTGCCTAGCACCCCGACGCGCGCCCTGCTGTCCCTCCTGTGGAGGCGCACGCTGCTCAAGTGGCGCGGGCTCGAGTTCGAAGAACGACAGATCACCGAAGCCGACAAGGAAGAGGTCCGCGCCATTGACTTCTGTTGGAGTGTCGGCACGGGTCTAGCCGGATTGGATTTGGTTCGCAGCGCGCGCTACCACGTCATCAGCTTGCAGATGTCGCTCAAGCTGGGAGATCCCTACCGCATCGCGCGCTCGCTCTCGATCGAAGCAATAATGAAGGCCTTGGAAAGCACCGAAGGGGTGGCGCTCGCGACGACGCTCTCCGACAAGGCGTTCGCGATTGCCGAACGCATCGACAACGCCCACGCCCTCGGCTGGGCCACAGCAGGCAAAGCAGTGGTGGCTTGGGGCAATACCGACCTTCCTCGATGTCTGCAGCTCAGCGACCAGGCAATCGGATACCTGCGACAGCGCTCCCTCGAGACGTTTCGTGAAATCGGCTCGATGCAGGTTTGGTTTGCCTTGAACTCGATGTTCTTGATGGGGGACCTCAAGCAACTCGCAGGTCGCGCCCCGGCTTGCGCACGAGAGGCCGCGGCCCGAGGAGACAGATACACCTTGTCGACGGTGCGCGGGTACGTCCTGCCATTGCTCTGGGCGTCACGCGACCGCGTCGAACAAGGTCGCAAAGAAGCCGACGAAGGTATCGCGGTGTGGCCCGAAGACATCTGGTACCACCAGCATTGGGCATGGCTGAGAGCCCACTGCTTTCTAGACCTCTACGAAGGAAACGGCGCCAAGGCGTTCGATCGGGCCACATCTCACCGTGAGAACATGAAGCGCGCACTGCAGCTGCGGGTGCGCACGTTGCGCTCCGAGCTGAACTACTTGGAGGGCCGCGGCGCGGTCGATCTGATGCTCACCGAGGCCAACACCACTCACCGCACGCTCGTCAATGCACGCATCAGAGACCTGTACGCCGAACGGAACGACCTGGCGGACATCTACGCGATGCTGCTGGAAGCCGGGCTCGTCGCGAGCGAGGACAAGCTGCGGTCCGGAGCGGCGTTCGCCGAAGTAGCTGCAAAATGTGACCAACTGCACATGCCGATGCACGCGGCCGCTTCGACGATACGCGAGGGGCAGTGTCTCGGTTCGAGCACGAACGAGGGTCGTCAGCTGGTGGAAGCCGGGATCGCACGGCTGCGCGGTCACGGGGTAGCCGCACCCGAGCGCTTCGCGGACATGCTCGTACCGCGCGTCGAGGTCGCGCGATGAGGATACAAGAGCACTACAGAGGGGTCGCAGGGGGCGTTGTCTGAGGCCTGTCATGGCGATTCAATCCGAGACCGTCGAGCAAGCTCCATTTTCCCGCGCCAACGAGGGCGAGGGCGACCCGATACCCGGCGCCGTGCTGGTGTTCTCTGCAGGTGAGCCGATGCAAGGCGTGTTTCCCATCGAAGACGAACCTCTTCGAATTGGGCGTGGCAACCTTCGCGGCACGGAGCTGCGTGACGGCTTCATGTCGCGGCAGCATTCCATCATCGCCAGAGAGGGCGATCGCTGGTCGGTCACCGACTGTGGGAGCCGCAACGGCACCGCGGTAGATGGCCAGCGCATCCGAGGAACGGTGAGCGGCAACCACTTCTCGGTCGTGCGCGCAGGCGAAACACTGGTGCTCTTGTGCACGGATGTTCGCCCATTTCAGCAACATCACATCGAGGTGAAAGATCGGGGCATCATCGGTCCCCGCTCTCGGCCACTGTTCGACAAGCTGCGGCGGGCCGCCGCAACCGGCAACGTCCACATCACCGGAGAAACCGGATCTGGCAAGGAGATCGCCGCTCGCGCCTTCCACGACTATGGCCCCAATCCTTCAGGTCCGTTCGTAGCGGTCAACTGCGCAGCGATACCTGAGGGCCTCGCCGAGCGCTTGCTCTTCGGTGCCAAGAAGGGGGCCTTCTCGGGGGCGAGCGCGGACGTGGCGGGTTACGTGCAAGAGGCCGACGGCGGCACATTATTCCTCGACGAAGTCGGCGAGCTGGACCTATCCGTACAGGCCAAGTTGTTGCGCGTGCTGGAAACGAAGGAAGTCTTGGCGCTCGGCGCCTCCAAAGCGCTGGCCGTCGACATTCGGGTCTGCTCCGCCACTCACAAAGACCTGCGCAACGCCGTCAACGACCAGAGCTTTCGACAAGACCTGTACTACCGCATTGGTCGACCCGCCGTGGAGCTGCTTCCTTTGCGACAGCGGCGGGAGGAGTTGCCGTTCTTCCTCGATCTGCAGTTCCGCAAACTGTCTCCCGATCTGCAGGCACATGCTTCCTTCGTCGAGGCCTGTCTGTTGCGCCCGTGGCCTGGCAACGTGCGAGAACTGTTCGTGGAGGCGCGAGAGTCGGGTCACGCGGCGCTCGACGCCGGAGAAAACGAAGTCCGGGCGTCGCGCTTGGCACCGGGCGCAGGCATGCGCTCGACCGAGGAAGCTGACACGGTGGTCGCATCCAGTCGTGCCAACCGGGTCCCCGAGCGCGAAGAGGTCGAACGTGCTCTTGCCGCATGTCATGGTCGCGTGGCGACGGCCGCCAGACAGCTGGGCATTCATCGAAACCAGCTGCGACGGTGGCTCGAAAAGAACGACGTGAACCCGCAAGACTTCGCTCACGACACGACGCCTACCGCAGCCGACTGACATTCGGCTGTCGGTGGCCCATCGAGTTCGGGGTGGGAGAGTTCCCCACGAGGTTCAGTCCGGCTTTGGGTCGATACTGCAGCGCGTGTGCGTCGTGGACTGCTCGCGCGGAGAGTATGCTAGGCAATCCACATGAGGAAGCAATCGGGGCTGGCGCGAACGCGTCGCTTTGTCCATCGCGCGGTGTGCTCGCTGGCGCTCACGACGACTCTGGGCGCGCTCAACGTGAGCTGTGCCACCTCGCCCACTGGAGCGGACGTTCCGACACCACCGGCCGCCAATGATGATCCGGTTGACCGCGCTGAGCACGACACGTCACCCCGGGCAGCAGACGGCGCGCTCGCTCCCGACGCGAAGGCCGCGCCGACGCAGGACGTCGTTTCCCCAATACCCGCACCCATCGAGCCGATTCCGGCGTTTCGTTTGGCGCTGCCCAGCGACGAAGCCCACGTGCGGCGAGCCCTGCCACCTCCGGCCCCAAAGCGCTACGCCACATTTCGAGAGCGCTCGCGCATCACGGTGGGCAAGAGTCACCTACGACAGCTCGACGTCCTGCCAGACGGCAAGACTCTGCTCACGGTGAGCGATGACGAGGCTTCGGTCCGCGTCTACGAGCTGGCGTCCAAACGGCTCGTCGCCAACCACGCCATCGACGGCTTCGGGCGTTTTGAGACGGGGAGCGTGCGAGCCTGGCCAGAGCCGGCCGCGACACCACTGTTCGTCGCCGCCACGCGCAGTGGACTCGAGCTTCTGTCAGTGACGACGGGCCAGCGAGTCGCGCTGCTCGATGAGCATGCCGCGCGTGAACTGCGGTGGTCTTCGGACGGTCGACTCTTGCTCGCGAACGAGTCAAACCTGAAGCGCCAATCGTCGACGTTGCGTTTCTATCGACGCGAGACTCAGGCGTTGTCCCTCATCGGCGAGCTCGATTTCGCCGAGCGGGTGGATGGGTGGGACCTCAGCCGGGACAATCGCTTGCTCGCGCTGTCGCACTATCCCAGCGACGACTTGCGCGTCATCGACCTCCACACCGGCGAGGACCTGCTGCGGATCCCCGGGCCGAACTACGCTGGCGATGTCGCTATCTCACCTGATGGCCGCTACGTCGCCGTCGGCGGGCAGGGCTTGCTCGTCGTCGATCTGCTCAACCCTGCGCGCCGCGCCTTTTACTCCCATCTATACAACAACATCTCGACGGTGCGCTTTTCCCCCAGCGGAGATGCGCTGGGAGCGAGTTCCTACGACGGTCGCATTCGGCTCTTCCGCCTGGCGGACCGCGCAGGGTTCTTGCAGCTCGAACTCCTTCGAGAGCTCCGTCATTCCGGCCAGGCCAACGTCTACGAGTTCCTGTTCGAACCCGATGGCAACGGCTTTCTCTCTGCTTCAGGTGATCAGACCATTCGTCGCTTTGCGGGCAACGCGGGCGGTCAGAGTGACGCCGCTGGCGGTCATTTTCAGACGCTGGAAGAGTGGCGGCGCAGCGAAGGGGCGGCACTGCCGGGCTGGCCCGCGCCGCCACGGCCTTCGACCAAGGATGGTCACTACTACCCACCCGCTCTCGCAGCCCAACCCAGACCTTCGCGCCTGAAACCGGGCAAGTACGCGTGCAAAATCACCACCATCTACCGGATGCGAGACTGCACCGTGAAGCGCGACTCCAGCGGCCACACGATGCTGCAAGTTCATGCCGGGAACCTGCTAGAGCTACGCGGGGTGGTGTACGACGACGGTCCGGTCGTTCGCTTCGAGGGTTGGCTGACACGACCATCGAATCTGCTCGAGTGTCGCGGCTGCGAGTTACAGCCCCTCTTCGGCGTGCTTCGCGGGGACGGGAAGAACTTCAGCGGCCTGTTGACGTTCAGGAACTACTACGACCCCTACGTTCCTCCTGAACTACCCCCGAGTGACGCAAAGATCGAAGAGGCCAACGACCGCTATCCGTTCGTCCTGCAGCTCGTCAAGACGTTACCTTCACCAAGGCCGCGGGGGCCACTGACGGACGATGACCTGCTCATCATTCCTTGAGAGGCAACCGAGAGTCCCCGTGCGCGTTCCCGCGGTTGCGTTCTCCCAGCTTGCTCACCACGGGTACAGCATCGCAGACAGCCCGAAGCTCGGGCCGCTGTGCTCCTCCAAGTCGAGGGCGACGAACCGATAGCCTGCCATCGCTGACACCCAGAGGTCCTCGTCCGACCACAGCAAGACACCGAGGTACGGTCGTGTCGCGAGCAAGTGACCCGTTTGTGGCGAGGCGAGCCCCCCCGCTTCCACACCCCAAACAGGGATCAGCCAACGCCGTTCGACCACAGTTTCGAAACTCGTGCTGTACCCTGCGGCGTATGTGAATTGTGCGGGGGCGTCGCTTGCGACAGCCTCGAGCACTTCGAATTGCGCGTACAGGCGCTGGTGGCTCGCCGCGCAGTCTTTGTCGTTGTGGTTGCACTGCAGGGCCCCAGCGAGGCTCTTGCGTTCGGCAACGACGTTCACTCCGAAGGAGCCACCCAACGCGACGCGCCCGTCGCGCTGTCGCACGAAGCTCGTAACCCCGACCTCGGGCACCATGTGTTGCTGCAGGTGGCTGCTCCACGCCGGAACCACGACGATCGACATTTCCAGACGAGCGCGGTCCAGCCCGTCACTGACGTCGACCACGATCTCGTGCTTGCCGAGTTGCTCCTTCGTGGGCACCCACATCAACATCAGCTGCCCCTCCGCCTGGGACAACTCCGCCCCAGCCGGTAGCGCGATGGTCTGAAAGCTGATGGGATCACCGTTCGGGTCGCGCGCGAAACTGACTTTCACCTCCCGCCCCACGGACCAGGTCGCAAATCCGGTGACGACCTGCGGCAATCGGTTTTCATGAACCACGATGTGCAGCGTCTCGCCCACGGTATCGATCCCGTCGGACAGCTCGAGCCGCAACTCGTGGCTGCCAATGTCCCGCGCGCTCGGTGTCCAAACGAGGACGCGCCCGTCCTCTTCGAAGCTCGCACCCCTGGGCCGTGCGAGCACCTTCAACTGTACCGGATCTCCGTCCTCATCGGTGACGTCGAAGCTCAAGCGCAGCGTGCGCCGCTCTCGGATGTAGATCTTCTTGCCACTCCAGCTAGCGGTACCCATCGTGTTGGGCCGCACACTGGGCAAGCGATTGCCGCGCCGGATCCGCAGCGGCTCACCCTCCGGCGGTGGGGTTCTTGGCTGCGATGCGGAGTCCGCAGCCGCTTCGAAAGGCGTCGGTGTCGGCGCAACCGAAGGCGAGGCAGCGCCGGCAGCCTGCGCTGCTCCGGTGGCCGAGCCAGCGTCCGAAGGCGAGACTGCGTCAGACGCGGGCGTCACCTTGGAAGGCAAGGCGGCGTCAGCGGACCGGGACCGCTCCGCGGGAGCGGCAAACCCCAACCCGGCAACGAGCTGTGAAGCTGCCAACACCAATACTCCCAGCCAAACGACCAGCGGTTGACGCGGCACGCGACGAGGGGTGGAGAAGCACGGGGTGAGGCCGGAAGGGTCGCGCGTCATGGGAGAGGGGCTTGGACGAAAGAGGGAGCTCAGCCTTGGGCAGCAAATGGCAGTAGCCCCCTCTACGACCGCCGCGTCGCTGATCTCCCTGGCGAAAGCGACGGCGATGATCCGCACCCCGGGCTCAGCCGCGAGATTGCATGTGGGAGCTTGCACCGGGCTCGAGACGAAGCGGCAAGGCCTGCTCGCCGTCACTCGCATCCAACGGCTCGTCGAGCCTGAGCAGCTGGACGTTGGCCAGCACCACACGCTCCGCCGGCTGCGAGACGCTGACCAGGCTCTGCAGCTGCTGGTAGTAGTCGATGTGCAGTTCGCGCAAGCGCTGCCAATCCGCCTCCGATACCGTAAACAGATTGTAGGAGAAGAGGTCGCGCGTATTGGGCTCCAGGCGGGAAAGGCGTTGCTTTGCCACCTCGGCCCAGTGTTCTTTGATACGGGTGCCCGCCAGGGGGTTTCTGCGCGTGTCCACCGTCAGCACTTTGTGCGCGGCCCAACGCTTGCGTCGTTTGACGATGAGCTTGGAGACCGCGAGCGCCTCGATGCAAGTTCGCTCCAGCTCCAGAGAGATGCACAGCCGCTCTGCGATCCACCCTTCGCGATGTGCGGGCAGCGCTTTGTACTCCGTGAGCTCCAGCGCGCGCAGCACCGCGTGGCTCCAGGGCAATCCGTAGGCCACCTGGCGTTGGGCCTCGAGCTCTTGCCACGCGACGCGGCACTCGGGCAAGAGGCGCGGTTCGACAAAGATGGCGATGAAGTCGAGCAACCGAGACGAGGCCGCTTCGATCAGCGCCAGGAGCTCGGGCAGACGCGGTTCGGCCTGGGCGTGGAGCCAACGAGAGACGCTCACCCGGTTCGAACCCACACGCCGCGCGAGTTCGGCAATGCTCATCCCGCCGCGTAGCTCGTCGAGGAGCTGCGCGATGACTTCCGCCTGGGCCACATCCTCCTGCTCGAGCCACTTGGGGGTCGTGCCGAGAAACTGACGTAGTCCGGACCGCACATCGACCCGTGAGCGCAACGCCACCTGGAAGAAGGTTCGCGCGGTGGGCCAACGCCTGCCCGACTCCCAGCTGTACAAGACGTTGCCGCGGTAGCCGAGGTGGCGACTGAATGCGGTCTGGGAACGCGCCCCTCGGAGATTTCGGATCAGTTGAGCGGCGACGGCTTCGTGACGCATGGCGGCTCAGCGTACACCATCACGCGCTGATCCCAGAGCTCGGCTCATTTTGGAAGCCTGCGCTCGAAGCGTCGCCCTGCTACGGCGTCTCGATCATGGGGCGAGCCAGCAAGAGTAGCTCCAGAAACTCCGCCCGCTCCGCATCGCGATCTGCTTGCCGTTCCACGACGGCTTGCACCTGGTCCAAGATCGCAGGGTCGACCAACGGACTGCCCCGCAGAACCTCGGCAAACGCAGCCACGCCCGCGGCCCATTGCAAGTCCTCATCCGGCTCGGTGAGGTCCCCCACACTCAAAGCACGTCGCACTTCGTAGGCCGCGTCGCTCTCGTCCGCTTCGACGTCCTTGTAGCGCACCTTGACCAGCACCAGATCTTCCCCAGAAACCTCCCGGGGCTCGTCCGAAGACTCACCAGCGGACACTTCCGCTCCCTCCGGCAGCTGTTCGTCGTTCAACGCGAGTTCGTAGATGGCGGTGACCCGGTGCCCTGCCCCGACCTCGCCCGCATCGACCAAGTCATCCCGAAAATCCTCGTCGGCGATGGCGCGGTTTTCGTAGCCCAGCAGACGGTATGCGTAAACCTGCTCGGTGTTGAACTCGACCTGGATCTTCAGGTCTTTGGCAACCATCTGCAGGGTGCTGAGGAGCCGCTCCTCAGCGTATTCCTTGGCCTGCTCTTCGCTGCCGATGATGGCGTAGGTGCCGTTGCCCTTGTTGCTGATCTCTTCCATCATCGCGTCGTTGGGGTTGACCCCAAAGCCGAGCGCCGTGAAGGTGATGCCACTCTTGCGCTCCTCTTCGATCAGCTCGACGAGCTCCGAGATGGTGGAGGGACCGACGTTGAAGTCGCCGTCCGTGCACAGAATGACGTGGTTGATACCACCCTCGATGAAGTTGGAGCGCACCTGGTCGTAGGCAAGCTGGATGCCCTGAGCGCCGTTGGTACCGCCACTGGCACCGAGATTGTCGATCACGTTTTGGATTTGAGAAGCGTTCGCCGCGGGCGTCGACGCCAAGCTCACTCCCGTGCTGCCACCGTAGGTCACCACCGCGACCTGGTCTTCCGGATCCAACACCTTCAGCGCCTCGGTCAGAACCGCCTGCACCAGGGGCAGCTTCAATGGATCTTCCATGCTGCCGGAGGTATCCACCAAGAACGCAACGTTGGTCGGCTTCTTCTCGAAAGCAATCGGCTCTCGCGCCTGAATGCCGACCCGCAGAATGGTGCGTGGCGTATCGAAGTAGTCGGCTGTTGCCGCCAGATGAATGCTGAAGGGATGCTCGTCTTCTGTGCTCGGCGCCACGTAGCCGTAGTCGAAATAGTTGACGAACTCTTCGGTGCGAACGCTGCTCGGCGAGGGTAACGTGTGTGCGTTCGTGACGCTCGAGCGGAACAGGTCGTAGCTGGCCGTATCGACGTCAGCAGCGAAGGTCGAAAACGGATCCGACGACGTGCTCGTGAACGGGTTGACGGCGATCTCCACTGTCTGCGCTTCGTCGGTGTCCTCGTCGACGACTGGATCGTTCGCGCTCAGTCGCTCCTCGACGGGAAGGATCGGAACCGCCACCTGGGCAGCCTGCGACGTCGGGACCAGCGACCCCGTGGAGCCGCCATAGGGGTTGCCTGAAGGGCTGGGCGCGCCGGGAAGTCCGGAAGGGCCGATGGACATGTTCAAGTCAGCGCCGGTCGCGCCATCCCCCGAGCAACCGCCGAGGACCAACGCCCCAGCCAGACTGACACCAAACCACGCCCGGATCTTCGCGTTCTTCAGCCAACTGTCGTGCTTCATGTCCGACCTCCACTTCGCGCGCCGAAGGGCGCCCACCCCTGAACGATGCGCGAAGGTTCGTTCCCTGTCTATGCCAGCACCAAACATTTCGCCCCCCTGATCCGGACCATACCGTCCGTATCTGCGATATACAGCCGCGCAACTGTTTGAAATACATTCGCAAGCACGATGACGTCTTTGGTACTCCGGAGGCCTACCAGCGCTTCTTTCTTGCAGAAGCGAGCCCTCCGGTTTGGGCGTTCGACGAGATCGTCACGGGCCTCGCCAGCGGCGCTCGCGCTGGCACCAACTGAAGGCAATGGTAGCTTCGTGCGATGACCGGGTACGAGCTACAGCCGATCGACGGCGGCGTCCCCGTCAAGCGCTGGACCCGCGGGGTCCCCGTCGAAGACGCGGCCCTCGAGCAGCTCTCGAACATCGCACGTTTACCAATCGTGCATCGCTGGGTCGCCGCCATGCCCGACGTGCACTACGGCATCGGAGCGACCGTTGGCTCGGTGATCCCGACGCTGGGAGCCGTGATCCCGGCCGCCGTGGGCGTCGACATCGGTTGCGGCATGATGGCCAGGCGCACGACCCTCACGGCCAGCCAGCTTCCCGACAATCTCGCCCGTCTGCGGGGTAGCATCGAGCGCGCGGTCCCACACGGGCGGGGCAAACATGGCGGCCGCGGCGATCGGGGCTCCTGGGGCAACGTACCCACTCCGGTTGGCAAACGCTGGGCCCAACTCGAACAGGGCTTTCAGCACATTGCTGCCAAGCACCCCGCCGTGGAAAAGAGCAACCACGTGGTGCATCTCGGCACGTTGGGCACGGGCAATCACTTCATCGAACTGTGCGTGGACGAGTCGGAGCGCGTCTGGGTCATGTTGCACTCGGGCTCTCGAGGCGTCGGCAACCGCATCGGCACCTACTTCATCGAGCTCGCCAAAAAGGACATGGAGCGGCGCGCGCGCCAGCTACCCGACAAGAACCTGGCCTACTTCTCCGAAGGCTCCGAGCACTTCGACGACTATGTCGAAGCCGTCGGCTGGGCGCAGGATTTCGCACGCAGCAACCGTGAGCTGATGATGGACAAGATCCTCGACGAGCTACGCCGCTACCCGGATCTGCCGTCGTTTCAGATGGACAAGCACGCGGTCAACTGCCACCACAACTACGTCGCTCGAGAACACCACTACGGCAAAGACGTCTTCGTCACTCGCAAGGGTGCCGTTCGAGCCGGCGTCGGGGAACTCGGTATCATCCCGGGCAGCATGGGCGCTCGGTCGTTCATCGTGCGCGGCAAGGGCAACCCCGAGAGCTTCTGCAGTTGCTCGCACGGCGCAGGCCGTGTGATGAGCCGCACCGAAGCCAAGAAGCGATTTACGGTCGACGACCACAAGCGCATGACCGAGGGTGTCGAGTGTCGCAAGGACGAGTCGGTGCTCGATGAAACCCCGGGTGCCTACAAGGACATCGATGCCGTCATGGCCGCGCAAGCCAGCTTGGTCTCCGTGGAGCACACGCTCAAACAGGTGCTCTGCATCAAAGGCTAAGTGGGCGAGCACGATTGTCGGGCCGTCTTTCTGGCCTCCCGCGCTCGCTCATTCAGTGGCGCACACAGGCCCAGTCGCACCCCACCGTGTGCGAACGTAGGCAACGTCGCTTCCGATGGTGCGTGAACGTGGGTAACGCTGCGTCCACCCAGCAGAGCACGGCGATCCGCCCCTGGCGGCCGCACTCGAGTCTGCCAAGCTTCGGGTTGGGAGGAACGACGTGATGAGGGCACGAGAGTCTCAAAGCCAAAGCGAGCGCCTGCTGGCTTTCCTAGCTCGCTTGGCGGCGCTGGCGAGCATGGCGTGCGCGTTCGCCTGCAACACGTCGAGCGGGAATCAAGGCTCCAGCCAAGATGCCGGATCGTCCGACGTCGAGACCAGTGACGACACCGACGTCGAGACTAACGGCGGTGTCGACAACGAGCCCAGCACCGATGAGCCCGGCACCGGTGAGTCGACAACCGATGAGGCCGCGGAGCCCGCGACGGACGGCAGCGCCCCAGACGCTTCGACGATGAGCGGCGGAGCCGATGAGCTCCAGCCCGATCCGAGTGGCACGGACGAGCTGGCCATCGCGCAAACGGACCCAGATGCGCCCACGACGCCCTCCGAGCCGACGGAGCCACTGACCGATCCAACCCAGCCCACGGACTGCACCGTGCAGACGGTCACCCTCGCCCGTTCAGGCACGACCTCGTCGTGCGGGTTCGACATGCCCGACGTGTCCATCGACACGTTTTTCGCGAACGTGGTGATCCAGCCCCGCCCAGGCGATCGCCGGGTGGTGTGCCGCGTCGGGGGCAGCGGCTCGTGCGCCGACAGCCGGGGCTGGTTCGACGCCGGCAACGAAGTGGCCCTGTGTGACGAGACCTGCGGACAATTCAACGATTACCCGGAGGGCTTGCTCGTGCTGGAGCTGGGTTGCCCGACGACTTTCTGCCGCGACCGGTGTGGTGAGCTAGAAGAGAGCTGTGGACCAGCCAGCGACTGCTGTCCGGGCATGGTCTGCGACGATGAGAGCAGCTGCGTCGCTTGTACCGCTACCGGCGATGGATGCGATGGGGGTAGCGCCGCGAACTGCTGCAGCGGCACTTGCGCCGAAGGACGTTGTTGCTACGACTTCGGCGCGCCCTGTGCACGCAGCAGCGAGTGTTGCGCCGGCGAGTGCATCGACGCCAGCTGCAGCTGCCCGGAGCCGACGCTCTTGTGCGCTGGAGCTTGTGTCGACGTCACGAGCAGCGCTGAGCATTGTGGGCAGTGCGACACGCCTTGCGCGGACGGCGCCACTTGTGAGGGCGGTACGTGCGAGTGCGACGCCGCGGACCCGACGCTTCTGTATTGCAACGGGGGCTGCGTGAACGGCTTGGAGAGCGCCGAGCACTGCGGTGAGTGCAACTCGCCGTGCAGGGAGGATCAACTCTGTGTCGACGGCAGCTGCGAATGCGACACCGACCAGCTCGAGTGTGCGGGTGCTTGCATCGACCCCATGACGGACTGGGCCAATTGTGGTGGTTGTGGCGGACAGTGCGCTTCCGTCGAAGTCTGTGAAGGCGGAACCTGCGTGTGTCGTCCTGATCGGCTTCTGTGCGAGGGACAATGCATCGACCCCATGACGAACAACCTGCACTGCGGCGCGTGCGGCAAGCCGTGCAACGGACAACGACGCTGTCAGGGCGGGAGCTGTCAGTGATTTGACTGACGGGCGTGCACCACACGCGCTCAGTCAGAAACGCTTCAAGAGGTGTTCTTGCGATCGGCTCTCAGCCGCCGATCGCAGTCCGCACCAACGAGACTTCGAACTCCGAATCAGGAGGAGCGTTTTCGAATTCGATCTTTCCGTCGGCGTCGGTCACGAGGTCCAGCTCATCGCCGTCGGAAAGGCGGGCAATGACGCGGAGACCTTCGATGGGTGCTCCCGTTTCGTCGATCCAGGTGACGATCGCGGTGCCCTCTTCCAGTACTGGACCCGTCTCGGGGTCTTCCGAGCCACCTGCCCCCACGCCGCTTTCGGCGTCGTCGCCTGCCCCAGCACCGAGTCCATCGTCGGCACCGCCACCAACGGAGTCGCCTACCTCGACCGCCTCCTCCGGGGGTAGCAGTCTGACGGAACACTCCCCGTCTTCCTTCAGGTTCTCGAAGCGCACGGCGCCTTTCGCACCGACGACCTGAACCAGCGTCGTACCATCGGGCAACGTGAGTTCGACCTTGGCGCCATCTGCGGGTTGGCCGTTTTCGTCGATCACCGTGAACGCGACCCAAGGTGCCGTGGGTCGCTTCACTGGGGGGCGGATCTGTGCATCCAGAAGTTGCACCAGCGCCTGTCCGTCGGCGCGGATCCCATCCACCCGCGCCGCGCCACCTTCGGTGAGGGTGTGGGCAGAGCGCCTACCGTCCGGCGTCGAGATCGCCACGTGGTGTGAAGCCAGCTTGTTGCCGTCGATGTCCTCCACCACGACAGCCACGAAGTGAACGGCGTTTTCGGCAGCGGCGGCTTGTGCGGCGTTGCTGCCGCCAGCACCGGCCAGACCCGCAACACCGTCCTCTCCGTCTTGGTCCGCCCCAGCGGGTTGCCCCGAACTGGCAACGCTCTGCTTTTCGGTCGCAATCGACCAGGTGCCCGTTTTCGGGGCAGCGTCGGGCACGCCTGTCGAGGGATTCATCGCCGCGGGAAACACGACGGCACTGAACGTTCCGCTGGTGGCGACGGTGGCGACTGCCTTCTTTCCGTCTTTGACCGAGGCACTCAGCGCCTTTGGATTCAGCTCGAGCTTCACCAGCGTGACCATGCCGGGAGCATCGAAGCCTGGTGTCGTGTACGGCTGCTGCACCCACCCACTCAACGCCGACGCGTGAATGTCGGATTCCCACAGGACAGACTTGCCCTTGGCCTTCATCAGGTGGCCAGGCAGCGCGGTCAGCCTCACGCGCACGGAAGGCGCGACGAAGCTCCAGGGAATGTCGGGCGTCAGCTCGATCTCGTCACCTTCGACCAACAGAGCGTCCATGATTCATCCAGGTGACGCGCGCCTCCGTGAGACACACCGCAATCCCAGGGGAACGGTAGTGAGCCCCCCCACCTCAGTCAAGCCGCGGGACCGCAACTACGTTCTTCCAGCAGCCCACGACATCACGCGCGCGAATGGCTCGAGCCGTCTCCTACTACTGGGAAGATGGGTCGGCACGACATGCTGCCGCGGAGAACGATTGCAGACCCCCTGCAGAGATGCAGCAGCACGCGGCGACCCGCCGTGATCCAGCTGCGAGCGACATCGGTAACAGCGCGCCGGATCCGCACAACCCTGCGAGACGTGTATGGTTTCGCTTGGCTCTGCGACGTTTCGGCTTGCCGTTGGCGTGGTTGGGCATGACGCTGACACGATATGACGAAACCGCTCCGAACCCGCTCCGTGGTAGCCAACGGCCTGCTCGGACTTGTCATCCTGCTCGCACCAGCGTCCGCGCACGCACTGCGAACCGGCCAGAACTTCGCTTGTGTCAATTGCCACGAAGGCCAAGACAAACCCGAGGTGGTCGCCACCTTGTCGGCGATGCGCGTCGAACCGGGGGAGTCGGTCACGATCACGGTCACGACCACGCACCCCACGGCGCTGGTCGGTGGAGTGCTCGTCGACAGCAAGGACGTGGGAGCCTTCGAAATCATCGACCCGATGGAGACGCATCTGTTCGAGGATGTGCCGACGCAGGCCACCCACGCCGTACCGAAGCCGTACACCGATGGGCAGGTCGAGTTCTCCTTCAATTGGATCGCCCCCGAGACGGTGGGCCCCGTCGAGTTCGAGGTTTGGGCCAACGCCGCCAACGACAATCTCGATCCCCATGATGACAGCGCTCAGGGCACCACTGCAAACATCGGCGTGGGCTGTGACGCGCTCTGGTACTACGCGGACGAGGACGCCGATGGCCTCGGTGACGACGCGACGGGCGTCTATTCCTGCGAACCGATAGCGGAGTTCATCAACCAGGGCGGTGATTGCGACGACCAAAACCCCGAGGTGAACGCAAACGTCG
>JBNKZR010000017.1:0-38418 GCA_050301735.1 Polyangiaceae bacterium | reverse complement strand
TTCTGCGGCGTTTGCTCGGTACACCGCCTTGTCGCGCTCAGTCTCGTTCGGTGGTGCCTCCTCTTCGAGCGCCGCCAGAGTCTCCGCGATGTTCGCAGGCGGCGGCGGCGTGTCCGTGCACAGCAAGGCATTCTTGATCAGCAGACCACGACCTACGACCGAAGTGCCTTCGGGCTTCGAGCGACTCGACAAGAAACCAGGCATCGTCGCAATGCCGGCGCGGTCTTCAGGCAACTCCACCGGCGCGAAGCCGTCGGCATCGGGCGTGGTTCCCGGCTGGGGGAATGGCGCGATACCGTAGATTTCAGCCAGGCCCTCGTTGACCACGCTTTGCCGCGAAAGCAACAGGTCGTTCAAGGAGCCACCCCAAAGGGTGTTCTCCAGGAACAGCTCGCCCTCGTGGATCATCGACGCCTTCACGCCATCCGTGAGATCCGAGATGATGATATTCTCGATACCCTGGAAGTTGAAGTACGAGAACATCGCATCTTGCAGGTTCTTCTTCGCCGCGTCCGTGCCCAAGATGCGTTCGACCTGGGCACCGATCGCCTCGGGGGTCGTGAGCTGATTCGCAGCCGCGGCGTCGAGCAGCGTCTGGTCGGGCATGTCGTCCGTCAAGAAGTAAGAAAGCGCACTCGCAAGCTCGTGCTGCGTCATCGCGCCGTCGACGGTGAAGTCGGGGCCCAGCTCGGTTCGATACACGAACTGTGGTGCCTGGAGGATGGCGTAGACTCCGTGCTGAACCGCCTCGTTGATGGTAGCGCCAATCTCACCCGTCAGCTCGGCGTAGAGAGCCGTGACTCGCGTCTGCTCATCGGCCGTCAGCGGACGTCGGTAGGCTTTCTGGGCGAACTCGGCCAGGTACTCCTGGGCACATGCATCGGTGGGCTGAGCGCCGCAGCCGGTGACGGCTTCGAAGTTATCGAAGACGTACTGTGCGCCCTCTGAAGCCATTGCGTCCACGGTCGTCCACTGCCCATCTGTGATGGCGTTGCCTTCGCGCGGGCTCTGCAGCGGCGGGAACGCGCGGTTCTTCGAGTCGAGCACCTGGTTGTCGTCGACCAGCACGGGTGCGAGCGACGGCTCGATCAGAGTTCCGATCGAATTCGCGATCTGGTTGAAGGAGAGGCGGACAATTCTCTTGGAGGCGGCCGTGTCCTCTCCGATGCAGGTTGCGTCGCCGGGGGTTGCCGGGGACTCGCCCGGTGCAGCTGGGGTTCCGCCAGCCTCGCCTGGAACTGCCGGCGTGGCGCCGGGGGTACCTCCGGCGGTTCCGGCTGCCCCAGGGACTGCTCCGCCGGGGGCAACTCCCCCTGCGGCGGTACCGCCTGCAGCGGGCCCGGCGGAACCAACGGGCGCCCCTGCACCCTGGGAGGACGCGGGCCCGACAGCGCCCGGCGCCATACTGTCGGGATCCGAAACGCTGCCGCTACACGCGACCAACAGGCTGATGCTCGCCAGCTGAGGCAAAACTGAGCGAAGCGGGAATTGAACTCGATTCATGGTGTGGGGCCCTCCGCGAGGTCGACCGAACAAGTGGAACAACAGGTGGGGAGCACGGCGTGCTCAGAACGATTGAACGAATGCGCGATGTTCGAACAGTCGAATTTCGAACCGGCGAATGAAAGAAACAGGTAGCAGAATACCTCAGCGTTTGCCCGCAACGACAACTCGTGAACAATGCCGATGGGGCTGCAAAGGCACCTCCCAACCATCGGCGCAACAAACCTTCACCTGTAGCGAACTTTGGTGGACGCGACAGATTTACCCCGGCCATCTTCTCAGCCCGTGGCACCTTCCGCACCCAAAGCGCTGGCGTCGCAGGAAGATGCGTAGCGAACCCCCTAGGTGCGATGCCTCACATCCAGGTGCGCAGGTGGAGGTCGGTGTGTTCTGCGTCGGCCCGTCGATAGAATCCCTCCGTGCAAATGGCACGCTGCGACCCGATCTTGCACTCCCGACCACCGCAAAATCTTCCCTGATTCCGCCCCCCGCCGTCACCGACGCGTGCGCGCCGCGCTAGAGTGAAAGAGTGGTCTTCCCCACATCGCGGATGTGCCATGGGGTAACGCCTCGATGGGCAACGTTTCCACTCGCCGCCCCGGGCTTGGCAACGTCCGCCACAGTGTCCTCACGCAGCTCGAGACGGCGTGGCTTAGAGCCACTCGGTTTCGGATTCGTCCGGAGCCTCAGCCTCGCCCGATGGTTGGCAACTGCGACCCACCAACAAGCCTTCGGCACAGGAGCAATCCCTGTCGACGCTCTCGCACTGGCTCAAGCGTTCGTACACCCGGGGCACGACGGCCGAGACAACCGCCTTGACGCGTTGCTTCTGCTGCTGGACGAGCTGCGCGCTCGTCGCAGAGAAGTCCGCATTCGGGAAGGAGTGCAGTGAGTAGTTGTGCGCTTCCAGAGCAAGGAGTTCGTAGACTACCGGATTGGAGCAGCGAAGCGGTATCTTCTCGCAGATCCCCCGCATCGCCCCCACTTCCACCCGCGCGTAGCGTTGCATGACGCGAAACGTGAAGTGATGGTACAGCCTGGCAGCGCAGTTCGCGAGCACGGGCTCCGGAAGCTCCGCACACTCCATGTCGGCAAAGCGCTCGACGTAGTCCGGATGAAACACCTCATAGGCGACCAACCCACAGTGTTGTCCCGAGTCCGGCAGTCCTTCCACGCCAGGTATGCCCGCTCCAGGTGAACGGGCAGCACCACTGTCACAGAACGGTTCCCAGTGCAGACTTCTCGCGTGCGCTTCGGCGGCGGCTCTTGCGTCGTGCCCCGGCGTATCGTACTTCTGCGATGCGGGAGAACGAGCCGCGCAGCTAGTCGCTGTGAGGCCCCAAAGGACCGCAGCAGTGCCGAGTAGACAATTCCTCCAGGCGTCCACGCGTCAGGCTACGATCGGGGCCACGCCGACGCAAACCAGATTCCTTGCGCCAGGGACCCTGGTTGTCGGAACAGGTAGGTGCGTATCCCGGCCATCATGGACACCCCCGATCTGAACGGCAACCGCTTTCGCTTGCTTGCCGCTGCCAACCGACATGAACTTGGCGCTGAACTCGCACGTCTTCGAGTTCAACACACCACCACAAACGCCCGCCGACGACAACATCGCGTCCGTGAAGGTGGACGACAGCGCAAGAAAACCGCCACATGCGGCCCGCGCGGCGGCCAGCTGCGTCGCGGGGCTCGCTGTGGCAAGTTGGAGGCTGCCTCTGCAGCAGCCCAGGCCTCTTCCGTGATCGTTCGACTGCTTTCCATCTTGTACTGGGCTTGGGTCGCCAGCTCCTCCGTCGTGCTGTTTTGCGGCGCGGTGATGATTTGGGCCGTCACCGTCGCGTTCGACCGACGACTCGTCGCGCTCCACATGTATTCCAGCTTCTGGGCGTCTCTGTACCTGTGGACGAACTTCGCGTGGCACGTCACCGTGCGAGGAAGGGACAAGATTGATCGGCGCACGACCTACGTGATGGTTTCGAACCACGAGTCGCTGGTCGACATTCTGGTAGTCTTCCGACTCTTCGTGCCGTTCAAGTGGGTGTCCAAGATTGAGCTCTTCTCAGTACCCGTGATTGGCTGGAACATGCGACTGAACCAATACATACCGCTCCGTCGTGGCGACGCTGAGAGTATCCACGACATGTACCGCGCCGCAGAGCGCGCGTTGGCTCGGGGAAACAGCATCTACATCTTCCCCGAGGGCACGCGCTCCGAGACCGCCGAGATGCGGCCGTTCAAACATGGTGCATTCCTGCTCGCTCAAAAAATGAGGGTGCCCATCCTGCCAATCGCGATCAAGGGGTCTCACGACGCACTCCCGAAGAAGAGCACGCTGCTGCGTGGTAGGCACGAGATCACCTTGAGCGTGCTCGACGAGATCCCCTATCACCAGTTCTGCGACTGCTCACCCGACGCTCTCGCCGAACGAGTTCGTGAAGTCATCCGGCAGGCCCTGACGAATCCACAGCCCTGACCCATGAGCTCGAATTTCGCCTCGGCCGTCCAATGCGCTGACTCACCGCCACGATTGGGGTTCTTCGATTCCTTCGTGTGAACCCGCTGCATGCCGCGCTCTGTCGCATGAGACCCCGCGTGCCGGCTCCCGCCACACTGTGGTGGCCATCGCACGGGCACGCGGGAGTATGCCACGTTCCGGCGACGCGATACTTGGCTCGCCACGACCACCCAACGCGGCGTGGTAACGCGCATCAGTTGCGCGTTTGGCGAACGAGGTCGAACGAACCGCCGGTGATGCGCTCTTCTCACGCCTTCCCCTAGAACAGCAGCACAAAAGGCGAGCGAGCCCACGACCGAAAGGCCGAGGGCTCGCCGAGCACCTAGCCGAGGCTGATCAGAGCCAGAAGCTGAAGTACACGTACACGCCGAAGACGAGCACCATGACGCCCAGGCTGGCAGCGACGTCCACTGCCCCCCAGCTCTTCCGGTTCTCTTCGTTCTGCTCGGGTGTCAGGGACCCGTAGGTCAGCCCCGCGATCTGCTCTGCCGGCTGCGCCGGCGCCGACAAGGACGCACCCACCACGATGGCGATGCTGACCAAGAACAGCCAGCCCGAGGCGTACAGGAAGTTCAGCTCGCCGATAGCCCCCAGCAGTCCGCCGCTGGAGATCACGCCAGCACCCAACAAAGCCTGCACCGTCAACTTGGTCATTCCGATGACGAAGCCGACGCTCAGACCCCACAGAGCACCTCTGGCGTTGATGCGCTTGAAGAACAACCCGAGGAGGAAGACCGCCGTGATGGGGGGAGCCAAGTAGCCCTGGACGCTTTGCAGATACTGGTACAAGCCGCCACCCGAGATGAACTTCATCACCGGGATCCAGATCAAGCCCAGGACCACGACGACCACGGTGGCGACTCGACCGACGAACACCAACCGCTTCTCAGAAGCTCCGGGACTGATCTTCTCGTAAATATCGACGGTAAACAGCGTCGCGCTGGAGTTGAACAACGAGGCCAGTGAGCTCATCAATGCCGACAAGACGCCGGCGACGACGATGCCACGCAACCCCGCGGGCAGGAGGGTAGCCACCATGGTCGGAAACACCATGTCACCCACGAGCTTGCCATCCTCGGAGGGGATTTGAATGACACCCTTCTGGTGCAGAGCGTAGCCGATCATGCCTGGGATCAAGAAGATGAACACCGGGAGAACCTTCAAGAAACCGCCAAAAATGGCGCCGCGGCGCGCATGTTGAAGGCTCTTGGCGGCAAGCGTGCGCTGCACGATGAATTGGTCCGTGCACCAGTACCAGATGCCGATGATGGGAGACGCGATCATCACGCCCAGCCACGGAAAGTCAGGGTCTTCGAGGGGGCGCCACAGTGCGAAAGTATCCGCCTTCGCGCTGACGATCGCCTTGAGCTCGCCCCAGCCGCCCAATTCCGAGAGGCCGAAGATGGTGATGAACACGGAGCCAAAGAGCAACAGGCCCGTCTGCGCCACCTCCGTGTACACCACAGCACGGAAACCGCCCAGCACAGTATAGATACCCGTCAAGACGACGGTGGTGACGGCACCGACCAAGAACGCGTTGTCTGGCGTGCCGAAAGTGTCCGGCAACAGCGTCTGGAAAACCAGCGCGCCAGCAAACACCGTTACGGAAACCTTGGTGAAGACGTAGGCCACCAGCGACACGCATGATAAGACCAAACGCGTTTGCGGATTGAACCGTCGCTCCAAGAACTCCGGCATCGTGAACACGCCGGAGCGGTAGTAGAAGGGCACGAAGACCCAACCGAGCAGCAGCATGATCCAGGCGTGCAGCTCCCAGTGAGCCATCGCCATACCGCTAGTTGCGCCGTTACCCGCAAGCCCCACGATGTGCTCGGAACCGATGTTCGACGCGAGCAGTGAGCAGCCCACCACGAACCAGCTGATTTCCCTGCCTGCAAGGAAGTAATCCGTGGATGTGTTCTGGCGCCGTGAAGACCACCAGACGATGCCGATGAGAAGAGCGAAGTAAGCGGCAACGACGAGCCAGTCGATAGTTTGCATGTTCGGATCTCCAGGATCTGATTGGTTCGATCAGTTGGTCGCAACGCCTGGCGACGGGGCGTCGGCCATTGGGAAACGTTTCCAGCGCCACCCCTTTTGGCAGTGTCGGAAACCCCCGTCAACTAGCAGGAGTCACCCCTGGACCAACACGAAAATCTGAAAAGATTGTGGCTGCCCGCCCCGCAGTCCTGCTTCACGTAGCCCAGCCGGGTCGATTCAGTTCAGCAAGCCACCCGCCGACCCTTTCGGGCTTTCTTGGCTACGCTTCAGCCCGACCGTTTGCGCACATCGAGTCACCGACGCCGTCGGCGCTACAGCAACGAAGTATTTGGCGTCGCGTCCCGAGCCACCACCACAGCACTGAATGCGCATGGACGAAGCCGATACACAGTCACCCCATCGGCGGTCCAATGCCGTGCCCGGGAGCAACGGATCGACAAAAGGTCGAAACTGGTGCGGTCGCCACTCGTCCGAAGCCTCGAGCATGGCAGCCACACCACAAAACTCGTCGCTCGGAGTGCACGCGGCGGCTTGCACCCGTCGACCGCATTCGCATCCCGGTTGTCTCGGCAGCGCCCCGATGCGGACGCAGCCCCACTCTTCTATATCGGCGGGCGTGTTGATGCTGCTCGGTTGCCCGTGCCCTAATCGCTCGCTTTGCCCTGATTGACGGCCAGATGGACCGCCGCCTTGCCGTCGGTATCGGGCTCATCGGCGCTCACCATGACCTGGCGATGGCCCTGCTTGCTGGCGAGAACCAGAGTCAGCTTGCCAGCACTGGCTTTGAACGACTTCCGCGCCATGTCGCTCAATTCGCCTTCGTAGTATTCGATCACGCGCTGGGGCTTCTGCGTGACCTGCAACACCAGAGTCGTTGCTTTCTCAGAACGGGCGTGCGCAGTTATCTTGGCACCTGGGATGACGGGAATGTCTCGGGGCCAATCGGCGGGCACGTCGGCCCCTCGAGTATCGACAGCGTACTCGTTGCCCTGTTCATCGTGGGCAACGACGCGGGCGCCATCGTCGTTCGCGACAACATGACCGGCGGGACGGTTTTCGGACGCCGTATCGAGCGCCGACGGGTCGGCTTGGTCGCATCCGAATGACGCCATCAGACTCGCGATCGCGGCGAGTGGAGCTTGGTTCCTCGTTTTCTGCATGTGTCCTCGCGCCAGCCAGCGCTGCACCAGCTGAGCTTCGCCATACCACACCTGACAGCCGCGGGATCTCATCCTCGTGCGCCAAAGCGGGAGTGCGGCCAACGCGCGAAGCCTGGGTGTCGCTTGTTCTCGCGCAAGCAACGAAACACGACTGCGCCAGAAGTCGTCGGGGCCCCGGACGGATTACTTGACACTGTCAAATACCGCACTAGAGTTACTTCACACTGTGAAGCAACGTGACCACTACCGCCAAGTCCTGGGTCTGGTGCATCGCATCGGGCGTCTCGTCAATCCGCAGCACCTGCCGGGGCTGCGCGAGCGGCAACTTTCGCTCAGCCAGTTCCTGGTGCTCGATGCGCTCGCAGAGAGCAAAACGACGTGTCGAATGACACAACTCGCGGAACTGTCGGGGCTCACCGTGACGGAACTCTCGCGAGTCGTTGCCTCGCTGGAGGAGCGGCGGTGGCTCGCGAGGACGGACGACGAGGCGGACAGTCGCGCCAAACTAGTGCGGCTCACCGAGGACGGCAAGCGCATGATCCGACGGGTTCGGGGCGAAGCAACCCGCGAACTGGGCGCGGTGTGGGACGACTTCACGCACGAAGAGTGGCACCGCTTCATCGACTACCTGCACCGCTTCGAGCATGGGGTTCGACGGGTGCGCGCAACACAATCGGTGCCAAGCACCCCGAAGAAAAAGGTGAGAAAGTGACGATGAATGCAACGCTACGTGATGCGCCCACCGTGGGCGGCGTGATCCGCTGGGCCAAGGCTTACGACAAGGCAGTGGGTGTCATCTCCTTGGGCCGGGAGGCGGCGCTTCGGCGACAGACGATTGAAAAAGCTGCGATCCGTGCTGGCGAACGTGTGCTGGACGTCGGCTGCGGCACGGGTACGTTGGCGATCGAAGCGGCACTCTGCGAGCCGGAGGCGGAGATTGTCGGATTCGACCCAGCGGCGAGCATGATCGCGCGAGCGAGAGAGAAGGCCCAAGCGCGCGGAGCAAACGTGCGCTTCGACGTCGGAGTGATCGAAGCAATCGACCATCCCGATGCCTCGTTCGACATCGTGCTGAGCAGCTTGATGTTGCACCACCTACCGCCGAGTTTGCAGCGCCAGGGGCTTGCCGAAGTACTGCGGGTGCTGCGGCCCGGAGGACGCCTGGTTCTCGTCGACTTCTCCGGCCCAGGACCATTGCTTCATCGGTTGGGCTCGCTGCTTCCGCTGGGACACACGCGGCACCGTCACGAGCCCCCAGATCACGGAGCACCGCATGAAGCGCACGATCGACTGACACACTTGCTGTCGGATGTGGGATTCGAGGGGCAGGAGCGGAGCCAGCTGAAGCCGAAATATCTCTTCTGCATGTTGGCGCACAAACCGCGATGACCCTCGGGGCTAGCGAGCGCTGGACTGAACGCGCTGGCCCAGCGCTGTGGTGTTTGCTCGCAGCAGCGCTGTTTGGCGCCGCTACCCCCGCGTCGAAGCCATTGGTCAGCGAGTTGGGCGCAGCGCTGCTGGCGGGACTTCTGTACGCAGGAGCGGCCGTATCCGTTCTGCCCTGGGCGCTGCGTTCACACACAGCGCGTCGTGTGGATGGGCGCAATCGCTGGCGCCTACTCGGTGCGGTCGTCTTCGGTGGCCTACTCGGTCCACTGCTACTGCTCGTTGGGCTCAGGGCAGCTCCGGCAGGTGCCGTGTCACTGTGGCTGACGCTCGAGACCGTCGCAACGGCGCTTTTCGCTCGCTGGCTCTTTCAGGAGCACTTGGGCAGGCTGGGCGGGCTGGCCGTCGCACTGGTGGTTGTCGCCTCCACCTTGCTGTCCTCGCAGTTGGAGGTGAGTCGAGCTGCCCTGCTGGTCGCTCTGGCGTGTGCGTGTTGGGGGCTGGACAACAACCTGACCAGCCAGATCGACGGCTACACACCGGAGCGCATCACGATGATCAAGGGCGCAGCGACCGCAGCCGTGATGATCCCTGCTGGGCTACTCGCTGGTGCAAGTCCGACGTGGACTTCTGCGCTCGCCGCCACATTGATCGGTGCCGGGGGCTACGGCGCGTCACTCGTCCTGTACGTGGCCGGGGCGCAGCAGCTTGGAGCAACCCGCTCCCAGTTGCTCTTTTCCACAGCTCCCTTGTTCGGGTTGTTTCCTGCCTGGTACTGGCTTGGTGAGGAATTGCGCTGGTCGCACGGGGTTGCCGTCGTGTTGATGGGAGTCGCGCTCTGGCTGCTGCATCGTGACTCCTCGACCCACAGCCATCGACACCGACACGCCGCAGTGACCCACACTCACTTTCACCGTCACGACGATGGTCATCACGGTCATCAGCACACGAACGGCGAAGCACGCGGCTCGTTCGTCGGGTGGCACCAGCACGCTCACAGCCATGAGGAGGTCGTGCACGACCACCCGCACCGGCCCGATCTACACCACCGGCATCGACACTGAGGACGGTGACTTGCCGCCACCAGTTTGACCGAAAGTGAGACGGCGATCTTCTTGGTCCCACGTCTCGAGTTCGTCCCCGCTGACAGCGCCCTCAGGATGTGCGCCCAAGTGTTGTATTCGGCTACAATCCTGCACCTGATGCGCATGTCGTTGCATGTGAACTTGGCGCAGGGCCGCCAAGTGCGCGATGATGTTTCGTGATGACAGACCTGTCGGCGTTTGCGATTTCGGGAGGTGAGCTCATCGAGCTGCCCGTTCCGGAGAAGGCAGAGGACGTCCACGACCTGTTCGCCATCTCGTCGACAACGCCCAGTATCTACTCGGCTCTCCGCACGTACGGTGGCAATCGCTTTCTGGGCCTCGACGCGCACTTCGCGCGCTGCCGTCGCGGTCTCGCGCGAGCGGACTGGCAGGAGCACTTCGACTTCGACGAGTTGGCTCGTGCGCTCGACCAATGTGTCCGCGCCGGTGAGGCCGACACGCGTCTGCGGTTCGACCTACTCCAACGACCCGTCGAGGTAGGCGCCGTCAGCGCCAGCGTGCTGATTGGGCGAGGTCCGCACCGTGCCGTTGCTCCAGAGATATTCCGAACAGGCGCACAGCTCGACCTCGCACCGCCAGGCTTGAGCCGTGAGCGACCGGAGATCAAGTTCGCCGATTGGGTCGTCGCACGCCAAGTCTGCGGGCAGCAACCCTCGGCAGCCTTGGACCATCTGCTGCTCGACGCCGAGGGTCGCATCCTGGAGGGCACCAGCTGCAACTTCTACGCAATCCGCGCCGGTACCTTGCTCACCGCCGGTGACGGAATACTCGAAGGTATCACGCGTCGAGTCGTTCTCGAATTGGCCGAGCGCCGAGGCCTGACGCTGAACCTGCACCGCCAGACGCTGGAAGAGTTGTCGACCTGCGAAGAGGCGTTGATCTCGAGCTCGACGCGAGAACTCGTTCCCGTGACCAAAGTCGCTGGCACTCTGATCGGGACGGGACGTCCCGGTCCGGTGTTTGCTGGTCTTCTTGCCGACTACCGCGCGTATGCCGAATCGCATGCAAAGAGAGCCCATCAATGACGCCAATCTCGACGACCCCCTACGAGCGGCGCCAGAGCCAGTTGGTTGGATTCTATCTCGAGTCCCTCGACGACGAGCATGAGGTGAACGTCTTGCAGGGGGCGATCGCTGGCGCACGGGAAGCATCGGTGACGCTGCTGGGTGTCGCTGGCGGCGCCATTGGGGATCCGGAGCCCACCCGCGCAGCACGGAACTTCGTGTTCAAGTTGCTCAGCCAGGAGCTCGATGGCATCGTCGCGTTCACTAGCGCCCTGGCCAGCGAATGCGGGCCTGATACTGCGTACGAGTTTCTCGGCACTCTCAACCACGATAATATCGTCTGTGCCGGAGTAGCTCTGGAAGGGTACCCGAGCGTCGAAGTCGACAGCAGCGTCGGGACACGAGCGGCAACGGAGCACCTGATCCGGGAGCACGGCGCCAAGCACTTCGCATACATCTGCGGACCGAGCAGCAGTGCCGAAGTACAGCAGCGACTGGGCGCGTTCGAGGAGACTCTGCGCGACAACGGGATCGAGCTCGATCCTCGTTGCATCCTCCGCGGCGACTACAGCAAACCGAGCGGAGCTGCAGCCATAGCAACGCTTCTCGACGAGCATGCTGTCTCCCCGATGCAGCTCGACGCGGTCGTGGCCGCAAACGACTACATGGCGCTGGGTGCGATGGAAGAACTCACCCGTCGCGGACAGCACGTGCCTGAAGACATTGCCGTCGTCGGCTTCGACGACGTCGTGTCCGCGCGCTTGGTTCGTCCCGCTCTGACCACCGTAGCTCAACCCTCCGCCGAACTCGGGCGAACCAGTGTGAGCTTGGCGGTCGATGCTCGAGGCGGAGACCGGCACTTGAAACTGGACACGAAGCTCGTCGTCCGTGCGTCGTGCGGGTGCAACGACACGAGCTCCGGACTAGGGTCGAGCGTCAGGCCCAGCTCGTCGACGATCGCGGGGTCTTTCGTGCAGCGTCGCCAACTGATTCGTGCCGAGCTGGTGCGAACGTCGCGAGGCCTTTTGGGGGCTGCGGGTCGCGATTGGGAGGAAAGACTCGTCGACAGCCTGATCGCCGAATTGCGGGGAGGTCAACGAGGGCAGCTCAACCGCGCGCTCGGTCAGTTATTGCGCAAAGTGCAGTTGGCCGTCCTCAGCGGCGGCGTGGTTCAGGAACTGATCACGGCACTCAGAGCACAGTCCTTGCCGTGTGTGGACGACCCCGAGACCCGCAGTCATCTGGAGGCTCTGTTGCATGACGCCCGCTCCTATGCTGCCTCCTTTGCCAGCGCAGCGCTGACCGAAGGCGCCCGCAGGGAAGCTGACAAGCAGAGAGCTTTTCAGAGCGCACTGCGCAAGGCCACTTTTGGTCCGGACGCAGAGCTGTCGAAAGTGGCGGCCGACCATCTACCGGAGTTCGGTGTGGCCAGCGCTGTCGTGGCTGCACTGGAGACCCCGGATCGAGTTGATGGCCCCGCCCGCCTGCTGATGGGTTTCGGTCCTGCGGGCAGGATTGCGCGCCACGAGCGAACGACCTTGCGCGCGCTGGTGCGTCACCCTTTGATCGAACGAGTGGGTCGCACGTTGATCATGTTGCCCGTGGTCGCAGAGGGCCAAGCGCTCGGCGTCGTGTTGCTCTCCACGCGCCGCATCGAAGGCGTCTTCCTGGAGGACCTCGCGGATTCGTTGGCTGCCGTGATTCGCAACAAGTCGAACGAGAGTTGGTCGACGGTGCCCCCAAGCGCCCTAACTGGTAACCCACCGGCGTGAGTCAGCGGTCAGTCCACGCCTTCACTCCGCGGCCAGAGAACTCACGCGCGAAGCGCTACGGCAGGGAGAACTGACTCAGGAAGGCCCAACCCACCTCAGCATCGCCGGGTGCATGACTGCCGCCAGGGATGGCGCACAACCCGACTTGCACGCCGTCGGTGCACTGTTCGTACGTGGTGCAGTTGCCGTCGGCCGTCGGGGTCCCCGTGCAGCCGTTGATTTCCGCCCAACGGTCACGGCTCTGCTCTGCCCCCAGAAAAGTGACGCGTCCACTCGACCCCGGACCTCCGCCAAACGGCACCACGGTATCCCCCTCGCCCCGCCACGACAACACGCTGATGGGACGGGCGGGAGTGCAGTCCGGATCGATGTCGGTGATCAAGTCGAACGCCGCTGGGAACACGGCGGCGAAGACGTCCGCCGCGTTGCAAGCGAGGAAGTGAGACATCCCGCCGCCCATCGAGAACCCCGTCGAATAGACCCGCTTGAGGTCCACGCAACCGTCGGCGGCAATCGACTCGACCATCGCTTTGGCGAATCCCAAGTCGTCTACGTCGCGAGAGTTCGTGCAGCAAGGGCCGATGTTCCAAGCGTTGTCGATGCCATCAGGGAAAGCGACCAGAAAGCCTTCACGATCGGACACGGCTTGAAAGCCCGAACTGCCCTGCTGCTGGCTGCCTGAGCCCCCAAGTCCGTGAAAGTCCAACACCAGCGGCACCGCCGTGTCCCCAGTGTAGCTCGCCGGCACGTGGAGCACGTAGGAGCGCATGGCCCCGCCAACATCAACCATCCGCTCCGAGTTGCCCACCGTCAGAGAGGATTCAGTGCACGAAGTAACTGCTGGTTCCTGCTGGGGTTCGCCCGCGCCACCTGCTCCTTCGAGCTCCATTCCATTCGGCGCATCGGTACCTCCGGCGCCCCCACCAGCCTCGCCAACGCCTGGGCGGCCGCCAGCCCCAGCTGAACCAGCCGGCGATGACGGCTCGCTTTCTTGCGACGGGTCACCTTCACCCGCGCCACTCCCAGTATCACTCGGCGTTACCGTGGGCTCGGGAACGGAAGCGCCCGGAGCGGCGGGCTCGCCGCTCGAGGCGGGCGTGGCTTCGGGCGCCTGCGAAACCGACGGAGACGTCGCACCCGACGCTGTGGCAGTGGCAGCCCCGCCCACCCCGGGTGACGCAGACGCCGAAGGTGAGCCCCCAGCTGGCGTCGCACTCGCAGCCCCAGCCCCGGCGCTTGGCATCGTCGCTACCTCGGAACTGGCCGCATCGTTCGGTTTTTCCCCGCTGCATGAGATACCCACGAGAACCAACGCCACGCACCAAGACGCCGACTTGGCCACGGATGTTGCCCCACTGAAGTAACACTCTCCACAGCCAGGGCTCAGCTTTCTCGATCGCGCACTCATCGCTGTATTGTCGGTCGCGCCAAATCTCCTGACAGCGACAGAAATGTCCCTAGTGAGTCTGGCAGCGCACGCTCTCCGCCCGATCCCGCAGGAATCGATTGTTTCAGCGATTGGCGCCCCGTGGTCCCATGTCGCCCCAGAATTCCTTCGCCGCCGAGTTCGCTGGTGACGTCACACGACCCAACTTACGTTGCCGACATAATTACTAGGGTAGGTAAATACAGGTGCGTATCCTGTGAAATACCCAAGCAGACACTAGAGCTCCCGACGGTTCGACACCACCGGCGGACACCAGCGCGGCACTCCCCAGCAACTCGAAGCGACCGAAGCGACGTTCATCGAGGCTCGATTGGGAACTCGACACGATGAAGCGGCTCGAGCCGGAATGAGCGCGCAGGCAAGCCGCACCCATCGGCACCCGCGGCCTCGCGTGTCGGACAGTCAGAGCCTTCCGACCCCAGCTTGTTCAGGCGAGAGCGTCTTCACGTCCTGCGTGTTGGTGATCGCGTCACCACCGTTGACCAAGATTTGGGCCAAGCCCTCATCTCCGGTCGAGCTATAGACGCCCTCGGTGTCGGTGCGGGTGGTCACCCCGGTCAGCGTCATGCGCAAATTCTGGACGATGATGTTCTCGTCGCAGCAACACCCTAGAGTTCTTCATAGCTGCAGGGACTCCGAGCACCACGCTACCACGCCGCGCCCGGACCGGAATTGCCGTACTCCGCGATGAATACCTCGGGTGTCGAAAGACCTCCGCCGGGTGGGTAGTACTCGCGCGAGGAGAAGAGCACCACGGAGGTCGGCTGATCGGGACTCCTCGCCGTCAAACGCTCGGTGGGCGCCCACGGATTCTCGCGTCGGATGTGCGGACCGAGAATCGAGTTTCGGATGATTACCTTGCCGACGGCTTCCTCGTCTTGGCCTTCGAACCACTGGTGTCCCAGGTGGACATCCGTGACAATCGCATCCGCGCTGAACTCGCTGTTGGTGATCAAGATCCCGTGTGGGTTGTCCAGGCGCGTACTCGGCGCCGTCACCGCACCCGTGGAGACACGATCGCCAACGGAGTGAAACTCGCACTGGTCGAAGGCGGCGGTACCCCTGCCGAGCACGATGTCTTCATCGCCCTCCACGTAGCAATCCCTAAAGTACGCGCGAGAGACTTCGTTGGGGGCCGTCGATTTGACGTACAGCGTGTTGCGGTTGCCGATGAAGCGTACGTTGTCGTACTCCGCCCTGTCCCCCTGGTTCATCACGGCCACTGCGGCCTGATCGTCCCCCGGGTAGGTGCCCTCCAAGTAGTCGTTGGCGACGGTGAGATTGCGAGCCTGAAAACCCGTGGGCAACGACTGTGACAGGGTTGCCGAGTAGTGAATGCTCAGTGGCGTCCCGTCGACCTGAGCTCCAGCCGTCGAGTCCCCCCACACGATGAGTGTCCTGCTCGCGTCACTCTCGACGCTGAAGAGCGTCAGCGGCGGCGCGGACGTCTTGGCGGGTACGATGACCTTCTCGCGGTACGTGCCTGGCTCAATCTTGATGTAGACACGTGGACAGCCTGCGACCCGGACCGCATCATTGATCGCCGACTGAATCGTCGTATGTGTGCCGTTGCCGTTCGCATCGACGACCATGCCAGGCACGATCTTGTTCACGTCTTCGATCTGGTCCACTGGGTACCAGTCGTCCTCAGCACCGTACGTGACCTGTCGTTCACCCAGAGCTGGCGGCCCGGCGTCGCTACCTGCGTCCCGCGCGCCAGCATCAGCAACCGCACCGCCAAACCCAGCGTCTGCTGACACGCCCGCGGCACCCACCTCCGCGGCGTCTCCCGAGTAGGAGACGGTGTAGACTCCGCCCGCAGCCAGGGCATGCCGCAGGGTGTACAGCTCGTTTGCGGCGCCCTCCGTCAGTTGGGGACGGCCAGGCGTGCCCGACAGCAACGGCCCCGCCGGGATCACATTGCCCGGTCCACGCTCCAGCATGACGTCGGCGGGTTGGTCTGGGCAGTGAGCCGCGTAGAAACGCTCGAATTCCAATTGCGCCTGCTCCAGCGGCGTCAGGCCGGCTTCTTCGGGAAGCCCGGCATCACTGCCGGCGCCCTCGAATCCGGCATCGAAAGCGCTCGCATCTGGAGGATCTGATTCGGACTCGTCCGTCACTTGCGAATTCGGGCCCGACGCCGTTGGCGAAGGAGAGTCGGAATCATCGTCTTTCGCTTCCATCGCGGGTGCGGCGCCATCGACCTCGAGCACACGAGATGCGGTGTTGTCCGTAGTGCAACTGGTGAGCAGCCACGGCACCACCGCCACGAGGGAGCGTAGTTTCTTCTGAACCACTACCACCACCGGTCCTGACAGTCCCAAGCGAGCCAGTTGTCGAAGTCGTAGTAGCCCGGCTTTGGAACGCAGACGCAGTACCGGGCGTTGTTCGAAATGTCGATCCCGATGTCCCACTCGGTGGAGCATTCCTCGTTCTTGCGGACCTGCTCGGTGGCCGCCGACACACGGTCCTGGGAAAGCATCTCGCCAGCCGTCGGATCCGTGGGCATCGCACAAATGACGCCGTCGCCTTCTTCGTATTCACCGTCGACACAGGTGAGCTCTTTGAAACCGTAGCCACCCGGGGCACAAGCCTTGAGGCACTTGTCGTAGGTCTCGACGCAAGCCGTGGCCGTGCCCCCCGACTTGTAGGCGTTCGGCCCGCCACACACGGCGTCCGTTGAAAAGGGGACGCCGCCGACCAGACTCAACATGGCATGAGTGTCGTCAGCAGAGAACTGGCAGTTCTCGTTGGGTCCTTCATTGGAGCCATTGACCCCCGAGGTGGTTTCGTCGCTGCTGCCGGGTTCGTAGATGGAACAGATCGAGAAACTCCGATGAACGCAGATGTTGCTCAAAGTCACGGTATCGTTCGTGCTGACGCCGGCAATCTGATCGACACCGATGGCAACGACGTTGGAGATGCTCGCGGACCGGTTGGCACCATCGCACCCTTCACCGCAGGAGCGGTAAAGCTTGCCCGCCGTCTCGACGTACACGTTGTCGATGTTCACGGTGCCTGAACCGTTGTGCTGGATGGTCTTGTCGCGCGCGTTCTTGAAGCCAGAATCCCGAATCGTGACCGTGCCACCGCCGAGCGCGGAGATCGCGTCGTCGCACACGTTGGGGAACCACACGTTTTCGATGGTGCACGATCCGAGGCAGTGAATGCCGTCGCCCACGTTGGTGCCCATGATCACGTTGCGCACCGTTCCGCCATCAGCAACTTCAATCAGCGGGTCCGTGCTGTCTTGGTCCCCCGTGGCGCAGTTGTTCAGGGAGCCCTCGTGCACCTGCATCTCGCCGTCGTAGACCTCGCCCCCGGCGACGGTAATGCCGCCGCCGAGATTCGTCGAACCGTTGGCGGTCGGCCAAGTGATGTCCGGGCACGTATCGGATTGACTCACGCCCATGATCTCGGGCTCGGGCTCCGTCTCGGGCTCCATCTCCACCGGGTCCTCCGACACTGGCTCGTCAATCGCGACGGGTTCGTCCATCGTCGGAACGTCCGTAGCCGCTTCGCCGGGGACGACCTCTCCCGTTGCGTCAGGCGTCTCCGGTGTCGCAACGGGAGTGACGACATCGGGGGCGGGAGTTTCGTCGCTGGACTCAGCTGGAGCTACTGGCTGCGCGCCGGAAGTGCCGGCAGGAGACGCTGGCGCACCCCCTGCGCTAGCGGACGGAAGCGCTGCCCCAGGGGCAGCAACGCTGAGCGGCGGTCCACCCGATGCAGCCGGTGTTGGGTTACCTGGCATGGCGGCCGTCGGCTCTGCGGCGGCTTCAGTCTGACCCCCCGAGTCACCGCAACCCAGCGTCAACATCCCGATCTCTCCCGAAATCAGCGCTAGCCCTACCAAAGATCGAATTCGCATGCTGCTTCTCCAGTGCGCCCGACGGGATGACCCTGGGTCATCCCCGCGGGCTGCGGTATTGGGGACTGGCTCAGAGCTCCGTGATCGACTTCAGACTGCCGTCGGCATTGCGCGCACTGTCCGCGGCCATGGCTTCGACGGTGACGCCAGTGACAGCGGAAGTATCGACTCCGCTGACCGAGTCGACATCCACTGCGTTACCCCATGAAACGCAGCCCGAGCACGAGAGGGCCGCGGGATTGGAGTTTTCGGTGAAGCCGTTGCCGGTGCCTCGGCTGTTGCCGACGGCTACCAGGTTTTCCAGTTCGTGACTTGCCGCGATCTCGTCCCCACCCAGCTTGAAGCCATTGCAATCGCTCTCGTCGTCCTGCGTGGTCGCGCATTGATCGAAGGCCCAGCTATTCTCGATGCGCACTGGAGACGTCCAGGCGAATAGGTCGTAGCCATCATCGGTGTTGTCCCACGAACGGCAGCCGATGAACGCGTTACCGGTGCCCGTCCCTTCCTTGATGGCGAACCCGTCGGCGTTCTCCCCGTCGCACTGCACGTCGTAGTTGCTGTGTGAATCACAGTTGAGGATGGTGTTGTTGATACCGCTGTTGTCGTACTCGCCACCGGAGCTGATCTGGATGCCGGTGTCGGCACACTCGTAGGTCAGAACGTTTTCGATCAGACCTTCGTAACCTTGAACCAGGATGCAGTTGTCGTTTGCCCCACGGACCACGAGGTTCTTGACGGTCACGTAGTGGGCATTGACGGTGAAGCCCCCGAGGTTATCGGGGTTGGCCCCGCACGACAGGCGCTCCTGAGAACGGAAGTCGAACACGGGTCGCTCCGACGAGCTCGGATCCCCTTGTAGGATGAGGCGATTGTCGGCAGTTCCCATGCGCGTCTTCTTGAACTCGAGGCGCTCGGTCATCTCGTAGGTGCCTGGCTTGACGCAGATCGAACGAGGAGCTTCTCCCAAACACTCCGCGCCGTTGTCCGTGCCGTCCGGCGGCTTGGGACACATCAGATCGTAGGCAACTTGCAGACTCGCAACGGGTGCTTTCTCTGACCCATCATTGGCGTCGTCGCCGTCGCTGGCGAGCCACACACGGCAATCACTCGTATCGCCTGACGGGGCAGGATCCACCTCGGGCTCCATCGCGGGCTCTGCTGCCGGATCTATCGCTGGGTCCAGCTCGGGCTCCGCTGCTGGGTCCATGTCCATCGGCGTCATGTCCTCGTCGGCGCTCATCGGCTCTTCCGCTGGCTCACCGTCGACGGGCAGCTCGGCAGGTGACTCCTCACCAGTCGCTGGATCTCCCTCCGTGGCTCCGGCTCCCGTCGAACCGTCGCCAGCAGTGTCCGAACCGTCCGCACCCGCCTCACCCGCGGTTGCTGGCTCGCTGCCGGCGGAGCTTTCCGAGCCGCTCGAAGTTGGCGTACCTTCCGAGCCGGCTGATTCAGCACCGCTCCCCGCCACGTCACCGCCACCGGCCTGCCCTGAGCTGTTCCCGGAGCCGCCTTCTTGGCCGGCATTGGATGAATCCGAAGCGTCAGAGCCGCCGCAGGCGACGGCAAGAGAAAGGCAGGAAATGGTTGCGCAAAGCGATCGCTTCAACATGAGGGGCCTCCAAGGGGTGGCGATAGATGCGAGTTCTCGTGGCCCACGCGCGCGAGCCATCCAACCCCTCCAATGCACGAGCAGGGCTCAAAGATCATGAAAGGTCGAAACGGGCAGATCTGGGTCGGCTCGGGAAGGACCAGGCGCGAATGGGGGCCTGCTCAACAACAGTCGATTACGTCAGGCTGGCAAATTTCGACCCGTAGCTACCGCTGCGAGTAAACACTTCCACCGGATCACCCCGGCCCCTTGCCGGACCTGGGTTCGCCACGGCAGCGCCGACCGGGTGACCCACGGAATATCCAGAATCCGAAATCGTGAGCTCGCCTTCGTGCATGAAGCCGAGCCAACGCCAGACCGTGTGTCAACGGTGTTCGCCTCGCGCTCGCTCCCGCGCGGGCAATGGAGGAAATCAGCACCCGATGAAAGCGAAGACGCCTGCCACCTTGTTGCTCGTCGTCGCGCCATGGCTCGGCGCCCTCGCCTGCTGGACCGACAACGAACCCGAGTATCAAGGCATCGAGGCAGTACGTCAGGCTCGCCAAACGAACGACGACGCGACCGCCGGTGCCGATGACGAAAGCTCTGACACGGTCGACACCGGTAACGACACAGACGGCAACGACTCCACGGCGACTGAGCCCGACCTCGATGCCGGCAGCACCGACGACGAAAGCTCGACCACGGACACGCCGATGAGCTCCGCCGATGACGTCGTGGGCACTGACGACACCATGGGCACGGACACCGGCGCCACGAAGCCCGCAGATGCCATCGGCGACACCAACATGGACGAGGACCCGAACTCGGACTGCGCGACTTCGTTCACTCCCGTGAACCCAGATTCCGAGTACTACCCGCCGTGTTGTCTGGCACCCGCGCTCAACGGCGAAGAGGTCAAGAAAGGCACCCAATGCATCGCCGACGACGTGCAGCATTGCTATCGCGTTTGTGGCCCCTTCCAACTCGGATGGAAGACGGAGGATTGCCTGGCCGGCGTCTACGCCGAGGGTGACTGCGGATTCCCAGTAGACGATCCGGCGACGAAAGAAACGCTGTCGAGGGAGACAGGGCGTGAAGACTACAGCTGCTTCAGCATCCCCGACGAGATCGACACGAGCGTCTGCCCAGAGGACGCTCCGCCGAAGTCGACAGACGAGTGTGACGTCCCCGAGTGCACGCCCTGCAACCTACGCGACCTCTACCGCGACACGAACGACAATACCAAAGAAGGCTACTGCGTCTGCCGTCCACCTGACGAAAACGGCGTTCGCTACTGGACGTGCGCCAGTGTCACAGCCTGGCCATGCCCCTTCAGCGAAGGTTGCGGATGAACGCTCTCGTCAGCACGCCCATGGTTCGACTGTTCGGGCGCGGCCTCGCGCTGCTGCTGGGGCTGGTCTCCCTGCTCGGCTGCGAACCGCTGCAGAACGACCCGACAGGCTACGTCTACATGTGCGAAACGTCGCCGGAAGCCGCATTCATCACCGCAGGTGGTGAAGCTACTTGTGGGGAAGACGACCCGAACCTTCCGGAGGAGCCCAGCTTCCCCACTGACGTGTGCCGCGTGCTCGAGGCCAACAACGCCACGCCGGACGAAGACAATCTCGACACGGACCGTGTGCAAGCCGCTCTGCACGAATGCAAGGGTGGTGGCGCAGTCAAGCTGGTGGCCAACGGCGACAAGAACGTGTTCATCACGGCTCACCTGGAGGTGGACAGCGTCATCCTGTGGGTTGACGAGGGGGTCACCCTCTACGCTTCACGCAATGCTGAGCTCTACCAAGAGTCCGGTAACTGTGGCGTGATGGGAGTCAGCGACTCGAGTGCGTGTCTGGACTTCATCCAGGTACGCGGCCGCAACCCGGGGCTCGTAGGAGACGGCACCATCGACGGCCAAGGGGGCGAGCCACTTTTGGGCAAAGACTACTCGTGGTGGCAGATGTCCGGCGCGCTGCGTTCGGTCAACGGCAGCATCGGCAACCCGCAGCTGATCAATCTCGAGCGCGGCACGACGGGGTTCTTGCTCTATCGTGTGACGCTGCACGACGCCGCCAAGTTCCACGTCAAGCTCACGGCCACACCAGAGGACGGCACCTGTGACGAGCCCGGTGAAGGCTTCATCGTCTGGGGCGTCACGATTCTCACTCCGAGCAAGCTGTACAACAACCAGGGGTTACTCATGACACCCCATTTCTCTCGAAACAGCGATGGCGTCGACCCCGGCACGACCGATCTGGCCACCTGTGGCGTCATCGCTTGCAACACCATCACCACCGGCGACGACCAAATCGCGATCAAGGGCGGTCACCTCGTCGAAGACCTGATCATCGCACACAACCATTTCGGCACCGGGCACGGCATGTCGATCGGGAGCGAAACCTATGGCGAGATCATCGAAGAAGATGGCACCGTTCGACGCGGCGTCTCGAACATCCAGATCTACGACCTGACGATCGACGCGGACTCGCGCAGCGTCGGCTACGACTCCACCGACGCGGACTTCAACGGCATCCGCATCAAGTCCGACGTCAGTCGCGGCGGCAACGTCGACAACATCACGTACCGCGACATTTGCATGCGCGACATGAACTTCGCCATCGTCATGAGCACCGCCTACAACCCGCTGTTCGCCGGCGACTTGGTTCCTGAGTTCGGCCGCATCCACTTTCAAGACGTTCGTCACGTGAGTTGCATGAGCACCATGCAACCGGTCGTCACCGTCGAGGGACACAGCGCAGTACGCACTGCCGGCAAGGTCACGATGGACAACGTCATCATCGACAACATCGGGCCGCCATCGGTCTACGCGGAGTACATCGATCTCGAGTTTGGACCGGGAGACGTCAATTTCGAACCCCGAGGGACGGGCGTCACGATAACCGACAACAGAGACGGCACCAGCAACCCCAAAGACTGTGTCTTCCCAGAGTTGCCAGCTCCCAGGGTGCCGGATGACTGGTTGGTGGGGAACTGAGGCCGTCATGATGTCGTGGCCAAAACGCTCCGTATCGCAGGGTGCCCTTGCTCTGCTGTGCTTCGGGCTCGGCGGCTGCTGGCCGGAGTCTCCGAACCTCGAAAGCACGTGCGCCATCGAGTCGCAGTCGGTACTCGACTGCCGTGTGACGGTCGACGACGGCGAACCTCAGTCGGCAGGCTTGGTGTCTTACTCGTGTTCGGGGTCCGACCGCCCCGACCTAGATGGCAAATTCATCGACGGAGTGCCCTTCGGCTTGATCTGCGCCGACAAAGGTCCGGTGGAGCAGTCGGGCGACGAAGGCTACTGCTGCACGGAAGAAGAAACGACCTGCTCCTACGACCCGATTGCGGAATGTGAAGACGGGACGGTGGCCTACCAATGTTGGGGCAACGACCGCCCCGAGTCGCTCAACCCGGCCATTCGCTGCAGCAACGGCACGCTGGAGAACGGGCTCATCACCTATTGCTGCACCGGCAGACCCGAACCCTCTCCATGTGAAGAGTCCGCCGTTGCTGGCTGTGGTGATCGTCTGAAAGGCTTCTTGTGCAAGACCGGGCACGTTCCCCGGGGCGAAGATCTGCGGCAGAACCAGAGCCGAGCGGACTACTATTACCCGACCTGCACGACGCCCAAGCCAGCGCCCAACCCCACCCGGGAAACCTACTGCTGCTACATGCCAGCAGAGACTCAGCGGGGCGGCACGTGCGTAAACCACACGCACGTTCCCGGCTGTGAACCGGGACGCTTCGGGTTTGCCTGCTACGGCCCTGACGCTCCTGAAGACAACTTCGCGCCAATGACGTGCGACCCAGGAGTCCCAGGCAGAAGCCGCGAAGGTTGGGAGGCCACGCTCTACTGCTGCGACTTCAACTAGACCAGTCATTCAAGAAAGACCCACAAGGATCCCAATGCACTGTACCCCACCGTCCCGGCGTTCGTTGTCTGGTGTAGCACTGGCCGCCATCCTCGTCTCGTCGAAGCTGTGTTTGGCTCAGCCAGCACCCGAGGCTCCAGCGGGACTCCCTGAGACTCAGCCGACCGCCCCCAGTGCACCGCCGCCCGCCCCGGCGGAATCAACCCCGAGCGCTCCCAGCCAGCCTGCTCCGACGACGCCCGACGCGGCAGAACCGTCGGATCCGCCCGCATCAGGTGAACGTTCTCCCGGACCGGCGAACCAGACTTCGGCTGAAACGCCGATTTCTGGAGCAGCCACTCTGCCCGCAGCCGGCGGCACTGGCGGCGGAACCGAAGTGGGCGGAGCAACAGCAAGCTCGGGTACGACGTCCGCAGCAGCGGCCCCACCCCAGGTCCCTCCACGACCCGCTGGAGCCGCTGCTCCAACGGCGGCGCAGGCGGCTTCGAGCAACGATGCAACGGCGTCCGCCTCGCTCGGCCTCTCCGCGACGGGCGCCGAGGCCGAAACAAGGTCGAAGCGAAAGTCGGCTCGGTCCGAACCCAGCAACCCAACCGTACCCACCGACACCGAGAACCCCGAGTCGTGGTTTTCACGTCCGGCGGTCAAGCTCGAGCTAGGGAACGATGCGAGACAGCTAAGCCTGACCTTCTACGGCATCCTTCAAGGCGAACTGATCTACGATACGACGCGCAGCTACAACGAGATCATCGGTTCCAATCTCGTCGCTCGAGGCGATACCTACGAAGGCACGGTCGGCCGCAGTCAGGCATCGGCGCGCAACAGCCGCCTCGGCTTGGTCGTCAGTGGCTCCCCACTCGCCGGGATCACTCCGTCGGCCGTGATTGAAGGCGATTTCCGCGGCGACGTTCGCAACGATCAGCACCCCGAGCCTTCGGAAAACGCCTTCTACACGAGCCCTGGGCTTCGTATGCGCCTCGCGTACATACAACTGACGAGCGATGTCGTCGACATGCTCATCGGGCAAACTTGGGATCTGTTCGGGAGACAAAACACGTTCAACCCCGGGAGTCGCAACCCGCAGCTACGCCTCTCACACACCTTCGGCGCGGGCGGGTCCGTGAGTTTCGACGTTGCTGCTGCCGCCGTTCGCCCAGTGCAGCGTGATGCCCAGCTTCCCGACGCCCACGCTGCTCTCCGTTTGTACGTCAACGATTGGCTGGGCATCGGCACACCGCGCGGCGTCCCTTCAGCGCGTCCGCTCTCGATTGGAGTCTCGGCAGTCGCCCGACAATTCGACGTCGACGCCTTCGCGCCGCCCCCGACCCAACGCTCCAACCAAGTCGTTGGGCGCGGCTTCGCCGTCGATGCACTAGTCCCGGTCATTCGCGCGGAAGACCAGTTCGACCGAGGGAACAAGCTCACCGTCATGGGGCTCTTCGTCACGGGTTCGGGCATCGCCGATCTCACAGGCGTCAACGGTGGCGCCATGTTTTCCACGTTGCCGAACCCCGCCCGTTCGAACCCGCCGCCGGAATACGACGGGAACATCGACCAGGGGCTGGTCTCCTTCGACATCCTCGGGGTCTTGAGCACCATCGATTGGCAAGCCTTCCAGATAGGAGCCGAGTACTATCTCCCACCGATCGGGCGGGTGATGATCCAAGCGAACTACATGGAGGCGTTCTCGAACAACCTCTCGGATCTCTATCCGCGAGGAGGAGCCGAGATCGAACTGCTCACCCACGTCGCAGACAAGTTCCGCCGGGCGGATGCAGACGTCTTCTGGAACGTCACCCCCGAGGTGCGCCTGGGGTGGGGCGGCAGCTTCACCGAGATGGAGTATCTCGACAAGGAACGCCCCCACAACTGGCGCGGCCGCATGGTCGCGAACTACTACTTCTAGTGAAGTGGCCAATCGTTCACTTATTTCGCTGTGCTTGCTGACCGCGAGCTGTTGCAGCGCACCCGGGCCAGCAACACCAGCGGCGAATCCGTCGACCCCAACGTCGGGTCACGACGCTCCCTACCTGTCTGAAGTGGTTGCCCGCATCGAGGTGTCGAACCCCTCCGCCTTTGCTCGCCCCAAGAGTGCGCTCTGGGTTCGACTGTATGACGTGGGTTGGCCCGAAGGCGACCCACGTGCATCGGACCTGCACCTCGAAGAAGACGGCAATAGCTACCCGACGGAGCTCGTCGACGAAGACGCCAACGGCAAAGTCGATGCGCTCCTCGCGCTGCTCGATCTCGCCCCTTACGAAACGAAGAGCCTCACCCTGCAGCTCACCGGTGATGACGCCGTTCGGCCCCAAAAGCTGACCCAAGCCGAAATCTCGCACAAGGTCGACGGACGCTGGCAACCCCGCAAGGACGCACCCCAGCTATGGGAGTACGTAGGCGGCAGGTTTCAGAACGTCACCAAGCTGACGCCCCCCAAGGAACATACCGATCACTCCAACTTCATTCGCTACGAGGGGCCCGGCATCGAATCGGACCGCATCGCGTACCGGATCTACCTGGACCAACGCAACGGCTTCGACATCTTCGGCAAACGGATCGCGACGCCCGTGCTGCAGCAGATCGGCTTGGACGATTTCGAAAGCTACCATCACATGAGCGACTGGGGGATGGACATCCTGAAGGTCGGCCTATCCCTGGGTACTGGGGGTTTCGGCTTCTGGAACGAAGCCGAACACCGAGTGGAGCTCCTATCCACGGTAGATGGCTGGGATGCGAGTGTCACCAGGAACGGCAACTACTCGTCCGCACTTCGCATCGTCTACGGCAACTGGCAGGTCGCAGGTCAGCAAACCGACGTCCGTGCAGACTTCTCGATGTTGGGGGGCAGTCGCCTAGTACACACCGCGCTCGTATTCAGTCAGGCGCCGCCCAACATCGCGATAGGCTTGGTCCACCACGAAGGGGTCGAGGTGCTCACGGGACCGGAGGACGGCCCCGGCTCCTCATTCACCTATCTCGCCACTTGGGGTCGACAGTCGCTCAACGACGATGCGCTTGGCATGGCCGTGTTGATTCCGAGAGAGCGCGTCCTGCGTCAAGTCAGTGACGACACCAACGTCGCGCTCGCCGTCCGCCCTCAGGGTGACGAGCTGGACTACTTCTTCTTGGCCGCTTGGCAGGGGGAGCGTGACGGCATTGCCAACCAGGACGAGTTCGTCGCGTACCTGCAACAGGAGGCCGAGAAGCTCAGCATCACGCCACGGATCCGCCTCTCCACCGCCGTCACCAAGGCAGCGCTCGCGCAGCCGCTCTCGCCAGAGATGGCCCTCGATTGGGCCGTGCACCTTGCCGATTCCGAGCTCGCCCGCAAGACACTCGCGTATCGTCGAGGGGGCTGGGATGCGCATCGCAAACGCAAACCCAACTTCGAATACGATGTCGTTGGACTGCAACCCCTCGCATACGATGAACTCGATGCGGAACGCCCCGGCTCACGATACGCACAAGTGCTGGAGACGGTCACTGGCAGCTACGTGGCCGACGACGGTAGCATCCTCGAGTACGACCGCCAGCTCTACAACATCGACGCAGTCAGTCCCGGTCGCAACCTCCTGCGCTTGCATCAGCGAACGGGACAGAAGAAGTATGAAACAGCCGCGCACACCTTGCGCCAGCAACTGAAAGAGCAGCCGAAGACCAGCGAAGGCGCCTACTGGCACAAGAAGAAGTACCCTTCCCAGCTGTGGCTCGATGGCGTCTACATGGCCATGCCGTTCCTGGCACGCTACACGCTGCGTTACGAGGCAGGCGCCAGTCTCGATGCAGTCGTGAACGAATTCGAAGTCACCCGCGCCCACCTGCGCGATTCGAAAACGGGCCTCTACTTTCACGGCTGGGACGAGTCGAAGGTGCAGACGTGGGCCGATCCGGAGACAGGGCGATCCCGTCAGTTTTGGGCCCGCGGCATGGGCTGGTTAGCCATGGCGCTGGTGGACGTACTCGAAGTGTTGCCGCATGACGACGAAAGGCACAGGGCACCACTGCTGGCGATGACACAAGAGCTCGCTCACGCCCTGAGCGCGCATCAGGATGCAACAGGGACCTGGTGGCAAGTCGTCGACCGGGCGGGAGCTCCTGGCAACTATCGCGAGTCGACCGCGTCGGCGATGTTCAGCTATTTCTTCGCCAAAGCGACGCGCTTGGGTTTTGTCGAACCAAGTTACCGCATGGTCGCCACCAAAGCGTACCGCGGCCTGCTGCAGCAATTCGTCCTGGTGCATCCCGACGGGCGCATCAGCATGACTCAACAATGCCTCGTCGGCGGTCTCGGCTTCGGTCGCAACGGCAACTACGACTACTACGTGAGCGAACCCATCGTGCGCAACGACCCCAAAGGCAACGGGCCATTCATCCTCGCCGGGATCGAGATGGCCCGTCTACTCCGGATCGCCGAAGCGCCCCACTGAGGAACCGTCACACGCACGGTCGGACTAGCGACCGGCGTGCGCGTTCGTCAGTGGTACAAGAAGCTGAGCGACAAGCTGGGGCTGAAGAAAGTGTCCGTCACCGTAAGGGAATTCGCTTCGCCAGACAGGACGCCGTACGTGATGTTGAGAGCGGGACCGATGGACCACTCGTCACCGACCCAAAAGTCGTAGCCGAGGCCAAAACCGAAAACTGCACCCGAAGTGTCCGTATCTGCCGTGACATCCGCCACTCGCACGCTCGTGCTGCCCAAGCCGACAGATCCCAGTACATTGAAACCACCGTGGGGATCGGGGAAGTAGTTGATGAACAACGCCAGCTGCGAAACGTTGACGGAAGTGTCGTCCGTCTCCAATTCGACGTCACCGACGGTGAGGGTCGGGTTCGACATGGTGTGGCCGATCAAACCTGCTCCGACGGCCAATCCCGGCACCGGTGTTCCACCAAAGAGAAACTCGATCTTCGTCGTAGCACTACTCAGTTCTGACTCCGACGATGCCGCCTGCGTCTTGACTTCTTCGTCGATGCTGCCGGGCCCACCACCAATCGACATCCGCAAGTAGAAGTCGTCGTGGGTCTCAGGTTCGGACGCCTCTGCCGTACCACTCACGAAGAGGGCGCCAAGCATACCGCTCACGATAGTGACGCTCGTTCTGATTCGCATAGATACTCCGCACTCCTGGTGTTCGTGGTTCCCCACCCGTTTGCTACCTCAAACGACAGAGCGTCGTCAAACGAGTTGATAGCCGGGCCCGTCAATCCGCGGCCCCCAAACACACAGCAGAGCGCATGCGCTGCGACTTGGGCCTACCCCGCCACGCCACGTGAGACGGCGCTGCGTACTCCAGTCTCGGTCAATCTACCGTCCACAGGATTCTTGGTGTGAACCCGTCGGGCAACCACTAGTCTTGGATTCGACGAAATGGCAACCAAGACCGCGGTTACCTGCGAGCCACCTACCGCCACAACGGGTTCGACAACGCCGCCATCCGTACGCCACGAGTCCGCTTCGGGCTGGCGCACGTCTTCAACAATCTCATCGGCACGATGGCCGCCACACGCGCCCAAGATGGCGGCAAGACGATGGTGGACTGGCTAGAGGCGAACGGAAGCGTCGAATGCCCCGATACTACGAGCTCGACCAGACCGACGAGCTGTCCGTGCAGGTCCCAGAATTTGCGGGCGTCGGCAGGCTTTGACGGCGGTGGGAACCCCACCGCCAAATTCCGGATTATGGTCGCGAGGGGTGATCAACCAGGCCAAACGCCCAGCCCATTCTTTTGCCTCAGGTGGTGACGCCCCGCGGCTTGGCAGCCTCCTCGCGATGCACGGCGCCCGCGGTTGTTCGAACGGAAGCGCCCCCTTCGCGTGGCGCGACCATTCGAGCAAGCCAGCCGGCAAATTCGAAGTCAGTCCCGCGAAGTGGTCCGGCGTTATCGTGGTGCTGCACGGGGTTGGCCGCCGCATTCGACGCAATTGAGCTGCCTGACTTTCTGATCAACCGTTTCGAGCAGCTCACACTACAAACAAGATGTGTCTTGTTCCATCCTCCACAACCAAGCCTGGCTTCGCCTAGTGCTCATTCTCAGCGCATCCGGCTGCCGGTCGGAGCTGGATGAGACGCTGTGGAGAACACAGTCCGGGAATGGCCCAACCGATGGTGGAACAGCAGAGCAGAGCGCACAGCGCGACGGCCAGCCTGACGCCATCTCGAGCGATGACCGACCAGCGGCAGCCAGCGGAGAGTCAGCATCGGACGCCCCAGAGGCGGGAGCCGCGGTGCAGGAAACGTCGCCTAGCTCGAGCATGGAGGAGCCTCCCACGGAGAGCGAAGAGATCCCCGAAGCCACGGGCAGCAACGCCAAGCACTCGGACGCTGGGGCAATTGGCGAATCCAAAGACGAGACGGACGAGACGCCAGTGTCCGAAGCAAATCCGAGCGCGGTTGATGCGGGCGCCGATCCACGACGCGACGCTTCAACGAACACACGCCCCATTGGCTGCGCTGGGTGCGACGCCGGGGACGCATCTCCCGCAACGGATTCGATGACGACACCGTGTGGCGCCGATGCTTCAGACCGCGACGACGACTCGACGCCGGATTGCATCGACGAATGCCCGGACGATGCCCTGAAGACGATGGCTGGCGGGTGCGGATGCGGCATCCCCGACGCGGACTACGACGCCGACGGCACCCTCGATTGCGAAGACTACTGCTCACTCGATCCGCAGAAGACGGCGCCAGGCGCCTGCGGTTGTGGCACGGTCGACGTCGACGGAGACGGTGACGGGGTTGCCGATTGCATCGACCCCTGTCCGGAGAGCGCTGCCGCGACCACTTGCGGCTGTGACTCCGAGACCTTGTGTTCAGGACTTGCTCTCAACCTGGCTCTGGCGAGTGTCGTCGCCGCTGCAGATGCCGACAGTGCCAGCAAGTTGCCGGGCACCAGCAGCAACTCCGTGCGCGACGGTGATGTGGCGACCTATTGGTCGCCAGACAACATCGTGCCAGACGGTTCAGCTGCCAACGAACAGCGCATCTCCGTCAAGTGGCTGGACGACCCACAAACGTTCGATACCGTCGTTCTCAGAGAAGACGGCAACCAAGTGCAGGCTTGGCGATTGGAAACGTTAGAGGGGCAAGTTCTGGCAACGGGCACGACGATTGGCGTAGGTAAGCTCGTGCAATTTGCTGCGGTGCAGAGTGAACGCGCCAACCTGTTCATCGTGCAGGCTAGCGGGCTACCGCGCATTGCGGAGATCGAGGTCTACGATACGAGCCCATAGGCTCGGTCCTCCGCTGCACTGACATCCATCAGACGAACGGAGCGGCGACGCATCAGCCTTCGGCTGTGCCGAGCGCCCCGCGGGGACTGGCGGTGCTTTCCGACGCCTCGCTGAGGCGCCCGTTCTCCTTCACGATGCCGCGAGCGAGGAAGAGCCAAATCACGACGACCACGGCGTTGCAGGCTGAGAACTGCCGCAGGTTCAGGTCGAGACCCACCACGAATAGAAACACGAACGCCGTCGACGTCATGTCCCCCAGCCGCACGAAAAACGTGTCGACGGCCTGCTTCGCGCGGTACTTCATCTCGCGGGTGGTCGGTAACCAGAGCATGTTGCGCACGGTGTTGTTCAGCGAGTAGTCAGTCGCGTTCTCCGCGATCTTGCTCGTGCGGATGACCCACAACAGCGGTACGAGCGCGAAACTCATCGCTCCGGCGAACGCGATGATTGGCAGGATGAAGAACGCTACCCGCAACCCGCCGTGCTTGACGATGCGCGAAACGAGGAGCATCTGCGTCAACACCCCGAAGACGTTCACGTAGAAGAAGAACGAGCCGAACTCGGATGTGATGAAGTCGCCTTCCGTGCCAGCGCTGATGGCGCCGGACGCAACCGCTTCGGCGGCGGCTTCTTTGAACAACTTGCCCAGCAAGTATTCGCCGTTGGTGTTGACCAGTGTGAAGACGAGCGAAAACGCAGCGAGCAGCCGCAGATAGCGGTGCTTCAACACGAGACCGAACGCGCCTCTGGGCGCATCCTGCTCCTCGACTGTGGACGACGCGGCGCTCGCTGCTTCGACTGACGACTCGCCCGGCGGCACCGCGGCCGCCTCGTCTCTCTGCCCGGACTCCCGACGATTGACCACGCTGAACACGCCAGCACACAGGACGAGCATCCCGGCGCTGACGAGCAACAGTTGGTCGCGCCCCAAGGACAGAGCAAGCGCCTTCGTGATTTGGCTCCCAGCCGCCGCACCCACCGACGCGCCAAGCCCGACGAGCGGGAACAGCCTCTTGCCTTGTTCTTCGGAGTAGATGTCATTGGCGAAAGCCCAGAACTGGGCGACCAGCATCATGTTGAAGACGCCCACCCAGAGAAAAAAGAGTAGACCCAGGTGGTGGCGCACGGCGTCAATCGAGCTACCCAGATAGAAGAGCACCAAGTGTGACGCGAAGAACAGTGTCACTCGCGTCACCAACACACCACGCGAGACTTTGCTCGCGAACTTGGCGTAGACCGGCACCAAGACCAGTAAGGACGCGGCGATGACGCCGCCCATCGCGCTCTTGTACTCGGCACCTGACTGCATTTCGAGGATGAAGCCCTCGCGCACAGGCTTGATGACGTAGTACGCCGCGAGCAGAACGAACACGTTGAGCATCAGGAGCAACGCGGTCGGCGCCTCTCCAGGCTGGACGTCGGTGACGAGCCCGAGGGCTCTCTCGAGCAGGCTCTTGCGAGACGCGTCGTTGGCGTCGGGATCAGTCTGAGTCAAGGTCCTAGGCTACTTGGTCCATCGCGGTCGGCTGCGTGCGCGGCAAAGCTACCACGAAGGTGCTGCCTTTGCCGAGCGTGCTCGTCACCGTGATGTCCCCCCCATGCAACCGCACCAGCTCGCGCGCGATGAGCAGGCCCAGGCCGGAGCCCTCCTTCTCCGGATTCGCGCGATAGTAGCGGTGGAAGATCCGCTCCAGCGCGTCCTCATCCATACCGATGCCCGTGTCGGTGATCCTGACCTGCGTGCTGGCTTCGTCGCCTTCGACTCGAATCATGACCGACCCGCCTGGCTCTGTGAACTTCAGCGCATTACCGACCAAGTTGTCCATGACTTGATGAATTTTCGCGCCATCGAAGCAGCCGAGCTGCTCTTCCCCCTCCAGGCAGAGCTCGATGTCTTTCGCTTGAGCGATGGGTCGCAAGCCGACCACGACGTCACTCAGAAGCTTGGTCATGTCCTGGCGTGAGGCCTGAAGGGTACGCGGTTCGGATGTGATGCGAATCGCTTGCAGCAGCCAATTGACGACGCCAATCAGACGCGTCGACTGGCTCAAGACGATGTTCACGTACTCGCGCACCCCGTCGTCGACCGGACCGGCGATCCCGTCGAGCACGTTCTGAGCGGCGCCTCTGATCGACGTCAGTGGCGTGCGCAGATCGTGCGCGATGTCCTGAACGGCCTCTTCGCGATGCCGAGCCTGTTCGTCGAACGCGATCTTCGCGCGACTGAGCGCGATGTTCGCACAGTTGAGCTTCACACCGCGACGCGCAGTCTCCCGCTCCAGCTCGAGGTTGTAGGCCTCGAGTTCTTCGAGGCGAGCCTCGAGCTCGGCGATCCGAGCGTGGAGTTGCTCTGTGTTGTCGGTTTCGTCAGTCACGCGGGTTTGTAGGCCAAGATGCTCACGCTGCGGACCTGGAACTTGTCCGCCGCGCTGATGGTGCTCTGCTGAGTGAACTTGTATTCGTCGTTGATGCGACAGGTTTCTAGTCGGAGTCCCGCGTCTGTGAGGATGCGCAGGTAGTCCTGCTGTTCGCAGGCCCCACCGATGCACTCAGCCCATAGCTCACAGTTTTCGCGCACGCTCGTGGGCAGCTCCACACCAGTCACGATGTCGGAGAACATCATGCGCCCGCCTGGCTTCAGGATGCGTTTGACGCCTTCGAAGATGACCGACTTGTCGACCGCCAGATTCACGACGCCGTTGCTGATCACGCAATCGAAGCTGGCATCGTCGAACGGCAACTCTTCGATGTGCCCCTCCACGAACTCCACGTTCTCGATTTCGAAGGACTCGGCCAACTTGCGCGCTTTGCTCAGCATCTGGTCGGTCATGTCGATGCCGACGGCGCGCCCCCCCGAGCCAACCTGCAACGCTGCATGAAAAACGTCACTGCCCGAACCGGAACCGAGATCCAACACGTGTTCACCTGACTGCAGCGGAGCCATGCCGAAGTGGTGGCCAACACCAGCGAACGATTCCATCGCTTTGGGGGGCAGACGGTCCAAGAACTGCTGTTGGTACCCCAGGCGCTCCATGATCGGGCGACCCGTAGGGAAGTGAAACTCGCCACGCGGGAAGCGCGCGACGTCGCTGTACATGGCAGAGATGTAGCCGCGGAGTTCGTGAACGTTGATCGACATGGGGGATGCTCCTTCGAGTGGCAGCGGGACCAGAGTCAGCCGCGGAGCCCGCTGGGGCTATGCAATGGACATTCCAAACGTGATTTCGCACACTTGGAGCGTTGTCCGCAGAGAAGTATATCCGATCGGACATCGGAAGTATGCGTCGATGACCATGCACTTTCGGACATGATCATCCGCGGCACAGCGCGCTCCCCCGACCTTGCCCCGAAGCCGAACCGTCGTCAGCAGCTGGCACGTGTCCTGCACCAGCATGCTCCACTATAGGGGACGTCCATCCACCCAGCGCCAGACAATGACCGAATCCAACGCCACTCGACATGCTCGCCTTCTCGTCGTCGACGACGACCCCTCCATCCGCTTGGTCGTCAGAGACCGCTTCAGAGCAGGAGGGTTCGAGACCGAGACTGCCAACGATGGCGTCGAAGCCCTCGAGAAGATCGCAAGCTTCGAACCGGACCTCATGCTCCTGGACTTGAGAATGCCGCGCAAGGACGGCTTTGGTGTGTTGGAGGATTTGAAGGACAAGGACAACGCGCCCGCCGTGATCGTGATCACGGCGCACGGAAGTATCGAAGCGGCCGTCAAGGCGATCCGCATGGGGGCAAGCGACTTCATTTCCAAGCCCTTCGAGCCTCAACACTTGCAGCACGTCGTCGACAAGACCTTGGAGACGCGACGCTTGCAACGCCGCGTAGCGGCGTTGGAGACGGAACTCTCGGGTCGTCATTCGCTGGTGACGGGGGCTAGCTCTGCGATGCAGGCCGCGGTCAACGTCGCGGAGCGAGCGGCGGCCTCGACGGCGACCATCATGCTGCTCGGGGAGAGCGGTTCCGGCAAAGAGGTCCTCGCGCGCTTCATTCACCAGCGGAGCGCCCGCGTCGATGGCCCCTTCGTCGCCGTCAACTGCGCCACGCTCAGTGCCGAACTGCTGCAAAGCGAACTGTTCGGGCACGAGAAGGGTGCATTCACCGGCGCCGTGAAGACCAAGATCGGCAAGCTCGAACAAGCCGATGGCGGCACGTTGTTCCTGGACGAAGTCGCCGAGATGGACCCGGAGATCCAAGCTAAGTTGCTTCGGGTGGTGCAGGAACGTGAGTTCGAGCGGCTGGGAGGCACTCGCACGCTGTCCACCGACGTGCGGATCGTCTGCGCCACCCATCGCGATCTTCAGAAAGCGATGCAAGAAGGGAAGTTTCGAGAGGACCTCTTCTACCGCTTGAACATCGTATCGCTGCGAGTGCCGCCGCTACGGGAACGCCGCGAAGACATCAGCGACCTGCTCGACTTCTTCGTGGCACGTCAAGCGAGCGAGGGTGCGACCGGCCCGCTATCGATATCGGAGGACGCGCGGGAACTGCTCTTGAACTACCCTTGGCCCGGCAACGTACGTGAACTCTCCAACGTCGTCGAGCGTATGGTGGTTCTGCGCACCGGCAACCGTCTGACGGTCGAGGACCTGCCCGAGGAGATCCGCGATGGCTGCGCCACGCTGCCCAAGGCAGCTCGTCCGAGTAGCCCAGGGCAAAACCCCATTCTCAGCTATCACGATGCCGTTCGCGAAGCGAAGCGCGCGATCCTCAAGGATGCACTCGAGCGCTCGGAGAACGTGCAAACCCGCGCGGCCCAGCAGCTCGGCATCACTCAGCCGTACATGGCTCGGCTTATGAAGAACCTCGACGTGAAGCGCAAGTGAGTGCGTCATGTTCACTGACGAACGGATATCGACCATTCATGTCCGAAAGGTCATATCCTCGAGATGAACGCGGGAATTAGTGCTCATCAGTGTTGGCACGTTGGCTGCAAACGTAGCCGAGCATGCAAGCCAACACCAAAACAGGACTCCTTCTAGCTCTCGGTAGCTGCGTCGGCTCCTTCGTCACCGGCGCCGTTTGCCTAGCCCCGCTAGCCGGCATTCTGCTGGGCGTCAGTGGACTGAGCTGGCTGACTCGTTACGCCGAACTTCGCACGCCCGCGACGGTGCTCACCTTCGCCCTGCTAGGCCTCGGTTTCTGGCAAGTGCGCCGCGTCGCGTGCGGGCCCCGCCGCCGCAAAGCCAAGGCCGTGCTGTGGGGAGCAACCGCACTCGCGCTCGTGATCAACGCAACCGAGTACTTCGTCCTCCCCCACCTGATCTGAACCTTCGCCCAACTGCGTCCAAAGCCAAACGGCACCCCAACTCCGTCGAAGGCCAAGCCCCCACCCCCGACCCCAAACAAAGGAAAAACCATGAAGACCATTGCCACCCTCACCGCCCTCTGCACCCTGTTCGTCACCGTTCCTTCTCGCGCTGGCGGCTACTGCCCCGTCGACGACGACGCACAACCCCGCGCCGCAAGGCAGCTCGCCACCCACGCAGAAGCCAAGCTGCTGATTGAAGGCATGCGTACGTCAAGCTGCCCCCTGCTGGTCAGGGCCGCCCTCCGCAAGTTGAAGGGGGTCACGCGCATTGCGGTAGACGCAGACCGGAAGCTGGTCACTGTCACCTACGATCCGAGCACGGTGTCGGTGGATCAGATCAAGGCCACGATCAAGGAGAAGGCAGGTTTCGACTCGCGCCAGGTAGGCTGAGGCGCTCTTCGAGTAGCCACTGCCCAAACGACGAACGACGCCACCGCGTCACCCCCGCAGCCACCTACCTCGACGGTTTGGTGGCTGCGTGCATTTTGTCCATCCCGTCTTTGTCACCCGCACCACGCCTCATGTCCCGACGGACATGCACGTTCAGCTCGGAGCCCATGCACGAACGGACATGCACACCACCAGTAACCCTGAAGACACACCACAAAGCAGACCAAAACAGGCACCACAAGCATTGGCACGGGGGCTGCAATAGTCATTGCGAGCACCTCACTTCCACCACCACAAGAGGAGACCACGATCATGTTTTCAGCCGCCCAATCTTCCGTTCCTGCTTCCACCCCCTCCACTGCCGCTCAGCCGCAGCGCGAAGTCCCCGCAGCACTCGACACCCGAGCGCTAGAAGCCGCGGTCAAGCACATGTATCAGCGCGTAGCCGAGCAGCCACACGACGAATTCCACTTCGAAACTGGGCGCGCGCTGGCTGAACGCCTCGGCTACGACACGACGCGATTGGACGCCATCCCCGCACCAGCCATCGATTCCTTTGCCGGTGTCGGCCACCACTTTGGACTGGCAAGGCTCGAGGCCGGCGAACGAGTGCTCGATCTGGGCAGCGGTAGCGGCATGGACGCCTTCGTCGCCGCCACCTACGTCGGCAACGACGGCTTCGTGGCGGGCGTCGACATGACGGACGCCCAACGAGAAAAGGCCATTCGACTGCGCGACGCAGCCAATGGCCTACCGCCAATCTCCTTCGACAAGGCGTACATCGAAGAGCTGCCGTACGATGACGCGAGCTTCGATTGCATCATCAGCAACGGTGTCATCAACCTCGTAGCCGAGAAGGAGCGGGTCTTTCGCGAGGCTGCACGTGTCTTGCGCCCCGGCGGGCGGATCGCTCTGAGCGACATCGTGACCAGCGTTTTCTTGCCTGAGTCCGTCGTGTGCAATGCCACCCTCTGGGCCGCGTGCATCGGCGGTGCCATGCATCGCGAGGATTACCAAGGCGCGATTGAAGATGCAGGTCTTCGCATCGAGCTCGTTCAGGTCAACCCGCAGTACCACTTCCTCCCCGGCCGAGCTCAGCGCTCCGCGGACAAGTACGAGGTCCACAGTATCTCACTGGTGGCCGTGAAGCACTGACCCCTCAGGACTCCAACCCAATCCAGAAAGAGAACGAATCACCATGTCTACCCAGCAGCCCAACCAGAAAAAGCTTTTCGTCGTCATCACCCACGGCACGGACCACGAGCTCTCCTCTGTCGGCTTCACCATCGCCAACGGGGGCATCACCTCCGGGCTCAGCGTCGACGTCTTCCTGACCTCTGGCGGAGTCGACTTGGTTCGCAAGCGTGCCGCGGACACGACCCAATGTGCACCGCTGGAACCGCTCAAGGATCTGATCGCGTCCTTGCAGTCACGCGGCGGCCGCATCTACGCCTGCACCCCATGCGTCAAGGCCCGAGGCTACGAGCAGGAAGACCTGCTCGACGGCGTGGTCATCACCGGCGCCAGTGTTCTGCACAACGCAATCGCGGAAGGCGCGGCCACGCTGAGCTTCTGAGCTCTCGAAACCAGCCGCCGAAAGCGACCGCGCGGCAGCGCGTTCGACGCGACGGAGAGTCCCCACGCAGAGACGCCGCGAGTCATGGCTCGCGGCATCTCTGCGTTTCAATTCATGCTTGGGGGTGCAGTCTTGCAAGTTGCAAGGCTCCGTTCACCATCGCGACCATCTGACTGACGCGCCCGGCGTGGCGGCTGATACGCTCCAGGGCAGCCGAAGGGCAAGTCGAGGAGTATGACCGACGCACTTCTGCAGCGCCGCATGGAGCAGTATGCTTCGCACATGACCGATCAGAAGTCCGCGAGCGACGTCGACCCGAACGACGCGGGAACCAGCAACGCCCACGCGAACCCGAAACAGACGTACAACTGGCGGCTCGTCAGCGAACACGCCGGTGACGACAACGAGACGCTGCACGTCGACTGTCAGATGGCGAGGGAGGGTGAAGAATTCGCACCTTTCGCACTGGAGGCACTCAACTCCCCGTTTCTGAACTTCCTGTACTGCGCCTTGCTGTGCCAACTGGCTTACCTGCGCATGAACGCCGCTGAGCGCGGTTTGCGCTTTCAGCGGGTGGACGGCGAGCTTTGCGTCGTCGCCGAGGAGTTCGTCATTCGCGAATTGACGGCGACGTTCACCATGCACCTGGTGTCGGGAGAACCCACGGATGA
>JBNKZR010000016.1:0-38517 GCA_050301735.1 Polyangiaceae bacterium | reverse complement strand
GCACCTCCCAAGCCCGGTTCCTCGCATCATCCGACGACTCGATCAGCCTCACCGTCCGCGTTTCGCGTGGCTGGGGTGGGTTGTCAGCAGGGGGTGGGGGCTCGGGTGTGGCCTCTGGTTCCTGTTCGGGTTCTGGAGCGGGCGTTGTCAACAGCTGCAGCTGCACGACCACAGCGAAGGCCATGCTTCTCACCAGTTCACGGCAATCTCGATGCTCGGCTACGAACTGGCGTTCGCCTCGCGGTCCCCCGTCGGGGTCCAACCACAAGACGCTGCCACGCATGCCCGACGCGTTGAGCGACGTTCGCGCAATGAGTTTGCGTGGGGAGTCCGAGCGGAATGGGTCGTGGCCCAATTGCCGCATGACGTCCCTCCGGAATTCGGCGCGGCTGGGGCAGTCGCTCAGCGCCGGGTCCATCTCGTAGTGCAAGCTGACTTCGGACCGTGGCTGTGCTTCGGCGAGTCCGCTTTGCAGCAACAACGCCGTGGTGGTGAACAAGAGAACGGCCCAAGGACGCCAAGCCGCCGCCGTTCTCCATCCGCCCATAGAGCGGAGCTGTCCAGCGCCGGTGCTGGTCGATGTGGTGGCAAAGGGCCGGCAGGGCATTCCGCCGCAGGGTAGCAGTGAGCTGGGGGGGGAGAAACCACAATGCCGGGAACTGTCCGCTTTGGCGACTCTGGGCCAAGGTGGCTCGGGGCACCACCTTGAGGATGCCGCTCAGTTGCCGATTTCTTCCGACCATCGGGCGACGACGGCTCGCGCCTGTTTCACCCGGCGGCTCGCTGGGTGGCGCGCGAGCCGACCCGGCGACACGAGACTGGGAAGGGAACCGGTTTCCACCAGTGTCCTGTGCGAGCATGCACGAGCAGCGGCGGTCACGGGGGAGCCGCCACCGCACTTCCCCGTTTCTCGTCGAGAAGGTGACCCCGCCACAGTCGTTCTCGCGCGCGGCGCAAGCGGCTCTGGGTGGCTGCGACGCTGGCGTCGGTGCGAGAAGCCACTTCCTGCAGGGTCATCCCCAACACCCCAGCCGCGAAGATGACTTTGGCGTAGGGCGATTTCATGCGCCCGATTCTGTCGGAGATCGTGCGCAGCTCGTCCCGCAGGTGCATCTGGCGTTCCGCGTCGAGCGTTTCGCCTGCGGTGGTCGCGTAGGCTAGCAGCCCTTCCTGTTCGCGTGAGCGTGCGCGCCTGGCATCGCGTATCGTCGTGTTGGCGACAGCGTTGACCCAGGTTGCGAGGCTGCACTCACCCGCGAACAGTCCGCTCGTCAGGCTCACGTGGACCCGCTCCAACGTCGTCTGAACGAGATCGTCGGTCGGTAGCGTCGAACCCCGAGTCTTGGCGCGCACCGCGCGCCGTGTGATGGGGTAGAGTGTCTGATAGAGCTGACGTGCTGCGTCGTTGTCTCCGCGACGTAACGCGTCGACGAGTCTGAACTCGTCGGTGCTCAAGAGGCTACGGGTGATCGAGCCTGCACGCGGAATGAAGAACGACGTCATGCCAGCAACCTACCGTTGGATGCGATCAGCGAAGCTTTTCGATCATGGTTTTTGTAAACAAAAACTACCGCCGTCAGATGAACGAGCACTAGGGGCAATATTGTCCCTGTTCATGGGATTCGGTTCGAGCTACACGCCGCGAACGAGACGCAAACGTCAGCTCATCTATTTGACGCGGGGGTTTGCTGCGACAGCACGCTTCGCGGGAAGCGCTGTCGGAATTCACCTGAGGCGCGCCGCGCTTCCCGCTCTCGACCGAGCCCTCGCAGGGCCTCTATGTGTAGCGCCTCCCGCTCTTCGACCAACTCACCGTTGCGGAAACGTTGCCGATGAGTTTTCGTCCAATTCAGTGCCACCCGGTAATCGCCTGCGGCGATTGCTCTGCGCGCACGACTGAGTAGCGTCAGCTCGCCATGGTTCGTGTTGCGGACGGGCGTTGCATCATCGCGCTGTACTGTTGGAGCTCGCTCTGCCGCCGTTCTGTTGCGGCGCGCGCTCAGCGCGACAGTATCGCGCTCGGCCTCAGCCTGCGTAGCAACCGCCGAGGAACCATCTCTTTTCTCTTTCCCGTCGTGAGCGACACTGGCAGCCGTTGCTCGCCAACCTCGGCGCAGTCGCATTTGGGTTGCAGAGTTGAACGCGTTCGATTCGGGCAATGGCTGTGGATGCAGCGCTCCCGTCGAGTCCTCCTGGGCTGAGAGGGCTTCGCTCGTAGGTGTTGCGGCTCCCACGGATGTCTGCTCTGGTGCTTTCGCCTCGCGGTCTTTCGCAGTCATGGCCGCTCCGGCTCCGTGTTCCGCTACTTCACTCCTGGCCGTGTCCTCGAGGCTGCCGAAGCGGTCTGTTGCCGGCTGGCTTGCGGCCCGCACCTGAACTTGGGGAGCTTCGTTCACCTCCGCGGCCTGGCGCGCCGACTCGCCGTCGACCATCCACACGCTGGCTACCGCGGCCGCCGCAGCCAGCGCGCCAAGCGCCCCACGCCGGGTGCCGAACGTGGCGACCAACTCCGACCAAAGCCACCAGGGTGCTGAAGTTGGACGCGGGCCCAGTTGCTTCAAGCGCATGGCCTCGCGATGGCTCAGTCCGTTTCGCAGCGCAACCGAGAGCCGCAATCTGGTTTGCTCGAAACGAAACGATGCCGCGGCTGCGCTTTCCAGGACTGCGACATCTCGTTTGGCGAGACTCCGTCCCGTGGCATTACCGATCGGAATGTCATCAACGCTCATATCTGCCTCTCGCTAGCTCGTCTGACTGCGCTTCGGTATCCGTGTTCTTGGGCGGAGTGCTGGCTATCGAAAACGACGATGGCGCCACGGTTCACCTTCCGGGCACAGGGGACCAGCGACGCCAGCGCCGACACCAATGAGCGGAGGTACACGGGGTGTTGATGGGCCGTGCCTGCGTACCCTTCACGCAAAATCGTGGCTCGCCGTTGTTTGAGGGCTCGCGGGGGTTGTTGGGTCCGAAGCCACGCTCACGTTGGGGGGCCCGGATGCGGGCAAAGCTGTTCGTTCGTGCAGAGGCCCTGGACGATTCGTCCCGAGAGGGTCGCGGATCTGTTCCGGCGGGCGCCTTGCGCCAGCCTACCGGCGGCGCGGCCTGTGCCGGACCCCTGGGTCGAGGCGTTGAACCTCCAACGCCCGGTGGTGCGCCGATGCCTAGCGCGCGATTCGCCTTGCGCGTGGACTTGGGCGGGCCCGCGGTTTTGGTCTGACTGAATCTATGACGGCACCCATTCCGGCAGGCCCGCAAAGTTCTGACGGGGTACGAGCGGAGCAGCTTCAGCCAAAAGCCCTCCGAAGGGCGGGACTGCCCGTGACGTGAACGGGTAATGCGCGGTGTTGTACGCCTCCAGCAGTTGTTGAGCTGTGCCTCGAGCAGCCCGTCTTTTGCCGCGCACCGCGAGGGCAGGACTGGCATCGGGGGACGAGTGGAGAAGACGGGAAGGGCTCTTCCGACTTTTTCTCGATCTTGCGTGATCAAGAACGCGGGGACGCGCATTCAGAGTTCGTAGCGGACCGCACCAAGTCCTGACCAGTCAGACCCGGATCGAAGTATGAAGGACCGAGACAATCACCGACATCGACTGGCAACGCTTGCAGGTTGCCATGCCGCCGTGCCCCCTAAGCCACGCGATCGAGCGCGGCTGGCGGAGTCGCCGGTTGTACGTGGGGCTGGTGCATTCGTCGAGGTGCCCGAGAGGTGCGCGCCAGAAGGAGGACGCTTCGGTCACACTTTGGACTAGCTGATTCTTGGGAAGGGCGGCGGCTGTCGACGACAGCATCTGGATTTTGGCGACTTCGGCGTGGTGGTCGTCGCGGCCGCTGCCCTGACCATTCTCATTCGATTGGGGGCAACGCCTTGGGGTGAGCGCGAGCCGCCCTGCGCCTGCCGTTTGTGTAGTGTCAAAAGAAAACGGTTACTCGGTACCATCCATGCTGATGGTTTGATTTCCGTATTGGTAGATTTCGTGGGCGAGTCCAGAAAAGTGTTCCCTCCGAGACTCACTTTCTCGAGTCAGATATCCGAGCGCGTGGGCATTCAACAAACGTGCTTCGTGAATATGATTCTACAACAGAGCTAATCGCTGGTCTCGCCAACGACCAGCCAGGAGCGCAAGAGGCCGTCGCGCGACTCATGTATGGTCGAGTGAAACGCCTGGCGCGGTCATTGTGCGGGGCCGATGCCGACGCAGAAGACGTGACGCAACAGGTCTTGTTGGAGGTACTACGTGACGCCCCCGGCTTTCGTTTCGAGGGCTCATTCGAACGTTGGGTGGACCGAATCACGATTCGTCGAGCTCTGCGGACCGCAAAGCTCGAACGTCACCGTCGCGGGACTCTTGCGCGTTGGTTGCTTCCGGGGGCTCTGCCTTGGGGCGTGGATTCCAAGGTTCCCTTCGAGGAACCGCCGAGTATCGATGGCATCCTCGGATCCCTGAGTCCGGAGCGTCGGCAGGCAGTGATCCTGCACCATGGTTTGGGGTACTCGGTCAACGAGGTCGCCGACCTGCTCGACGCTCCTCAGGGCACCGTCAAAGATCGTCTCGTTGCCAGTAAGAAGGTGCTTCGCAAAATACTCCGCAGCGAGTTGGAAGACCGAGGCTGGATCAGCAGACGACAAACCCAACCCCAGGCAAACACAGGCACCGACGGTTGAGTCCGTCGCTGAGGGGCAAGGTCGTCGAGTCGGCATTCGTCCTTCGGTGGCGAACCGTTTCATCTCGGGCATGGCAACCGTGGCGAAAAAAATCGCCTGCCACGACACTCCACTTCTGTCAGGCGACTGCGCGGATACTGATTCACCGGGCTAGCGCGTCTCCATTCGGTGTCCCATCGCTTGCGGTTCCGCAGGTGTAGAGTCGCTCCACGGCGTGCGCGGTAGGACGGGCCTGCAGCGCCATTCGTGGCAGTGTGTGGATCCAGAGCGGTACTTCACCGCTGGTCTGGTAGGAAGACGGCATGCGATTTTCGAGTCGGGTATTGGCGTGGGTTGCAGCTCTCCTCTTCGTTTCCGCCCCTGCACTCGCGGCGGAGTACTACGTAGCTCCCGACGGAAATGACGCTGCGGCCGGCACCGAGGCAGACCCGTTCGCGACAGCCCAACGCGGGCAACAGGCAGCGTCGCCTGGCGATACCGTATACTTTCGGGGAGGCGTCTACGAGTTCAGTGGCAACTCGGACATCGGTGTGCTGTTCGACAAGAGCGGCCAAGACGGGGCGCGCATCAACTACTTCGCCTATGCTGGCGAAACACCCGTCTTCGACTTCAACAATCTGACCCCCCAAGCGCGCATCCGAGGTTTCTCCGTGCGCGCGAGCTGGCTGCACTTCCGAGGGCTCGAGCTGACCGGGGTGCAGCAGATCCTCGTCGATCAGAACGAATCCTGGTGCATTCGCGTCGAGAACGGCGCTAGCAACAACATCTTCGAACAGCTCGACTTGCACCACAACGAAGGGCCCGGTCTGTTCATCCAAGATGGTGGCAACAACCTCGTCTTGAACGTCGATTCCCACCACAACTACGACCCCGATCGCGGCGGTGAGAACGCGGACGGCTTCGGGTGTCATTCGGACGACGCGGGCAACGTCTTCCGCGGGTGTCGTGCATGGTTCAACAGCGACGACGGTTTCGACTTCATCAATTCGCCGGGCGTCTGCACCGTCGAAAGCTCGTGGGCTTTCAGGAGTGGCTTCGTTCCGGATAGCAACACAGGCGCGGGCAACGGCGCAGGCATCAAAGCCGGCGGCTTCACCAACAACATCCCAGCGACGATCCCGCGACACGTGGTGCGCTTCAATCTGTCCTTCGGCAATCGCTCTCAGGGTTTCTACGCCAACCACCACGAAGGTGGTATCGACTGGATCAACAACACCGCCTTCAACAACCCGCGCAATTTCGACATGCTCGCGGACGAAGGGCGCGCCGAACACTACATGAAGAACAACCTCGCTGCGGGCTCCGGCGAGGCGCTGGCACGCGCCACGTTGGACGAGATAGACGACAGCGTCAACTCTTGGACGCTGGGCGTTTCGGTCAGCGATGCGGACTTCGCAAGCACTTCCGATTCAGGGGTGGACGGACCACGTGCTGCGGATGGCAGCCTACCCGTTGTCGATTTCATGCGCTTGGTTGAAGGGAGCGACCTGATCGACGCGGGGCAGGACGAAGGCTTACCGTTCACTGGTGACGCGCCCGATCTCGGTGCTTTCGAGTTTGGCGCTTCACCCCAGGTGCCGACGGACACGGGAGCGGGAGGAGCGGAGGGAATGGATGGGGGGGACGAACCCAGCGCTGGTGGCACTCCGGGCGCAGGGGGCGACTCGGGTGAAGCGACGGGCGAGGGCGGCTTCGCGGGTGACCCGCCCACTCCGCCGTCCGAACCCGATGGTGCGCCGATGTCGGGAGCCGGAGGCGCGGCCGCAGGTGAGCCGCCAGCGGAACAAACGCCCCCTCAGAGTCCGGGCGGCGACGTGGAGCCTGGACAGTCCGAGCCGATGACGCCGGTATCCGTTCCAAGTCCGACGGGCGCGCCGTCGGGGGACCTCGGAACGACGGACGGCACGAATACTGAAGGCACCAGCGAGACGCCGAGCGTGGCGACTGCCTCTCCCTCAGGCACGGCGGCAAGTCCCTCGTTGGCGGGTGACGGACGAGACGACCCAGGTGGCTGCGGGTGCGTGGTCCTTGGACGAGGGCTTCCCGCTGGACGGCGCCCGGCCGAGGGCTCTTTCGCAGCGGTCATGCTCGGTCTGGCGCTGCTTCGGCGCCGTCGCAGTCGGTAACCTAGAGAGGCCCCTGCGCCGTCAGCAGTGCGTCGATCAACAGGGTGTGTAGCTCAGCGTCGAACGCCGTGAGCAAGATGCGCTCGAAGAACGGCTCGGCCCGAACGTATTGCGTGGTTTCCCGGACTGCGATTGCGGCGGCCAGATGCCGCGGATAACCGTACACGCCGCAACTGATGGCGGGGAAGGCGATCGAGCGCGCACCCTGCTCCTGCGCCAAGTGCAGGCAGGAGCGATAACAGGAGGCAAGTAGCTCCGGCTCGCGCGCCCTGCCGCCTCTCCAGATCGGCCCCACGGTATGGATCACGTACTTGGCTCTCAGGTGAAAGCCTGGAGTTAGCCTTGCTTGCCCCGTCGGGCATCGAACACCGGGTGTTACCTCTTCGACCGCACGACACGCTTCCACGAGCTGTTCGCCCGCGGCCCGGTGGATGGCGCCGTCGACGCCGCCGCCTCCCAACATGCGTTCGTTGGCTGCGTTGACGATCGCCTCGACATCGAGTTGCGTGATGTCGCCACGCACGACACTGACGATCTCGCGCGCTGCCATGCCTTCGCGCGTAGCCCGAAAGCCCGACCGCGCGCAAGTGTTCGCCGGCTTGCGGTGCTGAGCGGGAGCATGCACGCATGCAGCCCTGCTCCGGTATGGCCGACCCCTACACGACGAGCCCAGCGAAGTGGCGCGAATCGGGCGCGCACTGCGCGATGCAGGCGGCGTGGCGGTTCGAATGGAAGCCTCTGGTGCGGCTTCGCCCTGGGAGCCTTGGCTCGAGGGTTCGGACTCCGGCGACGTCTTTCGCGTCCACGCAAGTGCGGTTCTGACCGTGCAAGACGACGAACCAACGATGTTCACGTGCGGCATGCATCACTTCGACCCGCCCGGTGCCCAAATCGACATCGACGATGCGGCGGAAGCCGTCAACCTGGCTCGACGCGTTCTGTGCCTATCAAACCGCAGAACAGCCCGCGCTTGCCTCCGGACGATCGAGGCAGGTCGCTGACTCGGCAGGAAGTCGAGGAGATCACCGCCCGAATTCCGGCCATGATGATGGCTCCTCGGCACGTGCAGAGTGTGGAACGCGCCAGAGGATACGCAGACATCGAGCCCGAGCAGTGCCGCGTGGCCCGTTTCCGAACAGCGGACCAATAGTCAACAATTTCAATTGGTTGGAAGTCGTTTGCCGTTTTCCAAGAATTGTTTGTGTTTCCCACGAGATTGTTTGCTCGTCACCCGAGATGGATCGCGGCTCAGGCGACGTCGTTCGTCGCTCACCCCAGATAGTCCGTTCGCGACCTGAGATGGATCGCGGCTCAGGCGACGTCGTTCGTCGGTCACCCCAGATTGTTTGTGCGTGGCAAGAGATGGACAGTGGCTCAGGCGACGTCGCTCGTCGGTCAGGCACGGTCGAGCGCCGCTTCGACCACGTCCTCCAGCGTTCGGATGACGTTCTCTGCAACTTCGCCCAAGTCGTGTGCGCGTCCCACTGCTTCGTGCACCACTCCGCGAATCGTGTCAGGCGTGCAGCCCCGTCCCGGCGCCTCGCAGGCCAGCTCTGCTCGACGGCCCGGTGCCGTCCGCAGTATCCAATGTTCTTCGTCTCGCAAACGCAGCACTCAGCGTGTCTTTGTGTGCACAGCGCGTCCGGCGCTCTGTGTGTCCGACTCACTCAGCGCAAGGCACGTCCGATGACGATGGTGCTGCTCAAAAAGCGATCGAGGTGCGCGGCCCAGCTGTAGTGAGTCGGCTCCCCGAACTGCGTGGTCGCCAGTGCGATGGTGCCGATGCCGAAGCCCCCAGGGCCATCCGCTGAGCGGGTGTCGTCGCCATGAGTCGATGCCGAGGCATCGACGACTCGTATCAGGAACGCGTTTTCGTAGTCCTTCAGCCGCGCGGGCTTCGCGGCGACGAAGGCGACATGGCCCGTGTTCCTCGAGTCGACGTCACGTGGCCTCAGCCACGCGACGACGTCGCCCGGCTTGGTTTCGATGACGCTCGCGACACGGTACCAACCGCCGCGCCGCTGTCCTGCCGGGATTGCCGCGATGGTTCGGTGATAGTCCTTTGCCAAGGGGCGGTGTGTGGCGCCTGCTTGAAGTGTTGCGTACGCGACCGGCGTGGCACGAGATAACACCCAACTGGCCATGTCCGAGCAGTCGAACTGATAGTAGCCGGTCTCCTCGTTCACTACCATCTCGTGGGCGTAGCGGGTCGATCGCACCGATTGGGCGAGCTTGCCCAGCTCACGCATCACGCTGTTCGCGTCCCATGCGGGCGCGTCGTCGAGCGTCTCTGCTCGCTTGCCCTGCCCTCCTCGCTCCGCCGCGGGAGCGGGCCGCAATGGCGACCGCGCGTATTGTGTTGCTGACCCGCTGCACGCGGCTGCCAGGGGAACGAGGAGCAACCAATGCCGCGAAAAGCCGTTCATGGTCACGCAGTTGATACTCCCACAGAAGTCGCGCACCGCCACTGCGTCTGCTCAATCGCCGATCAGGAACTCGAGCTCTGGACCGGCCTTGGACGCCACGAATTCGAGGATCCGGGCACTCACCACAGCTTGTGCCACGAACGGATCCGAGTCGACTCTGGCCTCCAACTCCGAGCGGGAAACGCCATGGGCCCAGACGGCTCCGCCGAGGTTCGGTTTGAGGCTTCCGGCCAGCAGAAACACGCCGTCCGCGAAGCCCTGTTGCAGCCAATCCTTGTGTGCGTCGAGAAACTGAGCAGCTCGCTGCTTGCCCTCCGCGAACTCGAGAATCACCAAGAACATCCGGTCACCTTCCTGCGAATCGTCTTCTCCGAGGCCGTCCACGTCCATCTCCGGCTCGGCAAAGCAAACGAGTCGCGTCGAAACGCGCTCACGCGGCCACCCGTACGAGAGAGGCATCGAACGCCACCTTCTGACGCAAGAGCTCCAAGTGCGCGTCGAAGTCCCTCACCTCGTCGTAGGCCCAGGCTGCCTCGATCAGGCGTTTACCTGAAGGGAGTATCACATCGTAGTACGATGCAGTGCCCTTGAGGGGGCAGTAGGTCCGCTTGGGGGTCAGGACGAGTCGCGCGTGAATGTCTTGTCTGGGGAAGTAGACGACAGGCGCGTAGCGCGTGCGACCCACCTCTTCGACCACGACCGCACTGTCTGAGACTGCGAGCGTCGCGCCCGCGGTCGCCGTCACGCCGGGGTGCGCCCGGTTCAGCACCATCAGGTGCCGCGGTGCGTCGGGTCGTCGGATGCACACTCGGTCTGAGGCATCCGCTTCTAAAATACTGATATGACTGGGGGTATTCTGGATGTCCGCTACCAGGGGGTGGTGCGCCTGAGTCAGCTGCGTTGTCACGAAGTCTCCTGCGTTGAGCGTCTTCGCGACGTGTAGCGTGGCCGCAGTGGTTCTGACAGGTACCGATATGTAACCGGTGTGGTAACAATTCGTTCCACGATGCCGTTGAGAAGCCTGGACTGGGATCTGATCCGTGTGCTGTTGGTGAGCCTGCGCTCGTCCAGCCTTCGCCAGGCAGCCTCCGAACTCGGCGTGACGCATCCTACCGCCAGACGCAAGTTGGCTGAGCTGGAGGAGCGCGTCGGATTACCACTCTTCGAGCGTCGTCCGGACGGGCTCCGCCCCACTCCCCAAGGCGCCCAACTACTTGCGCCGGCAGAGGCCGTGGAAAGAGCGATGTTGGGCTTCGAGCGTGTGGCGGAAGCAGCGGACCCTGCCCTGCGTGGGCCCATTCGCGTTACGTTGCCGGAGATAGCCGCTTCGGACCTGCTGATGGACGACATCGTGGCCTTCAATCGTCGTTGGCCGGAGATTGAGTTGCAGTTGGTTGCGGAATCTCAGCTGGCCGATCTCCGCCGACGCGAGGCCGACGTCGCCATTCGCTTCGTGCCACTCGGGCGACTGCCGGATGAGAATCTTACCGGGCGGCGGGCGGCGACGTCCTACCGCGCTGTGTACGGAGCCGGTGATACTTGGATTGGTTGGCAGGGGCCAGAGCTAGACGCGTCGTGGGTGAACAAGTCGCCCTTCCCGGATCTGCCGATCCGCGGAGCGATGAACAACCCGGCTTCACAACGAGCTGCCTGCGCTGCAGGACTGGGATTGAGCCAGCTCCCGTGCTTCTTCGCAGAGCCAACGCTCGAACGAGTCACGGAGCCCGAACCAGCGTTCGATATCTGGGTCTTGGTGCACGAAGACCTACGCCATAGTCCACGGTTGCGCCTATTTCGCGACGCCATCGTCGAAGCCCTTGGGCGCCTTCGTCCGCGTTTGCAGGGGCAGTCTTCTGCCGTATGACTCCCGCCGCGAACGACCGAGCCGCCAGAGGTGGCAGGTCGCGCGGTTGTCTTCACGTCGAGTGTCTCGCTGTATCGAGAAACGACGTCTCGCGGCTTGCTTTCGTATTTGTGATCTTGAAAGAGATTGGTCTTTTGTTGATTCGGGTTTCATTGTCCGCTCGCGGCAGATAAGCGGCGCCGCGAAGTAGCTGCTTCGGGCTGATACCACGTCGCTTGAGGGACACGTCTCATGTCGCGCTGCGTCGTGTGGGTTGCTTGGTTGTGGACTAAGTGAACGATGTGTGGCACCTCGGCGCTTTCCCATCAGCCCAGGCTGGTGGCCGGAAGGGATACAAGGAAATGAAATACAGCTTATCAGTTACGATCGCGCTACTCGTTGGGGCGACCACCATGGCCTGTGGCGATGATGATGGAGGGTCGGAGACTCCGGACTCCGGAACGGCTACGGAAGAGACGGACGGCACGACGTCTGACGGAGAACCTACCGACGGCGATGCGACTGACGTTGGAGGCACTGACACCGAAGCAACCGACGGCGCACCCACCGACGCTGAGGGAACCGACGTCGGCGGAACTGACCAGATGGACGCGGCGACCTCGAGCTTCATGCTCGAGAGTCCGAACTTCGACGATGGCGACGCGCTTCCCGACGACTACACTTGCGAAGGGAAGCCCTTCGGCGAGGGCATTTCCCCGGAGTTGAACTGGTCGGGCGCGCCTGACGATACGATGAGCTACGCCTTGGTTTTCAAGGATACGTCGCTCGCTGACCAACCTCGCTTCGGCTGGCACTACGCCGTGTGGAACATCCCCGCGTCCATCCTGGGCATCCCGGAGGGACTGAGTGTGGGACAGTTCCCGGAGGAGTTGGATGGCGCGGAGCAATTCCGGCCAGGCCCCCCTGGCTTCGAGCCCAGCTACTTCGGGCCTTGTCCGTCGTGGCAGACGCTGCCCTGCTTCGGTATGGACCGCACGACGGACTCCTACGAGTTCACACTGTACGCGTTCGAGGAGGAGGAACTCGAGGTCCCGGAGTTCTCGGGCGATACTGACAACAGCAACTGGGTCTACGAGTTGGAGCTCTTCTTCGAAGAACTGGCCATCGATGTGGCGACTCTCGCCGCGACCTCGGATGCTGCACCCACGGAAGGTCCGATGTGCGTCATCGAAGATGCTGGTGCCGGCGATGGCGGCATGAGCGACGCTGGAGGCGCCGGGGACGGCGGTGTCTCAGAAGGAGATGCGGGAGACGCGTCGGCAAACTGACGTATCTTCCTCGTCCATTGCACGAACGCCGTGTCGGCCGTCGGAGGCCGACGCGGCGTTTTGCCTTTGTCGTGGCTGCGAATCATCGCAGACGCCCACGACCGGCGGCGCGCATGATCTGGCTGCGCGAAGGAGTGCGGAGGCTCACGCTCGGCGCTTGCGCGCCAGACCTTCAGCGCGCCGTAGCCAGCACGCCGCCGCCAACACTAACAACCAGCCTGACGGTGACGGTGCCCGAGTACGACCGGGCAACGAGCAATCGCAGTCGCCATCACTGTTTGCGCTGGACGCGTCACTCGGATCGGTCGAGTTCTCATCATCCGAGGACGTCGAGCCCTCGTTCGTCGTTTCGCCCGTTGCGTCGTCGGTGGTCGACGGTGCTTTGTCGGTCGTCGCTGGTTCGTCGCTGCCCGTCGGCGAACCGTCGTCCGTCATTGAGGGCACGTCCGTGGGCTCCGGCGATGGCGTCGAAGTGTCGGTGTCCTCTTCCGTCGGAGAGTCCGTGTCCGTGGAGCTTGGGGAACCCGAGTCCTGGTCGCCGACTGGGGTGCCAGCATCGGGTGCCGCGTCCGTGTCGCATTGGGACTGAACGGGGGCAATGCGCGTGATGTGGCCGTTTCCGGAGTGGGCAACCACGTAGAGCGCGCCCTGATTTTCCACGAACTGGACAGGCCCGTTACCCGGAGTGTTCAGCAGTGGTTCGCGTTCACCTATGACATTGTCACGGGTTTCGTTGACCGGCAGCGTCCACACTCTTTCGTTGGTGTAGTCGCCGAAGACGTACTTGCCCCTGAACTCTGGTGGCCAGGCGCAGTCGTCGAGGATCAACCCGCCGGTGATTGAGTCGCAGTCGTTGGGCACATCCGGATTGTCTGGGGGCACGTTGTCGCCGCCGCCGCTCTGTTCGCAGACGTAGATGGCGTCCACACAATCACCCGTGTTCGGGACGGTGGTCTGGCAGATATCGGCAGGCAGGCCCTCGTTGCCTTCACGGTAGGGCCACCCGAAGTGCACACCGCCTTCAGGAGGCACGAGCTGAATCATCTCGTAGGTGATTTCACCGACGTTGCCGACCCAGACGTTGCCCGTCTGCGGATCTGCCCAAAGACGAAAGGCGTTGCGAAAACCCCAGGCGAAGATCTCTTCGCGCGGGGAGTCGGATGTGGTCGTGGGTTCGGCGTTTTTTGCACCACATTCGGTGACGGTCTGTCCGATCAGGGGATTGTCGTCGGGGATCGTTCCATCGAGATGGATGCGGAGTACCTTGCCTTGGGCATTGGTCAGGCAGGTGCCGTAGAAGTTGCTCAGGTTTTCACCTGGTGGTGAGTTCGAGTTGTTACCGGTGTCGCCCGTCCCGACGAAGAGGTAGTCGCCGTAGATGCTCAAGCCACCGCCGTTGTGGTTGGCTGGGCCCTGGAGGCCTTGCAGTAGGATCTGCTCCGTGCTCATGTCGAGCAGGTTGTCGTCTCCGAGTTCGATCGTGGCCACACGGTGCCGATCGGCGCTCGTGCCCCCGTTCTCTGCAGTCGCCGAGTAGTAGAAGTAGAGCAGATGGTTGTCCTCGAACTCCGGGTGCGGCAGGACGTTCAACAGGCCCCGCTCGCCGTGACTGAAGTCGACCTCCATCGTGGCTGCGGTCGTCATCGTGCCGTCCGCCATTCGGACGTGCAGGCCGCCGGTGCGTTCCGCTATCAGCACGCGGCCATCGGGTAGGAATGCGATCGCCGTCGGTTGATCGAGCCCAGTGATGAATTCGTCGTCCATCGTCAACTGCTCGCTGACGATGCCATCAGCGAGCGAATCGGCAGCGGCTCCACCTGCTCCGAGCCAAAGCGCCGCGGCCAGCCACGAACTGAGGACTCTAGAACGTCGAGCAAACTTGGGTGCGGGCCTGCAACTCAGACGGATCATGCTCGCAGTATCGACGCAACGGCAGGCTTTGAGCCAGCAACTACCGTAGTGGCGCGGTATTACGCGGCAATTGCGGGCGAAGATCCAAGCGCGACAGCGCGGACGGCTCGTTCGCGCTGTGTGGGCATGTGCGACAAAGCAGCGGTCTTGCGTGCCGCCTTCACGTCAATCGAGCCCGACCTCAGCCAGCAGCGGGCTCGAAAACACGCGCTTGCCGACGTCGTCGAGCACGATCCGGTCACGCGCGGCGCGCCAACGCTGCGCTCGATCCCCGAAGTAGGTCTGAACGCGTTGCGGGTTCATCCCGTGAAGTTGACCCCAGTGGCACCCAAACGGGATCTGCTCAGCTTCCAATGCGTCCCACCACTGTCGGTAGATGTCGAGCACCTCGGCGTTGCGAATGCTCGGCAGCTCGATGTACGCATTGCGAGCGTGAATGTTCAGGCCCAACAGGGAGCTCGTCGTGGGTACGAAACGCACCGCCAGCGCCCCGAGCAGGTGACGACCGCGCGCGCCCTCGCGCAGCAGTATCGCGTAGAGCGCCTCCAGTGCTTTGCGCGTTTTGGATACTTCGACGGCCACCTCAGTGCTGGCGCCATGTCCTGGAGGTAAGCCGCTGGGTCCGAACACCATGCCGGGGACTTGTGGGGCTCGATCCCCGGGCTTGTAGCGCCGCTCCAGTTGGTCGGCGATCAGCAGCCGCACAGCGAGACTCGAGAGCGGTCCGTCGAGGCCGTCTGAGAGGCTGGCGATGAGCCCCATGTTGTCCGAAGCCATGTCCGGCGCGACGGGCATGGGCGAGTCATGCGGCGCGGCGTCCCCCGGCTCTTTCCAAAACAGTTTCACGAACGCGCCAGGCCGACCTTCGATCGGGTGTGGATTGAACACCACTTCGAAGTGAAACGGATCTTCGGCAATGTCGGGATGAAACCGCTTCGTGTCCAGATCCGTCAACGCATCCCAAACCTCAGGGTCGCCAAAGCTCCGGTTGACGATACGCCGGCGCAGCGAATAGATGGGTTCGGCTTCGACCACGACGCCGTGCACGAAGCCCAAGCTGCCAAGTGAGACCTGAGCGGCGGCGAACAGCTCGTCATCATCCACGCGAGTGACGAACAACCCCGTTTCTCGTCGCAGCCACTCGATGACCGCGTCGTCGCACACGGGATGGCTGCGCGATTGCACGAAGATACTCTGGTCTGGTGCCGTGATGAGGTGGAAACCTTGCACGGTATCGTGCACGGCGCCGACGTGCAGGGCGGAGCCGTGGGTGCCCGTCGCGATGCAGCCAGCAAAACGATGGCCGTCCCCCGCACCAGAGGTCTGGAGCGCGAGCCCTCGTTGAAGGAATCGACGATTGATGCTCGCAACGTGAGTGCCGCCTTGGACGAACATCGGCTTGAAGCCAGGGCGGCGGCGCGCCTTGTAGTCCGCCGTCAGCCAATCGGCGTTCACCTCGAAGATGGCGTTGAGGTTGGCGGGATCGACGATCAGTTGTCCAGGCTCGACGATGCGCGAAAACGACCAACGCGATCCGATGGCGCGCAGCGTCATGCCCGGTGTCTCGAAACAATGAGTCAGAATCGCTTTGAGGGCGTCGCCGTTGCGACGCAACTTGCGTGGCGCGGCGCTACCCGTGGAGCCGAACACGTCTGGCGTGCAGTAGATCGGCACTGAACGCTCGGGGATCGTGCCTGAGTAGTTCGTCCAACGTTGCAGCGACTTGACTTCGGTGAATGGAAACTCGGGCATCGTCGGCGTCCTAGGTTTTCAGTTGGGTTCGTCAGAGCGCCTACTGCATATCCTGGATGGGCTCCTCGATTGGCGCGCACGTCACGTCCACCTTCGGCTCGTCCGAGTCCGCATCCAGAATCACGATTTGGTGGATGTGTCCTCGACACTCTCTGGGCAGGGTCACGAAGCTCGTACCGCGGGGGTTGAGCTCGGACGGAACGTCATCCGTGGCCGGTTTACACTCTGCATCCACTTTGCAAGCGTAACGACTGCCCGGTGCGGTATCCGGCGACTGCAGGCGCACGTGGTGCGAACACGCCGCGCAAAGCAACAGGGTGACCAACCAGCTAGCGATCTTGATCTGCTCGAGCATCGTGAACGACAACCGCCCTCCTAGGAGCCAAGCATGGCGGGCGCGGTGAGCGACGTCAATACCGCGCTGCCGCCAGGCGAACTTGGTTGCCCGTCACAGGAGCTCCTGCTGCGATGTCTCCCAGCAGCCCCCTCGGTTGCTCTTGCGAGCCCCACGTCTTGATTGCTCCCGAAAGCGCTGCCGCTCGTTTCGTTCAGGGCGAGCCGACGAGGCGAATGGCCATCTGAGCGACGGCAATGTCCTCTTCTTCGGTCATGCCGCTCACCCCGACGGCGCCGATGACCTCGCCGTCGACGACGACGGGCAGGCCCCCGCCCCAGCTGAGGTAGCGCATGTTGCCGAAGTTGGTCAGCGCGAAGCCTTCTCGCTTGGAAGCCTCGCCCAATGCTTTCGACGCGCCGCGTTCTCGAGCGGCGGTGTACGCCTTGTTGATCGCGACGTCGATGCAGGAAAGCCGGCAGGCGTCCGTTCTGAGAAACGCGAGCACTTCTCCGTGAGGATCGACCACCGCGACGGCTGCGCCCTTGTCACGCTTCTCGAGTTCTTGCTTGACGGCTGAGATGATTCGGAAGGCGTCGTCGTGTGAAAGTGACTTCAGTGTGATCATGTTCGGCCCGCGCGAGCCTAGGGGCTTGCCTTACGCAGCGCAATGGGTTTGCGCTTTGGGCTGGCTTCACTGTGCGCACAGGCGAACCGAACGGTGTCGACATTCGAGAGCGCGACCTCGAGAATGCCGGCGACTGCCGCTACAGCGTCACGCCGGACTTGAAGATGGCGAGGTCCCGGTAGCCGCCGACTTCGCTCTTCGTGCGGTACTCGCCCGAGGCCGTCTGGAGTAGGAGACGTTCGAACGCGCTGTCCACCTGGGCGATCGGGACATCCTTGACGATGCCACCCGCGTCGAAGTCGATCCAACGGGGTTTCTTCTCGGCCAGGTCGCTGTTCGTCGCGATCTTGAGTGTTGGTGCCGGGCACCCGAGGGGTGTGCCGCGGCCCGTGGTGAACAGTACGATCGTTGCGCCGGCAGCGGCGAGCGCCGTGGTGGACACTTGGTCGTTGCCCGGGCCGTCTAGCAACGTCAGACCAGGACGTCGGACTTGGCTGCCGTAGGCGATGACGTCTTCCACGATGGCGTCACCCCCTTTCTGGATGCAGCCCAACGACTTTTCTTCCAACGTCGTGATGCCGCCCGCCTTGTTCCCGGGAGAGGGGTTCTCGTCTACCGGTTGCCCGTGGGCTTCGAAGTAGTGACGGAAGCCCCGCACCATCGAGATGCCATCTTGCAGAATGCGTTCGCTGCGCGAGCGTGTCAGCAACGCCTGCTCAGCCCCGAACATTTCGGGAACCTCCGTCAGGATGGCCGTACCCCCTGCCGCGCACAGTCGGTCGGACAAGCGTCCCAACATGGGGTTGGCCGTGATGCCGGAAAGCCCGTCGCTGCCTCCGCACTTGAGCCCGACGACGAGCTTGTCCACCGTCAGCGGTTCGCGCTCGGCGCGGTTTGCGACTACTGCGAGCTCTCGGAGTAGAGCCAGCCCATCGCCGATCTCGTCCGTGCTCTGTTGGGCGCCGAGATAACGAATCGTGTTCTCGTCGTACTCCCCCAGGTGCGGACGAAAGACGTGCCAATTGTTGTTCTCACATCCGAGGCCGAGTACCAGCGTGGTCCCTGCGTTCGGATGCCGCGCCAGCGCGGCCAGGATGCGCTGGGTGTTTTCCAAGTCGTCCCCGAGTTGGGAGCAGCCAAAAGGATGTGGCAACGCAATGACCCCCTCGACATTCGGAAACTCCGAAAGCTCCGTCTCGAAGGCTCGCGCCAAGTGCTCTGCCGTTCGCGCAACGCACCCAACGGTCGGTACGATCCATATCTCGTTGCGGGTAGCGGCGCGGCCATCGGTGCGGACGTAACCTTGCCACGTGCCTTCCAGAGGATCGGTAGTTCGTTGCGGCTGGCTGAGACCGAGATCGCTCCAACTCTTTGCTTCGTTGAGCGTGCTTTCCAAGTTGTGGCTGTGAACGTGATCGCCGGCGACGATTGGGGCCGTGCAGCGCCCGATGGGCCAGCCATACTTGGTTACCAGATCGCTGGGTGCGAAGTCGCGCAGGGCAATCTTGTGGCCTTTGGGGATGTCTTGGCGCAAGTGAATGTGTGCGGTGCCAAGGTGAATGGTATCCCCGGCGTGGAGTTCGGCGAGCGATACGGCAACGCCGTCGTCTTCGCGAATGCGGATCACGGGTGATTGGTCGTGGCTCACGCGCACAAGTTACGACCATCGTTGTCGAGGCGCCACTGTTTGCGGGGCTGACGCGGCAAGACCACTTTCCAGTTGTACGCGAGATGTCGTGCGGCGAAACGGATCTTGGAAATTGCGTGATCGGCTGTCGACTCAGCCAGGTGACGACACCTGGAGCTGGCGCCTCGCGTCGTCAGCCCGTTCACAGCGCGAAGGTCGCTGGTAGCCAAAGCGACAGAGCCGGCACGAACGTGATGAGCAGCAAGGCCAACAACATCGCGATGAAGAACGGCATCATTGGTCCGACCACCTTGGCGATGCTGGTGCCCCCCACGCCGCACCCGACGAACAAGCAGGTGCCCACCGGCGGCGTGCACAGACCGATGCACAAGTTGGTGATCATCAGCACCCCGAAGTGAACTGGGCTCATGCCCAAGCCCGTGACCACCGGAAGGAAGATCGGCGTGAAGATCAGGACTGCCGGGGTCATGTCCATGAAGACGCCAACCGCGAGCAACAACACGTTGATCAGAAGCAGCGTCGCCACGGGGCTCGACGATATGGAGAGCAGCGTCGCACTGACGGTCTGAGGTACCTGCTCCAGGGCCAGTACCCAGCTCATGGCCTGACTTGCGCCGACGAGGAGCATCACGACGGACGTCGTTTTGGCTGCTTTGAGCAGGATGCGTGGCAGGTCCTTCGGTTTGATCTCGCGGTAGATCCCAAGGCCCAAGATCAGGGCATAAGCCACGGCGACGGCGCTCGCTTCCGTGGCCGAGAATACTCCGCCGAGGATCCCACCCAGCACGATGAAGATGAGCAGAAGGCTAGGGAGTGCTCCCAGAAATGCCGCAAAGAGCTGCCTCAGCGAGGCTCTTTCGAAAGCACCGACGTCCTGACGTCGGCTGACCACGAAGCACACTGCCATGATGGCCAGGCCCATGACGATCCCCGGCAGGATCCCCGCGAGGAAGAGGGCCGCGACGCTGACGTTGCCCGCAACGACGGCGTAGACGATCATGATGTTGCTGGGCGGTATCAACAAGCCTGTCGTTGCCGAGGTTGTCGTCAGAGCGACGCTGAACTCTTTGCCGTAGTTCTTGCGTTCCATCTCCGGGATCATGAAGCCGCCAATGGACGAAACCGCTGCGGCGGCGGAGCCGGAAACCGCGCCGAAGAGCATGCAGGTGAGCGTGTTGACGTACGCCAAGCCACCGTGAAAGCGACCCACTGCCGCGCTCGCAAAGTCCATCAGTCGTCGGGCCATGCCGCCTTCGCCCATCAACACGCCGGAGAGCACGAAGAAGGGGATCGCCAGCAGAGGGAAACTGGCGATGCCGACGGACATGCGCTGCGCCACGATGTAGCCGGTCGGAACGGTGCCCAAGGCAAAGATCGTCAGTGCGGTGGATACACCGATGCAGACCGCGATGGGCACGTTCAGGAGCAGCAGCGAAAAAAAAGACAGAACCAGAATCAGCACGGGAGTGTCCATCGCCGAGTCTCAAGCCTCGCCACGAGAGGGTTCGCCAGCACTGGCCGGCTGCCGCAAAAGCGCAACCAGGTGTTCGACGCTGAAGAGCAGAAAGAAGACGCCACTCAGCGGAACGGCCAGGTACACATAGCCCATCGGGACGTCCAGCGCCGGAGAGACCTGACCCGCGGCGAGCGTTTCCGTAATCAGCGCCCAACCACCCCAAAGCAGCACCAACACCGAGAACGCAAGCACGACGAGTTCGGCGACCACCGCCGCAACCCGCTGTGCGGCGGGGTCGAGCTTGCCGACGAAGTAGTCGACGCCGAGGTGGCCCCTGTCGGCGTACGTGACGCTCGCTCCCAACAACGACACCCACACCAACAGGTAGATGGCGAGCTCTTCCGTCCAGCGGCTCTGCTCGCCGACCACGTAGCGGGAGAAAACGCCCCACAGGACGTCCAGCGTCAGCACCGCGAAGCCCACGACCAATACGCCCTCGAGTGCCCTCACGAGGAGCTTGCGGCTCCGCCCCAGTGCAGATGGGTTCTCGCTCGCCGTCGAGCTCACTTGGCCTCCCGCACGCGGGCCACCAACGCCTCGAGTTTCGTACCCGACAGCGTATCGTACATGGGCGCGACCTTGTCTCTGAAGGGTTGCGGTTCGGGATGAACGATGGTGACTCCGGCCCTTTCCAGGTCGCGCAACGCCTGTTCCGTCTTCTCCTGCCAGAGCGTACGCTGGAACTCCACGGACTCGTCCGCTGCCTCCTGAATCCAACGCCGGACCTGCGGATCTAGCGTCGACCACAGCTTCTCACTGAAGAAGACCATGTCCGGAATTCGTGTGTGCTCGTCGAGGGAGTAGTGCTTGGCGACCTCGAAGTGACGACTGGTGAGGAAGCTCGGTGGGTTGTTCTCCGCACCATCGACCATTCCCTGTTGCAGTGCGGTGTACAGTTCACCGAACGGGATTGGGGTTGGGGCCCCACCCATCTGGGAAATCAGATCCATGGCAGTTTTGCTGCGCATGACGCGGATCTTCAAGCCGTGCAGATCCGCGGGGCTCTCCACTGCCCTACCGATGGTGTAGAAGCTGCGGCTCCCCGAGTCGTAGTAACAGATACCACGCAGTCCCACGGAAGCCCCAGCCGCGAGCAGCTCCTTGCCTAGGTCGCTTGCCAGCACTTTCCAGTAATGGTCCGAATCGCGAAATAGGTACGGCAGTCCGAACAACGCCATTGCCGGGACGAACCCTTCCATCGGCGCGGCGGACGTCTTGACCATCGCCAATGCGCCGCGCTGAACTTGCTCGATACTCTCCGTTTCGCTGCCCAGCTGTCCGTTGGGGAATATCTGCAGCTCGACACGTCCGTTCGACTTCTCAGCCAGTCGTTTGCCCATGTACTCCATGGCAGCGTGCACCGGGTGGCTTTGGTCGAGCACGTGCGCAAGCTTGAGTACGACGTGTGGCGACGGGTTGCTGCCCGTGGGTGAATCAGTAGGTGCGGGTCGCGATAGCCAGGCGAACGCACCGCTGGTGAGGAAGACGCCCACGACCAGACCGAGCACCAGAAATGAAGTGGCTTTCTTGTCCATCCGGTCGCTGCACGATTGCGGCAAGTCGAGTCGAAGTCAACCGTGAAGCGTTCACGAGCCGAGCTGACTGCGGGGCGCGTAAGGGGGCAAGATGAACGCCGTGGTTGTGGTGTTTCCATTCGCGGGAGCGGCTTCATTCGAACGCGCGACGCCCCTACCGCACGCGTGGCGGGAGTGGTTGCTTGCTAGCGACAGTGCGAACGGTACGGAACGCTGACATTGGATTATCAGTCGTGAAGTGTGTTGGTCGTGATCAGGTGGGCCCGCTCGCTCATTCAGCGGAGACGCGGAAGCAAGGAGCTATTGGCCCAATGCATGTGACAACAAGAGTAATGCCCCTAGTCCTTCTCGGTATCGCGCTTGGCGCGTGTTCGGAAGACAATGAGCCAGCGACGTCGAACCAGGCTTCCAGCGCGGGTGACGACGGCGCGGACGAGAGCGAAACAGAAGCCGCGGAACCGGCGTCAGAGTCCGAAGCCAACCCAGAAGCGTCGGAGCCCGAGCCTGAACCTGAGCCGGGCAGCGAAGGGGCGTCTGGTAGCGGCACGTGTGACGATGTCAACTTCACACCGAAGTGCGACCTTGCTCCGACCGCGGCGGGGGACGAGATCAAGAAGGGTGCGGCTTGTACCGATGAAGATCCGGGGTGCTGTTGGCGTTCCTGTGGGCCACAGTCGATTGGCTGGAAGACCGAGACTTGCCTCGCGGGCTTCTACGAAGAGGGCGACTGTCAGTTCCCGGCGGATGCGGACTACTCGTGTTTCGCGATCCCCGACGAGATCGACGCCGAGGCGTGCCCTCGAGACGCCCCGCCTCGAGCAACAGGGGACTGCGACGTTGCCGAGTGCACGCTTTGCAATTTGGATGACACCTATCTCGATTCAAAGGGCAGTGCCAAGGTCGGCTTCTGCGTCTGTCAACCGCCCAATTCGGACGGTAAGCGCACCTGGAGTTGCGGTAGCTCGACGGCGTGGCCTTGTCCTCTTGGTCAGGGTTGCTGACGGCGGCAAGTCGCCTGCCCACGTCTGACCATCAGTGCGAGGCATCGTGGTATCGATTGATGTCGGACCCAGCGGGTACGCCCGGAGCATGTCGTTCTTGGGCGTGTCGTGGCTGCTCGGCTGCGCGCCATTGAGCAGCGACCCCACCGAGTACGTTTACATGTGCGAGACGCTCGACACACTTCCCTTCGAGACGGAGGATGAAGACGCGCCTCGCTGCGGCGAAGATGATCCGCTGTTGCCACCGGAGCCGACCTTCCCTGCGGAAGTCTGTCGTACGTTGGTCGCGAAAAAGACGTTCGCCGACGAGGAGAAGCTCGACACCGCCAGAGTGCAAGAAGCCATCGACGCGTGTCGAGGCGGCGCCGTCAAGTTGGTCGCCGACGGTAACGAGGACTCTTTCGTTACGGCGCACCTCGAACTCGACAGTGTGATCCTTTGGGTCGACGAGGGGGTGACGCTCTACGCTTCGCGGCAGCCGGAGCTCTACCAAGAGACAGGCAACTGCGGAAGGATGGGGGTCAACGATTCCGGCGCCTGCAAGGACTTCATCACGGTGAGCGGGACGAGCCCCGGCATCGTCGGCGACGGCACGATCGACGGTCAGGGCGGGGAGCCGCTGGTGGGACGCGACTACTCCTGGTGGCAACTCTCGGGCGCCCTGCGACAAGTAAACGGAAGCATCGGTAACCCCCAACTGGTCAACCTCAGTTCAGGCACGACGGGCTTCTTGATGTATCGCATCACGCTGCACGATTCGCCGAAGTTCCACGTGAAGATCACCTCGAACCCTGCCGACGGGACCTGCGACGAACCAGGGGAAGGCTACACTGTTTGGGGTATCACGATTCTCACGCCATCGAAACTGTACAATAGCCAGGGTCTACTGATGACTCCCCACTTCGCCCGCAACACGGACGGTGTGGACCCAGGTACGACGTCTTCGGCATCGTGTGGCGTCATCGCTTGCAACACGATCAGTACGGGAGACGACCACATCGCGATCAAAGGTGGTCACCTCGTTCAGAACCTCATCATCGCGCACAACCATTTCGGCACGGGGCATGGCATCTCGATTGGCAGCGAGACGTACGGCCGAGACGACGCCGACAAGCCCGGTATTCAGGACGTGCTTGTCTACGACCTGACAATAGACGCAGACTCGCGAGGTGTCGGTCAGGACGCTTCAGAGGTCGACTTCAACGGAATTCGCATCAAGAGTGACGTCAGTCGCGGTGGGGTCGTCAACGGGATCACCTACCGCGACATTTGTATGCGGGACATGAACAACGCGATACTGATCAGTACGGCCTACAACCCATTGTTCGCTGGAGACATGTACCCGGAGTTCGGCGAGATCAGCTTCGAGAACGTGCGTCACGTCTCCTGTATGAACACGCGGCAACCCGTCGTTACGATCGAAGGTCACAGCGAGGCGCGTCGCACGGGGCCGGTCAGTCTCGACAACGTCGTCATTGACAACATCGGGCCGCAGTCTGTCATGGCCGAATACGTGGATATCGAGATAGGGGAGGGCGGGACGAACTTCATGCCGCACGGTCCAGGTGTTGCCGTGTCTGGCGAGATGGAAGGAAACGCTACTCCGCGTCGCTGCACGTTTCCAAGACTACCCGCGCCGAAGCTGCCCGATGGCTACCTGAGAGAGTGAAGATGGCGAACGGCAAGTACGACGACGCAAGGAGCTCCGTTCGGCAGGCCGTGCTGTGCGCGGTGGTGATCGCGGGGGGCAACGGTTGCCTTCCTAGCGACGACCCTGAGACGCTCGTGGACGGGGAGTGCAGTGAGGTTTCCGCTTCGCGGCTCGACTGCAGTGTGGAGGGCTACGTGGATGGGGAAGCTCTCGATGTCGGTCTCGTTGCCTACGGCTGTACGGGCAATGCTCGTCCCGATCTGGACGCACACTACGCTGAGGGGGTTCCCAGCGGCCTGCTGTGTGCCGACAAGGGCGAGCTCGATGACGGACGACAGGGCTACTGTTGTACCCCCGAACGAACCGTATGTGCCTACGACCCGGTTTCCGACTGCAGCGACGAGACTAGCGGGTTCGAGTGCTGGGGTGCGAACCGCCCGGAGTCGCTCAACCCGGCGCTGAGCTGCAGCAATGGCTATCAGGAAGGCGAGCTGAAGAACTACTGCTGTACCGGTCAGGAGCCCGCGCCTGCGTGTGAAGAACGCGAAGGCATCTGCTCCATTCGTCTGATGGGATTTGCTTGTCCGAGCGGTGCGGTGCCCCGAGGTGAGAACCTGGGCGCGAATCGCAGCCGTGCCGATTACTTTCACCCGGCGTGTTCGATCCCGATGGACACACCGAACCCGGAGTGGAAGTCGTATTGTTGTTTCATGCCGGCGCCGCGCCCGTTGGGGGGTACTTGCGTTCCGCATCGCTCGGCGTCGCGCTGTGACCCAGGGCAATTCGCGTTCGCCTGCTACGGCACTGACCGCCCTGAAGAGAACAATCTTCCGATGCTTTGCGACGACGGTGCTCGAGGTACGAGTGAAGAAGGCTACGACGCGAATGTCTACTGCTGCGACTTCGACGAGTGACCGCGCGCGCAAAGGGCGTGCACTGGGTTTTGGCGCTCGGCTCGACAGAGCCGGTCGCCGGGTTTAGCGCCCGACTGACATGCTCAGAAGAAGTAGGCCGCTTGAGCCTTGGCGCGGATGTTGTCGGGTTTGTCGCCATCGAGGTACGTCACAGTCGAGTAGGCGCCCGCGAGGCCCAAGCGCAATGCGGCGGTCGCATCCCAGAAAACGTTGAGGTCGACGTACTGAGATTGATCGGCAACGAACGTCAAGAGCTCGATTTCAGCACCGCCCTGGGGAAAGAGCGCATCCAGGTTCTCCGAGAGGGCTCGAGTGTAGTTGGCGGAGATGAAGACGCGGCCTCGCGGCGGCAGGTAGTACTGAATGCCTGCGGTGATGGCTTGCCAGTCGATCGTGTGCAGAACACCCTGCGTATCGAAGGAGACCAACCCGGGGTCGACGTTGCCGTCATATTCGGGCGGAGGGTTGGCCTGCGCCGGGTTCGGAAGCGTCGGAAACTGCGCTCCACCGGTGACGCCCATCAAGTCTCCGATGCCGGAGCCCACCACGAAGGAACCGGTGAGGGTCAGCGCATTGCCGCGGTCGGCGGCGTTGTCTGCCGAAATGATGGGTACCAGCGCATCGACTGACAATCCCCAGCCGGTCAGGCTATTGCTGTTCTGGGTTGGAGGTGGAGTGAAGGCGTCGACTTTGAATTGCCGACTGACTCCCGAGACGCCCAGAGCGGCGTTCACTCGGCGAGTGTTGCCGTTGCCTTGACTGGAGATACCTGCCCAGTCGTTCACTCTGAGCCGTAGACCAGCGTTGGTGTCTGGTATGGAGGAGTCACGTTGCGCGGGTCGCACGATGCTCGCTGCGAGGTCCAGATTGACTGCACCCATGTCGATCGTGTTCGACGCTTGGATCTGCGCGCGGCGTGAGAACACGCTATTCGGCAAGCCCAAGAACTCCGCGGTGGCCGGGAAGAAGTAATTCTGCCAGCCGAAGACGTCGTACGCTTGCCCGACGAGGACGTCGACGTAGTCGTTGTCGAGCATTACGAAGGCATGGCGCACGCGCATGGTCGCGCTGTCGTAGTAGGCTGCTTCGCTCATCTCCTCTGTCGGATGACCTGGCTGATTGCCAAAGAAGTCGACCTCCAAGACTGCGTACGGTGAGAAGCCGTCCACTCGAGGTCCATCGAAGAAGAACCCGAGACGCGTGTTACGTGGGGAGAACTGCGCGCGTCCAACCGTGCCGTCGTACACGTCGCTGCGCGCGACGAGGCTGTGTCCGATCCCGTCTTCGTAGCTTCGGGTCGTGTCGTAGATGAAGTCCGCCTGCAAGAAGCCGTAGAAGCTCAGTCCCAACTGTGTTGCGCCCTTCCCCACGTGCACGGCGAGCGGTGCGCGCGAGTAGAAGGTTGCTCGCGTGTTGGCGCTGGTCTCCGGAAACCAATGAACGTTCGTTCGAGGCCTCAGGAAGGGAGCGACGGTTGCGTCCGAAGCCTCAACAGTGCCCTGCTCGTCGTGCGCGTCGTTCGATGAGCCTGGCGCAACGGGTGCCGCTCGTGCTTCGTCCGGAACGGCAGGCGCCGCGGCGGGCGTCTCTTCGACTGCCGTTGTCCGCAAGTTCGTCGAGGCAGGCTCCGTCGCTGGAGCCGAGACGTTGGTGGGTGCCGTCTCGGCCGCAACCGTTTCATCGGGGGGAGCTGTGGGGTCGGCGCTGTCTGCTGCGGCAGACGTAGGAGCAGCCGTTGCCGGCTGCGTCGTTTGAGCCGGCTGCGCGTGAGCATGATGAACGACGCCGGTCACCAGAAGGGCGACGGTCCTCGAAGTGAGTCTTGGGGCACTACTGACAAACGTGGGTTGCTTCATCGCTGTTGTATCTCGTTTGGGCCATGCGACGGATCGGGCGCGCGCGTCAGATCACTTCGTCTGAGGCATGTGCGGCGCGGGCAATGCCCGAGACGTCATGTAGGAGTCGTTGGCAGGAGTGGTGGAGCCGCGTCAGTCCCAGAAGCTCGGAGCGTCGTCGCAATCCCAGACCAACTCATCGTCGCTGTTCGTGACCCAACAGGCACAGATCTCGTCATTCAACACGCACCGATCACCCATCGCGGGGCATACTTCTTTTTCGACCACGGTTTCGGGCTCGCAGTCAGCGATGGGATCGTCGGCGGTGGGCGGCGCGATGATGACTGGTTGATCGTCACCCATCGGGAAGGCGCACGAAGTGCAATCCCACGTTGCGTTGCAAGTGCACACGCGACTGCCGGTGTCTGCCAGACCGCAAGAGAGGTTGCTGCAGGTGCCAGGCGTCTCGCAGGCGTCGCCATTGCCGATGCCCTTGCACGAGTCCTCGGGGAGTTCGTCTGCCGTGGTCGGCATCTCCGTTGCTGCGGCGCCGCCCGCGCTCGCGTTCGCGCTTTCGGCAGACGGATCTGTTGCGGAGCTCGATTCCGCGGCTGTGGTTGCAGGCTCCTCCGCTGGCGCTGCTGCTGCCTGCGTCATGTCCGCGGCTGCGGGGGGCGACGCAGCGGCAGCCGTGTCGGCGTTTGCTCCTGACGTCATCGGGGCGGCTGCGGCTGGTGTCGTGGGGGCAGGTGTCGCGGCTTGTGCTGGCGCGCCAGTCCCAGCCGCGACGGGCATGGCCACAGGCTGTCCCGCCACCGGCGCGGCCGGCGTCTGAGCTGCTGCGGGCTGTGGCGCTGGCGTCTGCGCTCCGGTCCCAACGCCATCCGTGTTGTCAGCAGCCGGGTCGCTCTCTGCGCAGCTCAGCACTGCTGCGCCCAGACAGAAAATGGTGGTCAGGCGAAATTGCGTGTTCAGTCCAGTCATGCGTCTGGTTTCTCCGGCTCCGAGTGGCGTGCGTCCCGTACTTCATTTGTGTGGGAGCCCGCGGTCACATGCAGCGGAGCAGGAGTTTGATCACGAAAACCGACACCTCGACGAAGCCTGCAAGCCCCGGAGCTTGGAGCGAACGCTTTGGGGAAGGTTACCGCAGCAACGAGCCGTCGAGCACGAGCTCAACAGCCATCGACGAACACGAACAGCTTGCGACTCATCGTGGTTCCGGCAGCGTCTTCGACGGTAACGTCGAATGACGCTGGTCCGCACTGCGTCGGTGCAAAAGTGGCGACCGCGCCTGAGACGGACACAGTGCCGCTAGTGGCTCCTGATGCATCGTACGAGCGTGCCTCCTCAAAGCCCGCAAAGAGTGAGTCGAGGTCGAAGTCGACACTGGGGCCCGCCTCCACGAATCGGTGGGGATGCGCGAGGAAGTCGAGATAGTCGTCGAGTTGCGTGAAACCATCACCGTCCGGATCGGCGTTGCTATCGGAGAAGTCGTCCGCCGCGGAATTGGGATCCAGCGCGTGGTGCAATTCCCAGAAGTCAGGAAGGCCGTCCCCGTCGCTGTCCCAGCCCGCTTCGCGGTTGGTCGTCGGGAAGTCTTCATATCCGCCGACATCGTCGTGATGATCGGGCAAGCCTGGATATCCGGTTTGGCTCCCTGAGTAGGTCGTCGTGCCCGTGAGGGTTTCGCGAACGACGCGAGCGTCGTGATCGTCGAGCGCCGGTTGGCTGCAGCCAACGTCCGACAGTACGCTCTTGTAGGCGTCGGTTGCGCTCTGAACAGCAGCGTGTGAGGGAAAGAACGGGGAGTTGACCCAGGGCTCGTAACCTTGGGGTTGCCCCTCGTAGGTGCGTCCTTGGGCTTGACTCCCTTCGTCGAAACGTCCTGGCATCACGTTGCCGGAGAAGTAGTACCGCTGGGTGCCGGGAAAGTCTTCGTATTGCGCGTTCAAAGCGACGAGCTGTGTCGTGGCAGCGCCAGGTTTGTAGTAGTTGGCTACGAAGTTCACCTCGTGCGCGCCGCCATCCGTCGAGCGGTTGCGCCAGTTGTAGACCACGTTGTTGAAGATATCCAGGCGTCCGGCGAAGTCACCGTTACCGTCCAAGCCGCCCGCGAGGCTCCAGTTGCGCCCCGCACAATGAGCCAGGAGGTTGTGGTGGAACGAACCGACGTCGCCACTGATGCTCGCGGCGTAGCCGTGCTCGGTGCCTGGGTCGTAGTTCTCGTGGCCGGCCACGTTCAGACACTCCGAGATGAGCGTCCGTTGCAACGTGATGTTGCGCGCCGAGCGTGAGCTGAACGCCTCGTCGATGGTCCAACTGATGGACGCGTGGTCGATGATGGAGTGATCGCTACCCGCCATGCCCATGCCGTCGAAGGTTGGTCCTGCGCCGAGGCGGACTCGAACGAAGCGAATGACGCCGTCCTCTGCGCCGCTCATGCCAAAGGGGGCACCACGGATCAGGATGCCTTTGCCGGGTGCCGTCTGTCCGGCGACGGTCACGTGGCGCTGGTTGAGCACGAGCCGCGAGCCCAACGTGATGCTCCCACCCACGTCGAACACGATCGTGCGCGGTCCGAGATCGCTTTCGACGGCATCGCGAAGGCTTCCGGGGCCGCTGTCATCCAGGTTGGTGACGTGCACCACGCGCCCGCCCCGACCTCCCCGTGCGAAGCGACCATAGCCTTCGGCATCCGGGAAGGCCAGCTGCCGCGGGCGGAACATCCACACCGTGCCTCGGGTGATGCTCCCCGTTTCATCGACTTCGTCGACTCGCCAGTAGTAGGTGCGGAGGCTGGAGAGTCCACCGACGGGAAATGTGGTGTCCGTTTGCTTGCCCTGATACTCGCAGCTCTCTGGTGTGGCGCTTGCCAGGGCAGCTGGGTCCTGCCCGAAGTACACGTCGTGGGCAACGGCGTTTGGAGCTGGTGACCACGCTAGAGTGGCGTCCCCGTTGTCCGCATCGACGTGCCCATCGCCGTGCAAGGGACTAGGATCTCTCGCTTGCGTGGCGGCATCGGGTGCGTTGAGCTCGAAGCCGTTGAGCATCACGTTGTGGTTGCTGGCCCCTGCTGAAGTGTCAGCGGTAAACGTGATTGTGACGGGCTCTCCCGCGGTCGCCTCGAATTCGACATACGCGGTGCGTGCTGCCGCGTTGGATTCGGCGCGAAGGCTGGGCTCAAGGCCATCGAATGCGACCGTGCCGTCGACCGCGATGTCGATGGGAGCGAAGGTGTTCGTTTCCGGATTGGAGGTTTGATTGAGGAACACTAGGAGAGTATGCGAGCCAGTGCCGAGGCCGCTGATGCTCATGGTGATCTCAGCTCCGCTCTGTCCCTCTTCGACGGTCAGGCCGTCACCCGCCAGTCGCACGAAGTACGGGGTTTGGATGATCGCCTTGTACCAGTCCGAAGTCAGCCCAGTGCCGGCGCCTGTACTGCTAAAGGTGAATGTCACGTCATCGAAGATGCGTGAAGTGCTCGTCGCGGCTTCCACCGGCCATGGTTCGTAGCCGAGCTCGGAGACTTCGGACTCCGGGCGTCCACTCATGTCGAAGTCGACGCGCACCACTGGGCCGGCGCCAGCGGCTGGGGCACCGGTACTCGCGCAGGCGTCGATGGGCGGATTGACCCCCGGCTCCGGAACACCGGGCCCATCAAGGGGGCCCTCAGGGGACGCTTCTGGGTTGGCGGGATCCTGCCCGGTTGGCGCACTGCTGGCCGCGCCTGTCGCCGGCGCTTCAGGGGCGTCGGCTCCGGGAACACCGGGCTCTGCTTGCGGGGCTGTCCCATCAGGGCCCTCGTTGGGCGCTGGAGCGTCGAGCGAGCCGCTCATCGTGCTGACACCCCGTCCGACGGCGGCCTGCGTGTCTTCGGCGGGCTTCGTGCTCGAGCCGTCCGTGTCGCTCGGCGGTGCCGCAGAATCACCGGGCCTTTCCGGATCGTTGCAGCCTGCAATGGTGGCAGACAGCGCGAGCGGCAATGCCAGAGCGAAACGTGCGTGCATGGGGCGAGGGGCGGGACGAGCAGCAAAAAATGTCGGAGCTCGCTCTCACAGGCATCATGCAGCAGAGCACCCATTTGAGCTCGCGAACCCCAAGCCGCGGCGCTGATAGCAGAGGGTGCAGATTGTTCCAGGGGGGGCGCAAGGGGTTTTCGGCACCCCCCCAAGCGCAGAGACTCTGCCCCTGGATCGGGCCGGTTTGCATCGTGGTCGAAAGCATGCCCGGCCCGAAGTGCGCGGTGCGGCCTATTGCTTGCCTCTGCGTACGAGTTCGGACTAACGATCGAGCCCGAATTCATCCGGGGAGGCAAATGTTGATTATCGATCGCACCAAGTTTCTGTTACTCGCCAGCAGCATTGCCGCGAGCTCGTGTACCGTCGTTCACGAAGAGCCTGACGTCAGTGACAACGATTTCGAGACGGACTTCGACGACACGGACGAAGACGCGTCCGCCGGCGGTACTGAAGCGACTGATGTGGACGGCACAGGGGCTGATGCGGGCCCGGACGCTACCGAGGGGACTGACGACGATCCCGTTGCCGACGGTGGAAGTGGCGAATCCGATGACGCAGGTTCCAGTGAACAACCCGGTTTGGATGCCAGCGCCCCGAGCGGGGACGCTGCAGTCCCCGCGACGGATAGCGGGGTCATGACCGGCGATGGAGGGATGCCCGAAACCGATGCAGGAGCGTGGGCCGATGGCGGCCCGTCCATGTGCTTGGGAGGGGAAGGTACCGTGCCCAGCTGTGAGGGCCTGGGCATGAGCAGTCTCGACAGCTTTCAGAGTGGTCAGTGTGACCGCGCGGCCACGATGATGAAGCCGGGCGTCGCGCAGCAGTTCCGCGAATGCATGCTCGCCCAGTCGGAACAGGAACTCGAGGACGCAACCAACACCTACACATGTAAGCTCGAAGCCGCCCTGGCTGCCTGCGAGGACGAGGACTCGCTGGCAACGTGCGAAGCGATGCAAGGGTACTGCCCCGATCAAGACATCGACGAGTGTCGAGACCACGTCAACGGTTTGACGCCAGAGGGACACGCGGAGATGATCGCGTGCGCTGAGAGCTTCTGTTTCGGCGTGTACTCCTGTCTGGAAGGTCTCTAGAGCGTCCATGGCGGACTTGGTGCCGCCCTGGTATCGTCAGCTGTGCGGCTTTGGGGTGACCGGCACCAACGGCAAGACCTCCACAGCTCTGTTCCTCAACGCGATGTTGGCGGAGGCAGGCCCCACTGCCGCGGTCACGACCGTTGGTCTCTTCGCGCAGACCGAGCGCCTGCCCTACGAGCTTTCTGCGCAAGGAATGGTGCGTGCGCTTGAGGAACTCTCCACGGAGGGCGGGCGCAATTGCGTGTTAGAACTCTCCAGCGAGGTTCTCGCGCTGGGCTTCTTGCACAAGTACCCCGTGCGCTACGGTACATTCACGAACTTGAGCCACGACCATCTGGACGCCCACGTGAGTCCGGAACACTACCTGGCCAGCAAGGCGCAGTTGTTCATGAGTCTGCCAAAGGGGGGCGCGGCTGTGCTCAACGCAGCTGACAGCGCCAGCACTCTTCTGAACGAAGTCATCCCGCCCGGCGTGACGATCGTCCGTTATGGGCTTGCTTCTCGCGGCGAGGTGCCCGCCAATACGGAGTGGCGCGCTTCGAGAGTCAGCGTGGGCGTGGATGGTACGCAGCTCGAGTTGGAGCCCAATCGTTGGATGCCCACCGCCCACCTGCTCAGGACCACGGCCGTCGGCGAGGTCTTTGCCGAAAATGCCCTCGCGGCTTTCGCCACCGCCGTCGTTGCTGGCATCGACCCCGCGCGGGCAACGGCGGCGTTGGCGCGCTTGCCCGCCCCACCAGGCCGTTTCGAGGTTCTGGCGCGAAGTCCGTTGGTGGTGCTCGACTACGCTCATACTCCAGACGCTCTTAGGCGAACGCTCGCGAGTACACGGGCCATCTGCAGCGGACGCGTGATTATCGTCTTCGGCGCGGGTGGCGAGCGCGACAAGGACAAGCGGCACCTGATGGGTGCGGCGGCCCAAAGTGCGGACATCATCTGGCTTACCAGCGACAATCCTCGTTCCGAGGATCCGGGGGTGATCGCTGATGCGATCGAGGTTGGCATAGGTGAACATGCAGCCGTGTATCGGCAGCTCGAGCGCCGCTCGGCGATCCGCGAGGCCTTGGCGGCAGCTGGCCCGGCCGATTGCGTCATCGTGGCCGGCAAGGGCCACGAGACGGTGCAAGAAGTCGCGGGCCGACGGCTGCGGCTTTCCGACCGTGATATCGTTTTGGGGCTGTTGAGAGGGTAGGGCTGAGCCGCACCCGCTCAGAGCTCGAACTTCAACCCGCCCTGGATCCAACGCGGAGCGTTGGGGCGTGCTCCGAAGGGACGGTGGGCGGCGACGCCTTGGTAGTCGAGGACGTTGCGGGCATTGATGTACAATCTCAGAGACTTCAGCAGACGGGCGGATACCCCGACATCCAACGTCTTCAGCGGATCGGTGCTCTGCACGTCGCTGAGCGGTTCGCTGCCGGCTTGTTCCCGTACCGCGGACACGTAGTTCCCTGCGACGTAGGCGCCATAGCGATCGTATTCGGCAGCAAGCTGCGCGTTGAGTTGGTGTCGTGCGACGTAGGGAAGTTGATCGCCCTTCTCGACCGCGCCGTAGATGGGATCGGCGGAGTCGAAGGAGTTGTCGAATTCACCGAACGTCAGCGTGTACGCAGCGGAGAGCGGGAACTTGAAAGCGCCGAGCTCGAGCTCGTAGGCTGCCGTCGATTCGAGGCCGTAAATCCGTGCCCGCCCCGCGTCGAATTGTTGGTCCAGGTCCTGGTTCGCGCAACCATTGGAGAACGTGCATACGTCCGTCAGGTTGGAATAGTCGTTGAAGAAGCCGAGCGCCTCAAACTTCGTCGGGTGGTCCGAGTAGCGAGTGCCGACTTCGTAGTTGATGCTGTACTCGGGCTCGATTGCCTCCGGGCTGCCCGGTGGTGGGGGACTGAACCCTCGATAGGCACCCGCAAACACGCCCCATTCTTCGAGCAGCGCATAGTACACGCCGAGCCCGGGCATCAGCGCGACCACCGTGCGCTTGCTGCTTTCGTCTGCGAGGTAGTCGTCCAATCGAGAACGAATGAGTTCCACGCGTGCACCTGGGGTGACGGTCAGTGAGCGATAGGTGACTGCGTCGGTTAGGTGAACCGCAAGCGCGTAGGTCGAGGCGAAGTTGCGGGTCGTCGTCTCGGTCGCGGCTCCGGCTGGAACCAGGTTGCCGCCAGCAAGAGCGAAGGACTCTTCGGAATGATCGCGCTCGATCGAGTCGTAGTGCAGCCGCACTCCCGATTCGACCTTGTGAGAGATGCTGCCCGTGATGGGTTTCCACAGTAGACGAGAGAAGAGGCCCTGGCTCACGAACTCACGTTGGTTGGGCCCAATCCAAACGGCGTCCAAGGCGCTCGAGGTGTTCGTCTGTCCCGAGAGCACACCGTAAAGCGCCGCATTGGACGGGTCGTCTGGGTTCGCGAGAACGTCGCTCGCGGAAGCGCCACCCAGGCGGTTGAACTTGCGCCAAATCCGGAAGAAGTCGTGGCGATAGGCCGTCGTTTGAAGCTGGTACTTGCCGTCGAAGGTTTCCAGTCGGTGGGTGAGCGCGATCGTGCTTCGATGGTTGTCCATTCGATCCAACGCGCTTGCCGCGTAGCGTCGATTGGGGTTCGCTTCGAAGTCCTCGTCCGTCAAGCCGAGGTACGTTTCGTTGGAGGCTTCCGTCGAGTAGCCGAGCTTGATGGCCAGTTCGTTTGTCGTTTCCGCAGTAGGATCGACCAGGTACGAACCTTTGACGAGCCACTCGTTGCGAGCAGCGCCGGTGTTGGCGTCGTCGGGAAGCTGTTTGAAGCCGTCGTTGCCGACGTGGACCCCCTCGATCAAGAAGCCGACTTGCTCGTCGCTGGTGCCCGCGAACAGGTGTGCCTTGCGGTACCCGTACTGACCGTAGCCGAGGTCCAGCGCTGCCGATTTGGAGGTGGGGATGGGACGGCTGATCATGTCGATAGCACCGCCGACCGTCTGCGGGCCAAATGCCACCGACCCGGCCCCTTTGATGACCCTGACCTGCGAGATGCGCGTCATCATCGGGAAGTAGTAGGCGGCTGGGGCCGAGTAGGGGGCCGGGCCGAAGAGGATCCCGTCCTCCATCAGCGTCACCTTCTTGCTGCGATCGGGGTTGACCCCGCGCATGGCGATGTTGGGTCGTAAACCTGCGCCATCCTCCTCGCGTACGAAGACGCCGGGTACCTGCCGCAGCACAGCGTGAGCGTCGTCGTACTCGAGGCGTTCGAGCTGCTCGGTGCCGATGACTTGCGCAGCGCCGGCCATGCGTGAGCTGCGCGTGCCCGCGACGAGCACGTCGATGGGCTCGTCCGCGTCGGGAGTCGGCACGTCATCGCCCGCTCCTGCGGGGGGGGCCTCCGTTGCGGACTCTGGGCCCGCACCGACGTCGATCTCGATCTCGATGGGTGCTGGTGCGGATGCGCTCTCGTCAGAGCTGCTTTCCGTCGAAGCAGCTTGCTTGGGTTCGGACCCCGGTTGCTCCTGGGCTCCTGCGGTCCCGTCGTCGGGGGACGGCGCTTCTTCTGCTGGCGGGACGGGGGGTTGGCCAGCGTCGGGCTGAGGGCTGGGAGTGGGGGGCGCTGGTGCTCGCCCGGGATGCTGCGGTTGAGGCGTCGGAGCCGATGCGTCGTTGGCGGGGGCGTCTCCGGGTTGTGGCGGCCGTGTGGGCGCGGGTGCTGGCTGGGGGCTCTCCGCTGGTCGCTGCTCTGGCGCTGGTGCTTTCTCGCGGTCGTCCGCGGCAGGGGGCGAGTCAGGTGAACGCCTGTCATCGCTCGGCGGTTTCGGAGGGGCCTCTTGGGCTGGGGCGTCCTGTGTCGGCTGAGCGACGACTTGCCCCGAGGTCAGCAGCGACGACAGCAAAGCCACAACTGCAAAGGAGCGAGGTGCGGGCGTTTCGAAGCCCGAACGGAAGGCGGGAAGCTGGCGAATGTTCACAGTACAGGTCGCGTATGATGAGGAGGCTCCGCTGGGGCTTCAGTCACCCAGGCCAGAGGCAACAAGCTATCGTTGCGTGCGGTCAGATCGATGTCGGGGGCAATGAGCGCCGTGCTTCTTCGCCCGTTGAGCGAGACACGGGACTCGACGCGAACGGCGACGTCCTTCCAGCCCTGGCGCTCGTAGTCCTGTTCCAGGTAGTGCGCAAACTGCAGGATCAAGTCGGGCTGACTCACCATTTCTGCTTCCTGGATATCGGTCAGGTAGCGTCGCGGCTCCACGAGCACCTTGCGCCCTGAACTGGGCTCTTCGACGACGAAACGCGCGCTTCCCCCCTTGGCGCGCAACATCACGCGCCAAGCGAAGCGCATCCCCTGTTCGTGCCACATCACGTTGCCGCCGTAGGCGATGAAGCGCAATGGGAGCGCTACCTGAACGACGCAATATGCTGCGGCACACAGCACTGCAGCTTTGCGCCAGGTCATGACGGGCACGGGCTGAGTTGCCGTTGCGGTGGCGATCTCAGGGACGCTCGGTGGGCTCACAGCTCGCGGTACCAGCCCTGAGCCGTTCTCCGGCGACACTCGCCGCCAAGTGCTGCGCAGTGTGCGGCTCAGTGTGCGCGGCCAATCGGGCTCGAAAAACACGAGCGCAGCCAACGTCATGATGATCGGGAACATGCCGATGGGGAACAGCACGCGTGTCATCACGTGGAAACTCAGCACGACGAGATAGGCCCAAGGCCGCGTACGGCGCATCGACAGCCACAGCACGATGGTCGAATCGAACAGAAACCCCGCCCAGCTCATCAGCAAGGGCACGCCGTCTATGGTGAATAAGGGTCCGAGCAGGGGGAGATGCGTTTTCGCGCCGAGCCAGATGCGCAAGGGCTGGGCGTGAAGCAGCCAGTCCCCGTTCAGTTTCGCCAGGCCGGCGAAGGTGTAGACCGTACCGACCTGGAAGCGAAGCAAGTACAGCCACCAGCTGGGGACCTGTGAGTTGCCCCGCTTCCAAAGCAGGTTGTCGATACTCCACACGCGGTTGGCGGGAGAGGCGGCGAGCAGGAAAGCCAGAAGAGAGGCGAGATAGTAGTGGTTGAGATAGGTGGATACGTCGATCAGCTGGAAGTACGAAAGTCCGAGTGCGAACAGCCAGGCACAGATCCGAAAGCAGAACCCTGCTGCCACGGAAAGCGCCAACGCTGCGAGAGCATAGAACAGGACGCTCATGCCTGTGGGGCTCAGCGGCTCCACCCATTCGAAACCCCAGTACTTGAAGTGGAGCGAGGGCTCGACGAAGAAGCGCTCCACCCAGCCGTACGCGATGAAGCGCAGCATCGAGATGCACATCACCAGCCCGAACAGGATCCTGAACGCACCCAGCCACGCCCCGTCCACTGGGCGGAAAGCACGCTCGAACCAGAGCTTGGACTTCAGCTTTCGATCGTCGTTGACCATGGCGCGCTCCGAACGTCAGTCAGTATCCCCTTCGACACCCGTTGGCAGGGTCAGTCCTAGCGGGCTGCCCTGACCGAAGAGCTCACTCTTCAACGCATCCGTCAGCTGCTTCAGAACTGCGTGTAGGGCGACGAGTTCTTCGGTCGAGGCTGTGTTCAGTTCTGGAAAGCCCGCGACCACTTCATCGACATCGTCTAGGTGACTTAGGATGTCTTGGGCCAGGTCTTCGTGGCCTGCCGCGACGAGCCAGTCGTCGAAGCCGAGTCCCTCTCCGCCGCAACCCTGGAACAGGTCGCGGAAACCCGCCAGGTTCTCGGCCACCAGTTGTGTGGCACCACCGACGAACGACGACTCTGGGCGCTCCAGCGGAGCGTCTTCGTACAACTGCGCCGGAGCGCCAACCTTGTAGTCGCGGACTTCGAGGTCGACGTAGACTAGGCCGTGAGCGACGATGTTGAGCGCCTGTTGCTGGTCCATGTACGCCGAGGCAGAGACGAGTTGGCTCTCGAAGTCGCCGTGCTTCGGATCCCACGCCTTTTGCAGCTCGTCCGCGGTCTCTGCGACGTCGTTGGCGACCGCAGCCAGGTAGTCGAGCTTGAGTCGCTCCAGCTCTGACGGGTCGGTCGAAGCCCAGGCGTCTCCTTCGTTCGTGATCGAAAAGCGCCCGCAGTCGTTGTCCACGTCGCCGTAGAAGGCGAGATACTCGACGGCGAACAGTCCGCGCGCGTTGATGGGAACCTGGATCAGATCGTCGAAACCGGCGTCCACGTAGGCTCGCCCGAACAACTGCTCTTCGACGCGGCAACGACTTACGTTTGGCCACGAGTAGATCAGGTCCCTCAGGCCCTGTCCGTTGTTCATGTCCTTGGCCACGCTGGCGGCGGGCCCGAACTGGAAGAGCTCTGCTCGCGACCAGCGCTCCATGCTCGCTTGATAAGCCGCCGCCAAG
>JBNKZR010000015.1:0-38883 GCA_050301735.1 Polyangiaceae bacterium | reverse complement strand
GTCGACGTTCGCCTCACGGATCGCGTGGGCGGCGCGGTACAGTGGTGCCCGAGCCTTCGATCTCAAGATGCAGCGGAAGCGATACCGGTTCTTCACCTTCTCGATCGGTGCCGGACTGGGGCCCAACACGTCGCCCTCGGCCCCGATCACCTGACGCGCAAGCTGGGCCAGACGTGCGGCCTCTCGCTCCGCGATGTTCGCATTCAGAGCGTCGAGACGTACCATGATCATTCGGTGGAAGGGCGGGTAGTGGGCCTCTTGGCGCTCGTCGAGTTCGTGTTCGATGAAGGCGCGACTGTCGTGGCGCTGAGCAAAGCGAATCGAGGGATGCTCCGGGTTGCGGGTCTGGATCACGACTTTGCCCGACGAACCGCTGCGACCGGCACGACCCGCCACTTGCACCAAGAGAGAGAACGTGCGCTCGGACGCTTGATAGTCTGGCAAAGACAGAGCCGCATCGGCATTGAGCACGCCCACGAGTGCCACGTTCGGCAGGTCATGGCCCTTGGTGACCATCTGCGTGCCGATGAGAATGTCGATCTCGCCGGCACGCATGCGGTCCAATATCTTTTCGCTCGCCAGGCCCGCCGCCACATCACGATCGAGGCGCGCCACGCGCGCACCAGGGAACGTCTCCGCCAATACGTGCTCCATGCGCTCGGTACCGACGCCCTCTTGGGAGAAACGCCTAGCACTGCACTGTTCACAGCGCTCGACGCTCGGACATGAGTAGTCGCAGTAGTGGCATCGCAGTCGCCCGCCGTGACTGCGATGCAGGGTCAACGCCACACTGCAGTTCGGACACTGCACCACGCTGCCGCAGGCTTCGCAGATCAAGCTTGGCGCAAACCCCCGTCGATTGAGAAAGAGGATCGCCTGCTTGCCTTGGTCCAGCACGGCCTCCAACTCGCGGTGCAGCGGCAGACTCAACAACCGATGCCCACTCGGGCCGGGCCCGGTGTTGCGCAGGTTGACCACCGTCACTTCGGGTAGCGCCGCACCGGTGACGGCTCGGTTCGGCAACCTCAAGCGCCGCATGCGCTGCTTGGCGACCAGCGCCTCACTCGCCAGCGACGGCGTTGCTGACCCGAGAACGCAAAGCGCACCAGCGCGATGGGCGCGCAGCATGGCCATGTCGCGCGCGTGGTAGCGCACACCTTCTTCTTGCTTGAACGAATTGTCGTGCTCCTCGTCGACGCAGATCAGGCGCAAGTCGGAGACCGGAGCGAACAGCGCCGAGCGGGCTCCAATCGCAATTCGAACGTTGCCCTGCCGGAGACTGCGCCACATCTGGGTGCGCTCACCATCCGACAGCGCGCTGTGCAGCACGGCGATCTCGTCGCCAAAGCGGGCACGAAACCGCGCCACCAGCTGAGGCGTGAGCGCGATCTCCGGAACTAGCACGATCACACCACCTTCCAGACTCAAGCACTCGGCCACGATTTGGAGGTAGACCTCCGTCTTGCCGGAGCCGGTCACCCCATCCAGCAAGAAGCTCCCTGCCTCACCGCCCTGCAGCGCTTCGACGATCGCGCTCACCGCGGCCTGCTGGTGTTCATTCAGTGGCTTGGGTTCATCGCGAGGCACGGCTTGGTCGAAGAAAGGGTCCACCTCGCGCGCGCGCCGCTCCACGCGTACGAGCCCCAGCGCTTCGAGTCGCTTGACCGCAGCACGTGCATTTCCGAACTCCTTTTCCAGCTCGGAGAGGGGCCGCTCCTTCGCCACATCCAGCAGCTCGAACACCTGCGCGGCCTGGCCACGGAGTTTCGCATCACCGAGCTCAGCCTCAGGCTCCCGGACGGCAACCTGCACCATACGGCCCACCGCCGCCGCCTTGGTCTCCTCGAACAGTTGCTGGGCACCAGCACGTTCCACAGCTTGTCGTTCGACCTGAGGTAGCGCCAAACGCAAGACCTCACCCACCGGCGCGAGGTAATAGGTCGCCAGCTCCTCGAGAAACCGCAGCAGCTCCAGCGGCAGTGCAGGTTCGTCGTCCAACACGGCGAGCAGCGGCTTGACCTTGTCGAGGGGCACGTCGACAGGCGGCTCGTCGGACACCGACAACACCACTGCCAGCACCTTGCGCCGCCCGAACTCGCACAGCACCCTCACCCCCGGGGTGACACGCGCCGAAAGCTCCGCTGGGACGGAATAGCTGAACGGCCTGCCCAGAGGCACCGGAACCGCGACGGTCGCAAACACGGCCCACTCTATCGCGCTCGGCCGATGTCGGCATACGCAGGACGACTTGCGTCGGGTGGCCGGGCACCGCCGCTCGCTGTTTCGGGCCAGAACCCCAAACGAGCATTCTGCGTCCGGCGGGTCGTATCGTCGCAGAACTCCGCCCAACCGAGCCGAGCACTGCGACTATGCTCCTGATGCTGCGATGGAGCTCTTGATTACAGTCATCCTCCTGGTCGTGTTGCTGATACCGCTGGCGGTATCGATTCGGCGCGCCACCGATCTCTTCATTCTGGAGGCCGACGCCGGACGGGTGCGCTTCGTGCGCGGGCGAATTCCTCAGAGTCTGCTCGACGAGCTCAGTGACGTGCTTGCTCGCTCGAAGAGCACCGGTCGACTGCGGGTCTTCGTGGAGCGTCGCGAAGCACGCATCGACGCTCGAGGCGACTTCACACCGGGAACGTTGCAGCAGCTTCGCAACGTCGTCGGCAACGTGCCTCTGCAACGCATCCGAGCCGGGGGGCGGCGAGCGGGCCGCTGAACATCGAGTCGCAGAGGCGAACGCAGATGCAACGGCCGACAAAATGAGCGCGCGGCCCCAGAGGGGGCCGCGCGGGGCGCCAGCCGAACGTCAATCGAGACGCCCCAGCCAGTAGAGGATTCGTCGAATCCGCCTATGCGATCACTCGCCGCCGGGGCAGTGACCGTTGCAGCCGCCCTTGCCCTTGCACTCGTTCATGCCTTTGCACTCGTTGGCTTCGGTCTTGCAACCGCCCTTGCCTTTGCACTCGTTCATGCCCTTGCAGCAGTCCTTGGCTTCGGAAGAGTCGGCAGCCCCTTCCTCATCTGCCATCTCGTCGCCTTCATCCATCTCGTCCATCGCGTCGTCGGGAGCTTCCTCGGCTGCTCCGCTCGACTCTTCAGCCGCCGCAGCGGGATCGGGCGTCTCTGCCTCCGGGGTACTGCCCCCACAAGCGACCATCAGACCTGCTGCCGCGGCAACCGCCACGCTCTTCTCGAATTTGAACTTCATGTCGATATCCTATTTCCCTCGTAAAAATGCTCATCAGGGGTTCGCCACCCCCAACTTGCAGGGGTTGTATCGGAAAGTACGCGCGAGTTGAAGATCGGTGACCAAGGGCGGCAATTTCGCCCGCCGGAGGCGCTACGCCGCGGCAGAGAGTGGGAGATTGTAGGCTGCTGCGCCCTGTGACGCGTCATGTCAGCACACTGGGCGAAGCCGAGATCAGCGGATCGCTTGACCTTTTTCAGACTGCTGCGTACGCCATCAAGCAGATGGGAAGTGTAGCGGACGGGAGCCACAGGCAGCGGCCCAGACGGTGGCTCGCTCGAGCAGTTCTTGCGGCGAGCTTCTTCACTGCGCTCGGTGCGACGCTGGCTGTTCCCCAAACGGCGTCCGCGCAAGAATCCTCGCCCTCCGCGGCCGACAAGGCCACGGCCCGCATCACCGCCACCGAAGGCATCCAGCTCTTCCGCGAAGAGAAGTACGCAGAGGCGCTCGACCGCTTCAAGCGCGCTCAGCAGCTCTACGACGCGCCCGTTCACTTGGTGTACATCGCTCGCTGTCAGCGACGCCTGGGAGCACTGGTCGAGGCCGCGGAGGTGTACCGCACTCTGAGCAAGCAGCAACTCGCTTCCGACGCACCGCCAGCCTTCGTCAACGCCGTGGCGGACGGAAGGCAGGAGCTCTCCGAATTGGAGCCGCTCATCCCGCAGGTGGTGATTCGGGTCGTTCCCGCAGACGCGACGGATCTGAAGCTCAGTCTGGACGGCAAAGACATTCCCGTCGCCGTAGTCGGCATCAAACGCCCACTGAACCCCGGCCGCCGTACCCTGCGCGTGGAGGCCAACGGCTTCGAACCCGACGAGCGGGTGATTGAGGCCAACGAGGGAGACCTCTTGGAGGTCGCCGTCAACTTGAAGCCAGTGCCGAAGCAAGTGTCGGCCACGGACGAACCCGTCGTCGACGACACAGCGACGGAAGACGTCGAAGCCAAACCCCAAGTCAGTCAATCGCCCTTGCACACGGTGGCTCTCTTGCTGGGCGCACGCCTGGGACTCGCCGTGCCCACGGGAAGCGTGCCTGGCCAGGTCGCCCACCCCCGCCTCGAGGATGAAGTGCGATTCAAGAGGCTCGCCAAAGTCGGGGCGGATGCGGAGGTGCGTATCGGCGCCCACTTCTTCGACCGTTGGAGCGTGCTCGGCTTCTTCAGCGTGCAGGGCCTCAACGACGCTGACGGAACCTTCGAGGTCGAGGGCGCCATGAGCGCCACGGGTGCCATGCTGCCAGCCAGCAGGACCGATCCCGGCGCGCCCACGGTCAGCACCGTGGGCTTCGCGGTCGCAGGTGGTACCCCGAGGGGTCAATTCGGCGGATTCGGCGAATTCGGGTTCGGTATCGTGCGTCGAATGACGATGAGCACCGTGGGTGCCGGCACCGGCAGTGCGGGTGTCTCCTGCGAAGCGAACGTGACAGCGACGGGCTCGGCCTTGCGCCTGAGCGCTGGCCTGAACATCCCTCTGCGGCGGCGACTTCTGCACCTGACGCCCTACGCCACCGCTCAGTTCGGCGGCGTCAACGAGGTCAAGTACACGACCACGAGCGACTGTCCCAACGTCATCCCCGACGCCACGATCTCCACCAAGGACGGCGACTACGCGACCATTAGCTTCGGCGTCGGTGGCGAGTTCTTCATCGGCGGCAACTGACGGTCTTGCGGCCAGTGACTCGCGAGTTTGCCTCACCGCGTTTGGTCAGCAATGAAGCGATGAGCGCTGCTTCATTCGTTGGTCAAGCCACCTGGTACACTTCTCGAGTCGGCGAGTGGGTTCCCACAAGGGTTCGGCGTTCGCGGCGGCCTTGAGCGTGGGGAGGTTCGATGGGAAAGCTGTCACGCGAGTGCGACAGGCCCTGCTAGACCCAGCTGCCCACCGCCCGCCCCTCGACTTCAGCGACCATGCGTTTCTCTTCGACGCGGACCCTCAACCGGGACAAGCCCGCGGCACACTCGGCGCGTCGAGCGAACCGAGCCCGAACAAGAGGCACACGTTGGACATGCTGGGCTTTCGCGCCATCATCGTTCCTGCTACTCGCCATGACGCAGCCCGAGTCGACGTGTTCGCCCGCTTCGACTCAGAGTCACCGGACATGGCGCGTTCAATCGAGCAATACGCCAACGAACTGCGTCGCCCTCGGTTGATGGTGGAGGACGGTTTGGTAGGTCTTCCCGCGTTCCAGTCTAGTCCTCTGCCCAGCCTGTCGATTCTCATCGACGACAAGGCACCATACTTCGATGCTTCACAGGCAACCCGCCTCGAGGACACCCTCAACGACGAATGGGAGCTTTCCAACACCCAGCGACAGCGCTGCGAGGAGCTCGTGGCGCGCTTCGTCGACTCGAGGCTCTCTCGTTTCGCCTACGCGAGCGACAACCCCCTCGACCTCCCAGAGCACTCAGTGCTCGTCGTCGATCAACGGACGCGAGATCGGGCGCTCACCGGCAACCCTTCTGCCGCGCAAGCCTTCGAGCAGATGCTGCAAGCCGCATTGGACGACAACCCCGGCGCAACCGTGGTCGTGAAACTCGACTTCCCATCAGAAGGGGAAGAGTCGTTTCTCCATCAGTTGGCCCATGACAAAAGCGTGCGAGTCGTCGCGCCAGGCGCAAACCCGCATGCGGTCTTCGACCGCTGCCACAGTGTGTACACCGTCTGCTCGAGCTTGGGCTTCGAGGCCTTGATGCGGAATCGTCAGGTCAGATGTTTCGGCATGCCGTTCTACGCCGGTTGGGGACTCACTGACGATTGGCAGTCGTGTGCGAGACGTTCGCGACGGCGACGTCTGGAGGACGTGTTCTACGCCGCGTACCTCCTGCACAGCCGCTACTACCGCCCAGACCTCGGTCGCACGTGCAACATCGAAGAAGTGCTCACTTACTTGGCATCGTTGCACTCCAAGCCCGCACAGACGACGCCAGTGCAGCCTGTCACCCAGGCCTGAGCGCCCGCCGCGAGCATTGCGCCCAGTCCAACGCGACAGGACTGCTCCCGGCTCACGCCTCGTCCAAGAGCCAGCAACTGCTGAAACGAGCCGACTCTTCGGGCATCCCGGACGACGCTTCCCCCCTCAAGCGGATGCGTGGGGGCGCTTCGCGCGCGCAGCGGTCCATCGCCTGCGGACAGCGGGTGTGGAAACGACACCCGCTGGGCGGCGACAGCGGTGACGGCACGTCACCGTGCAGCACCGCCCGAGGCTTGCGGAGAGACGGGTCGACAGATGGCACGGCCGACAGCAGTGCCTGGGTGTAGGGATGTTTGGGTGCGTCAATCAGTATTTCTGCCGGGCCCTCTTCCACGATCTGTCCGAGGTACATGACACAGATGCGATCGGCGATCTGGCGCACGACGCTCAGATCGTGAGTGATGAACAGATACGCGAGCCCCAGCTTCTTCTGCAAATCGACGAGCAAGTTGAGAATCTGGGCCTGCACCGAGACGTCGAGAGCCGACACCGCTTCATCGCAAACGACGACCTCGGGTCGCAGTGCGAGCGCACGCGCCAAACACACGCGCTGACGTTGCCCCCCGGAAAGCTCGTGAGGGTATCGATTGCGCATCGTCGGATCGAGCCCCACCTGGCGGAACAGTTCGCACACCTGAGCGTCGGCTTCCGCGCGACTGGGGGACTTCGGCCCTGAGGGGATGCCGTGCAACCGCAGTGGTTCAGCCACCGACGAGGCCAACGTCAACCGCGGGTTGAGACTGGCGTCGGGGTCTTGAAAGATCATCTGCAGATTGCGGCAGTGCGACCGACGACTCGGGTGATCGAGCGTGTACAAAGGTTCACCTTTGAACGTCATCGTTCCGGAACGCGGCCGGACCAAACCCATGATGGCCCGCGCCAGGGTGCTCTTACCGCAGCCCGATTCTCCGACGAGGGCGAGCGTCTCGCCGGCGTGCAACGCGAGGTCGACGCCATCGACGGCGCGGACCACGCCATCTACCACGGGAAAGTGCACCCGCAGCTGCTCGACTTCGATCAACGGCCCGCTCACAGAACCTCCGACGGGGAAAGCACACAGCGCGAAAGACGACCGGGCCGGACGAGGCGCAGCTCTGGCTCCTCTTGGGTGCAGCGCTCTTGGCGTTGCTGGCAACGGGGTGCGAAGGTGCAAGCAGCGAACGGCCCTCGGTCGAGCCGCGGGGGCAACCCTTGAATACTGCGGAGCCCCTTTGGGGCACGTCGTTCGATGCGCGGGACACTTCGCAGCAGAGCGCTAGTGTACGGGTGCGCGGGGCGCTCGAACAACTGACGCGTCGGAGCTTGCTCGACGATGCGGCCGGCGTACATCACGGCCACTTCGTCGCAATGGCCCGACACCACGCCCAAATCGTGAGTGATCAGGATAATCGACAGGCCGCGTTTGGCTCTGAGCTCGGATAAGAGCTCGAGGATCTGCGCTTGAATCGTAACGTCGAGCGCCGTCGTGGGTTCGTCCGCAATCAGGATATCTGGGTCGCAGAGCAAAGCCATCGCGATCATCACACGCTGACGCATCCCCCCCGACAGCTCGTGGGGATAGCTGTCGATACGCCGAGCAGCATCGGGAATGCCGACGTCGTCGAGCAGCTCGATGGCGCGCTTGCGCGCGGCTGCCTGACTGAGGCCCAGGTGCAAGACGGGCACTTCCGTCAGCTGGGCTGCGACGGTCATGTAGGGGTTGAGGCACGTCATCGGGTCTTGGAAGATCATCGCGATCTTGCGGCCGCGGATCTTCGATAGCTCCGCCTCACGGAGGTGCGTCAACTCCCGGCCGCGCAACTTGACGCTACCGCCCGCGATGCGCCCCCCGGGTGACGGCAAGAGACCCATCACGCTCAGACAGGTCGCGCTTTTGCCGCAACCCGACTCCCCCACCAAGCCGAGCACTTTGCCCGCTTCCAGTCGAAAGCTCACCCCATCGACGGCCCGCACGATGCCGTCATCGGAATAGAACTCGGTCCGCAAGCCCTCGACCTCCAGCAGCGGCACACCGTCGCCGGGGTCGCTCCTGCCGTCGGACTGGGCCCCGCCGTCGGTAGATGCGTGCACGTCGTTCACAGCGCGCCTCGACTCATAGCGTCCTCGACTTCGGGTCCATGGCGTCTCGCAAGCCATCCCCCAAGAAGTTCAGACTGAACAGAGTGGTGGCCAAGAGCAGACTCGGGAACAGGAGCAACCACCAGTAAGATTCGATGGGATTGACGACGCCAACCGCCTCGGACACGAGCTGACCCCAAGAGAGTTTGACCCCCAACCCCAAGAATGACAGGAACGACTCCAAGATGATCACCGCCGGCACCGTCAACGTCGCATACACGATGACCACACCCATGATGTTCGGCACGATGTGCAGCACGATGACTCTCAGATCGCTCGCCGCGAACAGCCGTGCCGCGAGCACGAACTCCCGCCCTCTCAGACTCAACACTTGGCCCCGCACGACGCGAGCCATGGTCAACCACTGCACCAAACCCAACGCCAAGAAGACGGGCAGCGCTTCGCCCCGAGCTGTCTCCGAGAACATCAGCATGATGATGATGACCAGAAACATGTAGGGGATACCGTACAAGAAGTCGACGAGTCGCATCATCACTTCGTCCACCCGGCCCCCGTAGTAGCCGGCAACCGCACCGTACAGCACCCCCACGATGACCGAAGCGAAGGTCGCGACGATTCCGACCAGCAGCGACGTCTGCCCACCCACCAGCACTCGCGCGACGTAGCTACGCCCCAGGTTATCGGTACCAAAGGGGTGCGCCAGCGAGGGTGGCCGATGACGGATGGCGGGCTCCGTCGTCAGCGGATCCAACCCCAGCAGCGTCGGTAGCAGGAAGCAGGCGACGAGGATCAAGAGCAGCAGCACTCCTCCGGCCATCGCCAGACGATTGCGACGCAAGCGACGCCACGCGTCAGCCCCGAGGCTACGCCCCTTTTCCGCCGGCACGGCGCGCGCCCCTTGCCCGGACGGCTCGGTCTGACGTAGCCCTGAAGAAGCGTCGTTCGTGCCGCTCATCGTCGCTCCTTCGAGGCCCTGCTCACAGTTGGTCCTTCACGCGCGGATCGAGCCAGGTGTAGGCCATGTCGACCACGAGATTGAAGCACGTGATCAGCGTCGTGTAGAAGATCGCTGTGCCCAGCACCAGCGAGTAGTCGCGGTTGACCGCGCCCTTGACGAACCACTGCCCCATGCCCGGAACGTTGAACAGGGTCTCGACCACGAAGGAGCCCGTCATGATGCCCGCAGCCGCCGGCCCGAGAAACGACACCACGGGCAAGATCGCGCCCTTCAGCGCGTGAACGAGAACGATCACTCTACCGGGCATGCCCTTGGCTCTCGCGGTACGGATGAAGTCCTGCTGCATCACTTCCAAAGTACCACTGCGGGCCAAGCGCGCCACGTAGGCCGCGTAGGGCAGTGCCAAGGTCACAGCCGGCATGATCAGGTGTTCATATCCGCCCCACCCTGCCACGGGTAGCCATCCCAACCGCAACGAAAACACGATCATCAGCGCTGCTCCGATGACGAAGTTCGGCAGCGAGATCCCCACCATCGCCAATCCCATGCTGCCGTAATCCGCCACCGAGTTTGGTCTCAGCCCAGCCCGGATCCCCAGGATGAGTCCCAAACCGCAAGCGATGACCAACGCCAGGATCCCCAACGACAAGCTGACGGGCAACGCGGGCGCCAGAAGCTCCTCCACGCTGCGCCCTTGCACCTTGATGGATGGCCCCAACGTGCCTTCGACTACCAAGCGACGCATGTAGATGCCGAAGAACTCCGTGGCGCTTTCCGGCACACCGTATTGTGCGCGCAGAGCCGCTTCGACTTGCGGTGTCGCGATGCGCTCTTGCGCGAAGGGGTTGCCGGGTGCCTTGTACATGAGCAACGTCGTCGTGAAGATCAACAACACCAATGAGGGCACTAGAAACGCCACGCGCCGCAACACGGCGGAGGGAGCAAAACGGTAAGCCAAGACGGCCGTGCCGAGGGAAACCACGCCGGCACCCAGGGGAGACGTCGTCAATCGGACGGAAACGTAGACCAGGGCAGCCAAGAGCAGCGGGCCCAACCAACGCGAGGAGCGCTCATTGAGCCACGCCGTAGAACCGACGATGACGAGCCCGCCACACAGAGCCAGCGTTTCGACGAGACTCAGCACCAGGGTTAGGCCACCGACGGCAGCAGCGGCGGCAAGCCCGCCCAAGACGTGCTTTCGCTTCATCGTCCGGCTCCCTGCTCGCTCCCGCTGCGTTCGAACCACAGACCGCGCAGCGGGTGAACGTCCTGCAGATTGGGCGCCGTGCTACCGTCGTCGAACTGCAAGGTGGAGTAGAACCCCCTCATCTCAGGACGCACCAAGCCGCTGACCACGTAGAAGTAGATCGGCAAGATTGGAAGTTCGTCCTGCACCAAGATAGCCTCCGCCTCACGCAGCAACTGCAGACGGATCTTCTTCCAGGCGTCGTCGCGCGCTTGACCGATCGGGCCTCGCGCAGCAGGAAGCAAGTGACGAATGCGCTCCGGTTCCTTCAGTTGCCTCAGCAAGTTCTCGGGACTTTCGAGAAACGGCGCCAGGTTCGCAGCACGCGCGATGAGTCTATCGTAGGTGTTGGAGCTGAAGCCCGTCTGGTTGTTGCCGCCATTGGTGACCCACATGTCCAAGAACGTGTTGGGGTCATTGTAGTCACCGATCCAGCCGGCCCGTGCGATGGTGTAGTCCCCGTCCCTCACCGTGGCCTGGAAGGATTGCCATTCTTGGTTGTATGGTGTGACCGCTACCCCGAGATTCTTGCGGAGCATGTCGGAGACGACGTCGGCGATCTTCCGATGGGCCTCCATCGTGTTGTAGAGGATGCCAACTTCGGGAAAGCCCTTGCCCTCTGGATAGCCCGCTTCCGCCAACAGTGCCTTGGCGCGCGGCACGTCCAACGCCATACCGCCTCGTGGCGCATCGTAGCCGGGCATTCCGGGTGGCACGAAGCCAGTCGCCGGTAGCTGGCCGAGGCCGAGCACGTCGTCGACGATCACTTGGCGGTCGATGGCCAAGCTGAACGCCTTGCGCACGCGCGGGTCGTCGAAGGGCTTCTTCGCCGTGTTCAGACGGTAGTAGTAAACGACCATGCCCGGCCCGCTGTAGAAATCGCTGCGGGTCTTGAGCTGGTCAACGAGATCCATCGGGTAGTTGCTCGGGAGCCAATCCGTAGCGCCGGTCAAGTACATGTTCAGCGCGGTCGTTGCCTGCTCGATGGGCAGAATGTCGATCACCTCCGATTTGACCTCTTCCCTTCCCCAGTACGACGGACTCCTGCGCAACCGGATGCGCTCGTTGACTTTCCAACTGTCGAGCTCGAAGGGCCCATTGGAGACGAGCTTGCCGGGCAAGAACCAGTCCTTGTCGTTACCGGGCTTTTCGATGACCCAACGCGGCACGGGCATCGCAGAGTAGAAGGACGTGATTTCCAGAAAGTAGGGCGTGGGTGACGTCAGCTCGACGATCAGGGTGTGGTCGTCTTTGGCGAATACGCCAGCGTCTTTGCCGAGATGTTTCTGAGCTTCGGCGTGCAGCTCGGCGAGCCGTCCGCGCTCCTTCTCGATCGCGCCGCGAAATTCCCGCAGCTCGTCCAGCCTGACGCTGCCCTGCTTGCGCCCGAGCAGCGCACCGATGATCGGCGCTTCGCCCTGCTTGAGGGCACCGTGGGCTCGCTCCTCGCCGAGCAGTCGTTGCCAGGTGCGTGCGGGAATGGCTTCCGTGGATTGCGCGAGAAGCTGGTCGAGGCGGAGCGCCAACCCCTCCTTCAAGACGTTCACGGAGTCTTCGAAGGTGTGGAAAGCTTCCGCGTGACGAACGGGATAGAGGATGTAGGAGTACTCGGAGCCCAACTTCGGGTCGAGCAACCGCAACCAAGCATAGACGAAGTCGTGGGCTGTCACCGGCTTGCCGTCGGTCCACACCGCATCGTGACGCAGGTGGAAGGTGTACGTCGTGCGGTCGTCGGACAGCTCCCAGCGCTCGGCGACGCCCGGCGCAGGCTCTAGAGTGCGCGCCTCGCGTCGAGTGAGCCCTTCGAACACGGCGGTGACGACGCGCCCTCCAGGCGCCCCGGTTAGTAGCCCTGGGTCGAGGGTCTTCGGCTCTGCCCCGTTGACGAAACTGAAGTCCGCCGCGACCTCGCGGGAGCGCGAAAACGTCAATCCCACCAGCGCGAGCGCGCTGATGAAGACGATGACGATGGCTCCCAGAGTGCGATACATGGTCACAGTCGCGCTGCAGATTCAGGGAGAGCCCACGCCCGCTGCCTCCGGCGCTTCGGCTGGTGGAAGGTTACCGATGTCGTCGTCGCTGCCGAGTGCCTTGTCCGGCCCCAGACTACCGAGCCAATAGGGCCGTAGCGGCAAAGAAACCCTGCTCTGCTGCTGGGGATCTCGGAGACGATAGCGGTACGGCTTGCCCCAAGGGTCGATCGCCTCTCCCCCCGGAAAGACCTCGAACAGGCGCCAGCCGAGTTGGCTCAAGGACTTCGGGTAGTCGCCGCTGGTTGTCCGCCAGCTTTCGAGTTGACTTTGAAGGGCCTGGAGCTCCGTCGCTGCACGCCATTCGGTGCGCTTTCGCGTCAGCGGCAAGGACAGGGCCACCATCGCGGCCCACGTCGCCCAGAACAGAACGAACGAGCGCCGCTGAACTTCGTGCGTTCGCCCCGAGGGTGTCTGGTACTCCAGGTGCCGCGTCGTCCACTTGCCGACGGGCACGAGCAAGTAGCCGACCATGCCAACACACGCACCGACAATCCAAGCATCGGCGAGCACCAACACGGCACCCAACATACACAGCGCCGCGCCCTGCTGGTTCGCCAGGCGCGACCGCCCGGCGCGTCGCGATACCGCGGACGTGACGTAGTCGGCCTCTTGCCGCTCGTCCTCGGCGAGCTGAGCAGCCTGCTCGACGCGACGCTCGTTGTCGTCACGCTCAGCGTCCTCGCTCGATGACGATCTGCTCTCTACGCGCGCGTCGCTGCCGCCTTTGGCTCGCCCCGACGTCGACAGCTCCGTCGTTGGCCACTCGGCCTCTCCCGTGGCGCGTCGCTCAGCCCCTGTGTCTCCAGTCGCGGGCTCTCGCACTTGGTAGTCCGCGCTGGCGAAAGCTGCCGCATCTGCTTCCGCCACAAATTCCGACTCGAGAACATTCTCCCTCTCGCGCTCGAGCAGGCGCGCCGCAGCCGCGGCTTCTTTCGCCAACGCTTCTTCGTCCTCAGCGAGAAAGCACTTAGCGTAATGTCCTTCCGACAGGGTCACCGCGTCAGGTTCTTCCCGCCGGCAACGATCCATTACCAGAGGACACCGGGTGTGGAAACGGCAACCCTTGGGCGGGTTCAACGGCGTCGGCACGTCCCCTTGCAGCACCAAGCGCCGTCGCTTCGCTCTCGGATTCGGCACCGGAACAGCGGAGAGCAACGCCCGCGTGTACGGATGGCGAGGATTCGAAAACAATTCGTCGACCGGGGCGAGTTCGACGATCTGTCCCAGGTACATCACGGCAACACGATGCGAGATGTGGCGCACGACAGACAAGTCGTGCGAGATGAACAGGTAGGCCAAGCCGAGCTCTTCGCGCAGGTCCATGAGCAGATTGAGCACCTGCGCCTGGATCGAAACGTCAAGCGCGGAAACCGCCTCGTCACACACGACGAGCTTCGGTTGCATGGCAATGGCACGAGCCACGCCGATACGTTGCCGCTGACCACCGGAAAACTCGTGAGGGAAGCGGTTGACCCAACTCGGGGACACGCCCACCTTGCTGAGCAGCGATTCGACGCGCTGCTTCAGCTCGTCGCCTTTGACGATCCCGTGAACGCGCAGCGCCTCACCCACGATGTCGAAAACGCGCATGCGTGGATTGAGCGAACTGTACGGGTCCTGAAAGATGATCTGTACGTCCCGACGGAGCTTCTTGAGATCCTCGCGGTTGAGGTGCGTCACGTCCCGCCCCAAGATCTCCAAGCTGCCACCCGTGGGCTCGAGCAACTGCAACAGTAAGCGGCCCACCGTCGACTTTCCGCAACCGGATTCGCCGACCAATCCCAAAGTTTCGCCAGCAGCGATGTCGAAACTGACCCCGTCGACGGCTCGCACCTGCCCGACAACTCGATGCATCACGCCGCGGGTTACCGGAAAATGCTTCGTGAGATTGTCGGCACGCAGCAAGGGCCCGGAGCCTTGCTGCGCGAGCCGCACGTCGGTGGAGAGGGCGCCTCGCGGGCGCTCGGGATCCAGCGACGCGCTCGTCACGAGGCCTCCTTCTCGGGCTGCCTGCGGATCAGTGCGGACAGATCGACGTCGGGATGCTCGTCCGTGTAGTGGCACGCGCTTTGGTGCTGCCGGTCGGCATGGGAGCGCAACTCGGGTTGTTCATCGGCACAACGCTCCAACCGCAACCGACAACGCGGGTGAAAACGGCACCCACTCGGAAACGACAGCGCGTCGGGCACCGTCCCCTCGATGGTCTGCAGACGCGAGAAACCGACGGAGGCATCCGGCAACGACGCCAACAGGCCCGCCGTGTACGGATGCTGTGGGTGCGCGTAGAGGTCGTCGACCGAGGCGTGCTCGACGATGCGCCCTGCATACATCACCACCACCTCATGAGCCATGTTCGCCACCACCCCGAGATCGTGGGTGATGAGCAAAATCGACATTCCCAACCGGGCCTGCAAGTCCTGCATCAACTGCAAGATCTGAGCTTGAATGGTCACGTCGAGCGCGGTCGTCGGCTCGTCCGCGATGAGTAGCTTCGGGCGACAGGAAAGTGCCATCGCGATCATCACGCGCTGGCGCATGCCGCCGGAGAGCTGGTGCGGGTACTCGTGATAGCGCTGCTCGGGCGACGGAATGCCCACCAAACGCAACAGCCGCAGCACCTCCCGTTCCGTCGCTGCGGCATCCAATCCACGGTGCAATTGCACAGCCTCACCGATCTGCGTGCCGACGGTGTAGACCGGGTTGAGGCTGGTCATCGGCTCCTGGAAGATCATGGCGATGTCGTTGCCGCGAACGCGTCGCATCTGTTCTTCGCTCAACTCCAGCAGGCTCTGCCCGTCGAAATCGATTCGCCCCGAGGTGATCTCGCCCCGCTGACGCTCGATCAGTCGCAGGATGGACATCGCCGTTACGCTCTTACCGCAACCCGATTCACCGACGACGGCGAGGGTCCTGCCCCGTGGGATGTCGTAACTCACGCCATCGACGGCCCGCACGACGCCCGCACTGGTGGCGAACTCGACATGCAGGTCGCGGATCTCAAGCAGGGGCGATTCGGTCATAGCTTCAGCTTCGGATCGAGGGCGTCGCGCAAACCCTCGCCCACGAGGTTGAAGACGCTCACTACGAAGAAGATGGCGGCACCCGGAGCCAGCACGAGCCAGAGCTTCTGCTGGGTACGGCCAGCATTGAGGGTTTCACCCCAACTCGGCACGGTGAGATCGCCGATGCCGAGAAACGCCAGGCTCGACTCGACCAAGATGGCAGAGGCGACACCGAAGGTCGCGCTGACCAAGACCGGAGCAATCGCGTTCGGCATGATGTGCCGCGTGATGATCCTCACGCGCGAGATACCGAGAGCGAGTGCAGCCTGGGCGTACTCGAGGCCCTTGTGTTTGAGGAACTCTGCCCGAATCAGTCGCGCCACCCCCGTCCAGCGGGTGACACCGATGATCACCATCACGTGGAAGATCGAGCGCTGCTCGATGAGTGCGGCAATGCTCAGAATCAAGAAGAAGCTCGGAAAGCAGATCATCACCTCGATCAATCGACTGATCACCATGTCCACCCAGCCGCCGAAGTAGCCCGCTGTGGCGCCCAAAGCGACGCCGATGCTGACGTAGATCCCCACCGCAACCACGCCGATGGTCAGCGAGATCCTCGTCCCGTACAACATACGAGTGAACACGTCGCGCCCTTCCGCGTCGGTCCCTAGCCAATGCGTCGTACTCGGCGGCGCGACGCTCTTTGCAGGATCCGTGTCGCGGTAGTTAAAACGCAAGATCGGAAAAACCGCCGTCGTCTCCAAGCCCTGCGCCTCGCGCTGTTCGAGCAAGGTCGCGTAGTTGATCACCGGAGCCTTGTAGTGGAGCACATTGCTCGCCCCGAACACTGTCTCCGGCGCCGTTGCGAAAACGAGCAGCAAGTGCACGGAGGCGACGATGCCGAGCAAACGCCCACGGCGTTGCCGAAAGCCCGCTCGCCCCAAGCGCCGTCGCACGACGAAGGCCACGAGCGCGTAAACCGGAGCCAACACCAACAGCAGATTGAACAGAATATCGACGCTGTTTTCGAACAGCAGACGATTGAACAAGCCCCGCAGCAGAGGGAACTCGAGCTCGCCATCCGCCTTCCAAACCAGTGGCTGATTGTTTGCGAACAGCGGAGCGCCCACGGCCAAGACCACCATCACGCCGATGCACCAAAGCCCGAACAGCGCGATCTTGTTGCGACGAAACTCGACCCACACCATCCTGCCGTAAGAATTGTCGATGTCCTGCTCGGGTAGCGGGCTCCCACCGGCGGGTTCGATCTGGGGCGAGCTCTCAGCGTTGCTCATGAGTAGCGGATCCTCGGGTCAGCGAGCGCGTAGCTCAAGTCCGTGAGCAGAATGCCGAACAGCACGAGCACGGTGGAAAGCAGCTGCACGGCCATGATCACGTTGTAGTCGCGTTGATAGATCGATTCCACAATCCACAGACCCATGCCGGGAATGCCGAAGATGTACTCGATGATCACCGAGCCCCCCAGAACTGCCGGCAACAGTCCCGCCAACAACGTCAGGATCGGCAACAGGCCGTTGCGCAGCGCGTGCTTGCCGATGACCACACGTTCCGGAAGCCCTTTCGCGTGCGCTGTACGGATGTAGTCCGATCCGATCACTTCAAGCAGCCCCGTGCGCATGTATCGGCTGATGGCAGCGAGTGAGCCATAGGTCATGCAGAACAGCGGCAACGTGAGGTGCCACGCGATGTCGCCAACTTGTTGTAGAAGCGTCATCTGCTCTGCCTCGACGGATGCCCAGCCCCCGGTCGGGAACAAACGCAGCGCATCGAAGCTGGAACCCTCGGAGAAGAAATACAGCAGCAACGTGGCGACGAAAAACGTGGGCAGCGAGTACAGCATGAAGAGCGCGACAGTCAGCGCGCGATCCGTGTTCGTGTCTCGTCGCACGGCAGAGAAAATGCCGAGCGGAATCGCGATGAGGTAAGCCAGGATCAACGAGCCGATGGACAGTGAAAGCGAGTACTTCAACTTACTGATGAGCGTTCTCATCACCGGCTCACGAGTAACCAGCGACACGCCGAAGTCGAGCTTGGCCAGGTTCGTCCAGTAGCGGGCAAATCGCGTATCGAAGAGGAATATTCTCACCTTGTCGACAGAGCTGTATTCGAAGCGTTGGCGTTCTTGCTCGTACCAGGTTTCCCACTGCGCGATCACCCGAGTCTTCTCTTCGGGTGCCGTATCGAGCCCGTAGCTCCATTCTCGCATGCGGGCGTTTTCTTTCTCTATCTCCTGGTTGAGCTCGCGCAGAGCGTCGCTCGGATTCGGGTTGAACGCATCGACCAGCGGACGTCTGGCGGTCAGCTTCAGAAAATAGACTGCAAGGTCGCGAACCTCGAGCTCCTTGGGTGACAGTCCCTCCGGAGCTTCGGTAGCAATCTTCATCAACTGCGGCACGGCGTATCGACCGTAGCTCTCCAAGTCCTCCTGGGCGCTCACTCGCTCCGCAACCCCTCCGCTGAATCCCGCGATGATCTCGAGGCGGGAACGAATGTCCGCCGAGTCCAGGTTGAAACGTGTGTTGAACAGCGTCGGCTTGTCGAGCCCGAACTGCTCCCGAAAGATTCGGTAGGACTCCTGTGTGCCTTGCTCTTCGAGCCGCGCGGCTTGGTCCGCCTGTTGCTGGGCGCCGGGCGTGCCAGGCGCCAAATTGAGCACGACGAAAATGATCAGAGAGATCCCGAAGAAAGTCGGAATCATGATCAGCAGCCGACGGATGATGTAGGCCGTCATGATGCTGTCAGTTGGTCGACTTCACCGACCAGGGTATGGTGTCTACCACGGGCCGCGCCTTCGCAAGAATCGCATGCTCGACGGTGTTCTGGTAGCAGATGACGCCCTTACGGATCATCAGGAAGCTGCAAGGCTGTGCCGCGTGGATCAGCTTGTGAATTTCACGCAGCATCTTCTTCCGCTCTTCCGGGTCGAACGTCTCTCGTAGACGCTCGATGAGCTCGTCCGCCTGCGGATTGCGGAAACCAACCATGTTCGAACCTTTGGGGATGTCCGCTTGGGATGAGTGCCAGATCTGGAAAGGATCCGTCTCCCAGTTCAGCGCCCAGGCTCCGGTGAAAGCTTCGAAGCGCTTCTCCTCCATCCTTTTCTGCATCAGGCTCCACTCCGCAGCGCTGATGTCCAACTTGACCCCCACCTTGAGCAGGTCTTCCTTGAAGATGTTCGCCATCGCCGTGTACTCGGGGGCATTCGCGTAGATCAGCAGCGTGAACTCGAACGGCTTCTTCTTGCCTTCGATCATCTTGTCACGCAGCCCATCACCGTCGGTGTCCTTCCAGCCCGCCTCGTCCAACAACTTGCCAGCGCGCACCAAGTCGAAGGGCAACACCTCGACGCTCGGATCCAAGCCACCGGTCTCCGGTAAGAAGGGACCGTTGGTGACCTTGCCCAAACCAACGAACACCTTGTCGATGATCTCCTGCCGATTGAGGGCTAGTGTCATCGCAGTCCGAACCCGTGCGTCGGTAAACAAGGCATTGTCCGTGTTCCAGCCAAGATAGCTGTACGCCGGTCGCTCGTATTCCTTGCAGAATATCTTGCCGTTCAAGAATGGACTATTCTTGGGCCATTCTGCTTTGGGCTTGTCGTTCCAGCTCAGAACCTCCTGCCGGTATTGGTTGGGGCGCAGCAGCCCCAGAGTCAGCTCATCGGCCTTGAGGCGCAGTAGCGTCTGGTCCGGGTCCGTGTAGATCGGGTAGACGAGTTCCTTGATGGCGGGCTTCTCGCCGTGGAAGTCCTCGTTCCTCAGCAACACGATGCGTGAGCCAGGTGTGTACTCGACCATGCGGTACGGCCCGCTCCCAACGTACCCCTTGTGGGCAAACCAATGCTGGTTGAAGCGCATCCCAACGGTCTCTTTCGGGATCCGCTTGCCGCTCTCGTCGAAGGCGAACAAGAACTCGGGCAGCGGCCCCAATGAGAGCGTCGCAGTGACGCTGCTGTAGAGCTTCTTCTTCCAGCGCACCTCGAGCACGTGGTCACTCAGTGCCTTCCAGCTCTCGAGGTCCTTGTAGTAGTTTTTGAGCGCCCCGTTTTCGACCTGGGGATTCAACATCATGTCCAGAGTGAAGACGAAGTCGTGGGCGGTGACTTCGTGGTCTCCGGCGAGCCATTGGTAACGTTTGTCAGTCAAGTCGAGCACGCCCGGCTGCTGCCATTTCGCGCCCTTGCGCAGATAGATCGTGTACGTCTTGTAGTCGTCGGTAACCTCCACCCGACACGCCAGATCACCGTACCACTGATCCGGATCCGTCCAGCGATTGCGCCGCGCAACGGCACTGTCGACGAGGTTTTGCACCAGCGCCGATACCTCTGCCGAGTTTTGCGTCAGCGGGTTGAGGCTCTTCGGATCCCCCGACGGCCAACCACGCACCAACTTGCCGTCGAGATTGGCCCCTTCGGACGGCCAGTGCAGCCCCTTGGGTGCGAGGAAGTTCGGCACGTCCGGATGCAGGACCTCGTCGATTGGGCAGTCCTGGGCCCCGTCGCCGCCAGCTCGAGACGGGACTCCACTCGCTTTCAGGGTCTTGAGCTGAGAAGCGACCCGCTCGGTGGATTCTCCCAGGGCCCGTATCTGCTGCTGCTGGGCAACGAGACGCTTCTCGAACGCGTTGAGCTGGATGACGACGAGTACGGAGAGCAGCGCGATGACCCCGAGCAGACTGGTTTGAACGATGTTGGCAGGACTCGACTTCTTCATGGGCTCCTTGAATGCGCCGAATACTATGTCGAACCTCGATACTATGTCGAAGAGCTCGCCGTGGAACACCCCACCGTCACGCCGAGACCAGACAGCCATCGTGCACGAGCGCGCTCCTCGGGCAGCCGCGGCGCGAACATTCAGGCTTCAAGTATTTGAAATAGCTGAACTTTGCCCTGTTGAAAGTCGCCGTTCGAGGGCTGGCGGGGGCCGCTGCGCGGCTGCGGGCGCTGACACCCTCCAGCGACGGCACGGCCAGCAGAGCCGCAGCCCGCGAAATCGCTCACCTGAGCGGGCCACGATTCGGCGCCGCAATTCCCAGCCTGGCCCGAGTGACGGCCGAAGCTCGACCTGCCGCGGCGCTTTTCGCCTTTGAAACGAGCCCCGAAAAAAGTGCACCGGGGTCGGGTTGACATGGTCTGGACTCGACGCAGTTTGTCCGTGTCGCGAGGATCCCTTGACCTCGCCTCGATCGAAACCACCACGACGACGGTCGTCGTGTGTGCACCAGGCAAACGCACCCCAATGCGAACGGAGGACTACGCCATGAGTAATCTATTGACCCGATTCGACGGAGGACTCACCGGATTTCCGAGAGTTCCTCGTTTCTTCCAAGACTTCGAGCGCCTTTTCGGAGAGCTCGACTCGATGTGGCAGCACGACGCCCACGACCGCTTTCCTCGCATTCATTCGGTCTCGACTGAAGAAGGCTACCAGGTAACCACTGAGCTCCCGGGCGCAACGCAGGAGAACATCAAGGTGGACGTGCACAACGGTGTGCTCACCATCAGTGGTGAACGCAGCGTGAGCGTCCCCGAAGGCTACCGCGCAACGCGACGGGAACGAAGCCCCGTGAAATTCTCACGCAGCCTGCGGCTACCGGAGGACGTCGATGACGGCAACATCGCGGCATCGATGAAAGATGGTGTGCTCACTTTGACGCTGCCAAAGCGACCCGAAGTCAAGCCACGTCAAATCCCTGTACGAGTTCACTGACCCAAAGAGGAGTTTGCGACCATGAGTGAGAGCATTCAGAAACACGAACAGCAAACCGCGACTCCAGCCATGGAGGTGCGGCCGACCGCGGACATCTACGAAGGCGAGCACGACTTCCAAATCGTCTTGGACGTGCCAGGCGTGACCAAAGAGAACGTCAACGTGGCCGTCGAGCAAGACACGCTGACGGTAACCGCCGAACGATATCCGGGACAACCAGAAGCGACCCGCTTCAAGCGCGCCTTTTCATTGCCCAAGAGCATCGATCTGGAAAAGGTGAGCGCCTCGCTGCAAAACGGCGTGCTGTCGCTGACGCTACCCAAGCTGGAAGCCGTCAAGCCACGCCAGATAAAAGTGCGCGCCGCCTGAGCCCAACCAATCAGAAGCGAAAACGACCAGCGTGAAATTGCGCTGGTCGTTTCCGTGTTGTCGTCCGCATTTCCGCGCTCTAGCAGACGCGTCGAGTTCAGCCGAAGCAGGCAGAGCGCAGAGTTGACTACTTGGTCGACGCCTTGGGTGCTGCTTTGGGCTTCTGGCTGGTGCGGCGGGGAGACGACTCGGGTGCCGCCTGCTCTCGAAGCTGCCGTACAGGCGCGGGACCAACACCCCAGCGATGGCGATCGAAACTGGCTACGTTCTTGTTGAGCACCGCTTGGTAGCAGGAGGCGTTGCCTTGCTCCGAAACCAGCGCCGACCAAGCCAAGAAGAAATTCCAAATCCGGAACCAGCGTTCGCCGTAGGCCGCCAAGATCGCGCCGCGATTCGCCAGCCAGTTCTTGCGCCAAGCCGTCAAGGTGGTCGAGTAGTGACCGCTGATGTTCTCGAGGCTGTGCACCTCGAAGCCGGCCTTCTCGAGCGCCTTGAGCATCGTGGAGGGAGGCACGGCAGCATCTGCCCCGGGGAAAATGTACTTGCCCACGAACAGCCCCCAGATCAGATCTTCCGGACGCAAGCCGCGACGCAAACCCGTCCACTGCAGGAGGAAGAGACCGTCATCCTCCAGCAGTTCGCCAACTTTCTCACAGAAGGCGTTGAGGTTCTTCAAGCCGACGTGTTCGATCATCTCCATGCAGACGATCTTGTCGTACTTCTGCTTCTCGCCCGAGATGTCGCGATAGTCCTTGCGCTCGACCCGCGCGCTTTCTTGCACGCCCAACGACGCGATGCGACGAGAGCCGTACTCGAGTTGGTTGTCCGCCAACGTGATGCCCGTGGCGTCGACCCCGTACTGCTTGGCGAAGTCGGCAACCAGGGTGCCCCAGCCGCAGCCGATGTCGAGCAGTCGCTCGCCGCTCTGCAGTTGTAGCTTGTCCGCCACCTGGCGTCGCAGGTTCTCGTGAGCGTCGGCCAAAGTGTCTTGGCGGCCCTGAAACAACCCCGAGGTGTAGACCATCGAGTCACCCAGGAACCACTCGAAGAAGTCGTTGCCCCGGTCATAGACCTCCCGCACCATGCGCTCGTCTTGGTTGCGCGTGTGCGCTGCCATGTCCGGGACGTAGTTCTTGACGGCCCACTGCAGGTGCTGGCGAGTGATCGTGTACTTCACGAACTGCTGGCGATCCCGCAGAAGATCCTGGATGTCTCCCTCGATATCGATGTCCCCATCGAAGTACGCTTCGTAGAGCACGGACATCGGTATCTGTGCGTCCGCATACTTGCGCGCTAGCTTCTCGTCGTTGAACACGACGTAGTCGGTCAGTCGTTTCATGGAAGAATCCTCATCGGCTGTTCCGGTCCCCCGCCACGCTAGACGCAAACACGCACCTGACGCAATCGTGCCACAACAGCGCGAACTTCCGTTCGCACGCCGCGAGCCGCTGGTCGAACCACCTGGGGCCGGGTTCCTCCCATTTTCCCCAGTACCAGCCGGCGTTTACACGCTTATTGAAACTCCGGGAGCCCTGGGTAGGCCTATGTAGGCGACCTGGTACACGCGGGAACGCGAGCATGACCAAATCCTGACGCGGCGGTCGCTGGAAATGACGCAACCATTCTACGCCCTCTCACGCGGGCAGCCTAGGATGGCCCACGCCCTGACGGGCCCTTTTCCCGGAGATCCAACTTGGCAATCGTTCTCTTCTTTGTGGCCCACTGGCAGCTATCCGTCTTCTGCCAGACGTTCTTCCTGCACCGCTACAGCGCCCACCGCATGTTCTCGATGTCGAAGGGGTGGGAGCGCTTCTTCCAGTTGCTGACCTACGTCTCTCAAGGTTCGAGCTACCTGGTGCCTCGCGGTTACGCCGTACTGCACCGCATGCATCACGCCTACAGCGACACGGAGAAGGACCCTCACTCACCTCGCAACTACGGCAACGTGTTGTCGATGATGTGGGACACGAAGCGTGAGTACGACAACTACGCCTACCACAAGGTCGACCCCGAACCTCGCTTCGACGGCGGCGTGCCCGAATGGCCCGCCCTCGATCGCCTGGGACAGAACTGGTTGATGCGCTTCGTGTGGATGGGTGGCTATGTCGCGTTCTACTACGCCTTCGCCACCGAGCTCTGGATGTGGGCTCTGTTGCCTGCGCACTTCGTGATGGGTCCGATCCACGGCGCGATCGTCAACTGGTGCGGCCATCGCTACGGCTACTCTAATTTCGAAAACGGCGATGACTCGAAGAACATGCTGCCCATCGACTTCATCACGCTAGGCGAGCTGTTCCAGAACAATCACCACAAGTACGGCATGGCACCGAAGTTCGCCGCCCGCTGGTTCGAAGTCGATCCGACATACTACGCCATCAGGCTGTTCGCAGCTCTCGGCATCATCCGCCTGGAGTCCCATCAGAAGATGCGTTACCCCGAGCGCCCTGAGGCACCCGGCACCGCCGCCTTGGAGCAACCCGCCGGCGGGCAGTGACGCCGGGGCGTCTCGTTTAACGCAGCCGCTTCATCCCAGAGCTCGACACGACCAAGCCGAGTTCTGGGATCAGGAGAGGCGATCGCGGAAGTCTTCGTACGAGAACTCTCGGACGCGCTTTTGCGTGCCATCGCCGAACTGCAGCACGATGTCCGGATGTCGCACGCCGTTGAACATCGTCGTCTTGACGATGCTGTAGATGGCCATGTCCTCGAACACGAGCCGAGCACCGACAGCCAACGGCTCGGGAAACGAATACGTCCCGATCTCGTCGCCCGCAAGACAGGTCACCCCGCCCAAACGGTATTCGTGGGGATGCTCGCCGGGTTCACCCGCCCCGACGATACGGGGACGGTAAGGCATCTCCAGGACATCCGGCATGTGAGCGGTCGCCGACACGTCCAAGATGGCAATGCGGCCGCGGTTTTCGACGATGTCGAGAACCGACGCCACGAGCACGCCGGATTCGAGAGCTATCGCCTCGCCGGGCTCGAGGTAGACGTCCACACCGTGGCGCTCGCGAAAATCGCGAACGAGTCGCACGAGGCGTTCCACATCGTAGCCGGGTCGCGTGATGTGATGACCGCCGCCGAAGTTTACCCACGCCACCCGATTCAGAACGTCACCCCAGTCGCGCTCCACGACCTCCAGAGTTCTTTCCAACGCGTCCGAGTCCAGCTCGCACAGCGTATGAAAGTGAATGCCACTCAGCCCCGCGAACTCTTCCAGCTCGAACGCCGCGCGCGGCACCCCGAGTCGCGAACCCGGACGGCACGGGTCGTACAACGGAACCGCAACTTCGGAATGCTCGGGGTTGATGCGCAATCCGAACTGCATCGTTCGCTGCTGAGCAGCTTGCTCGCAACGAGCGCGAAACCGCCGCCACTGGGACAGAGAGTTGAACACGACGTGGTCGCAAAGTTGCAGACACTCGTCGATGTCGCGCTCGCTGAACGCCGGTGCGTAGACGTGAACTTCCCCGGGGAACTTGTCCTTCCCCAAGCGGGCTTCGAAGGGACCGCTCGCCGTGGTGCCAGAGAGGTACTTGCTGACGATCGGAAAGGTGGACCAGGTGGCGTAGCCCTTGAGCGCGAGAAGGATCCTGGCGCCGCTTCGAGCCTGCACGTCAGCGAGCAGCCGGCAGTTGCTCTCGAGCTTCTCGCAGTCGATGACGAACGCGGGAGTCTGCCCGACCAGCTGCGGCGAGAGCCCCGCTGTGCTCACAGCTCCTTGACGTGCCATGGGAGGCCGTACTTGCCGACGTCGTCGAGGAACGGTTTTGCCTGAAACTGTTCGATGTTGAACACGCCTTTGCCCGACCATTGCCCAGTCAGCAACATCTTGGCGCCAACCATGGCAGGCACCCCCGTCGTGTACGAAACCGCCTGCGCTCTGGCATCACGGTACGCGTGCTCGTGCTCACAAACGTTGTAGATGAACACCTTCTTGGACTGCCCGTCCTTGACGCCCTCGATGATGCACCCGATGCTCGTCTTGCCCTTGTATCCAGGAGCGAGGCTCGCCGGGTCTGGTAGCAGTGCCTTGAGGAACTTGAGCGGAACCACCGGCGTGCCGTTGTAGTCGACCGGCTCGATGCCCGTCATCCCGACGTTCTGCAGCACCCGTAGATGCGTCAAGTACTCGTCCGAAAAGGTCATCCAAAAACGAATGCGACGCAGCCCTCTGAGGTGCTTGACCAACGACTCCAGCTCCTCGTGATAGAGGAGGTACGCCTTGCGAACGCCGACTTCGGGGAAGTCGAAGTCCTGACTGACGCTCATCGGGTCGATGACCTTCCATTCTCCGCTTTCCCAATAGCGACCTTTGGCGGTCACTTCGCGAATGTTGATCTCCGGGTTGAAGTTCGTAGCAAATGCCTTGCCGTGATCTCCGGCGTTGCAGTCGACGATGTCGACCGTGTGGATCTCGTCGAACAACTCTTGCTGGGCGTAGGCGCAATAAGCGTTCGTCACACCAGGATCGAAGCCGCTGCCGAGCAGTGCGATGAGTCCTTTGTCCCGATACCGCTCCTGAAATGCCCACTGGAGTTTGTATTCGAACTTCGGGTTCTCGGGGGACTCGTAGTTGGCGGTGTCGAGATAGTTCGTGCCAGTTTCCAGACAAGCCTGCATCAGCGAGATGTCTTGGTACGGCAAGGCGAGGTTCATCAGCAGATCGGGCTTGACCTGTCGGATCAATTCCGCCGTCTGCTGAACGTCATCTGCGTCCACCTGAGCCGTCCTGATGGGCCGACTCAATTGGGCAGCGATCGCATCACAGCGAGCAACGTTGCGACTAGCTAGCGTGATCTCCGAGAAGACTTCGGGAAGCTGCGCGCACTTGTGCGTGACGACCCCGCCGACACCCCCAGCACCGATGATGAGAACGTTTGCCATTTTCGACGGCTGGCTTACCGCACTGACGCTCGGCGACAAGCCAGAATCGTCACATTCCGCAGCAGCGAGGACTGCTCAACCGTCACGCTCGACGGGCAGCAAGTCCTTCAGGAGCAGCTCTTGAAACAGCTCCAACCCCTTGCGGGCGTTCGCGTCGTAGACCTGCACGGGCTTCAGGTTTTCCCGTGAAATTGCATTGATGTCCGGCGGCAGCCACTTCGAGTACTTGAGGTCGTAGGCCGCGTCGCTCTTCGGCACGACGAAATCGCCGTAGATGGTCAGCCCGATGCCGACGTAGACGTTGCGGGGTCGGTTCGTCGTGTACCCGCCCGAGAGCGTGGTGCGGTAGGAGATGAACAGAGTCGGCTTCTGCACCGCGGGCAGTTCGTCGGTGTACTCTGCGTTCTCGCCAGCGACGAACTTCAACACCTCCGAAGGAAAGGCTTTCTGCAGCTGGGCAACCAGCGCGGCAGCGGCGTCTTTCTCGCGCGGCTCGGCGTGTTCGGCCTCGAAATACTGCGACGGCAGCGAGCTGTTGCCCGCAAAGTAGGCGCTGCGTCGCAACGCGTTGTCGGTCACCTTGGCACCGTCCGATAGCTTGCGGCGAAAACGAACCTCCACCTCGGGCCCGTGCTTCTCGGAGAACGTGACCATCGCCCGAAACAAGGCGGCCACTTCGTCCTCAGGCCCGAAGCGCTCCAGGTAGGACTTGTAGGCAGCTTCGAATACCGCATGCCGAGCCACGGCCAGCTCGGTCTTGATCACCTCGTGCTCGGGATGCGTTTTCTCGAACGCACTCAGAGCGGCAAGAGTGCCCTCCTTCTTGGCGCTGTCGAGCGCCTCGAGAAGCACTTCTCTCAACGCCAGGTCAATCTCCGCTCGTATCTTGGAGTCAGCGTTCCGTCGCGAGAACTCTTCGACCGCTGCAAGATCGCCCTTGATTTCTCCGAGCCGGGCGCGGGGCAGAAAAATGTCCGCGACGCCTTGGCGACTGCCACCTCGAGCAAGGTAGTCTTCATACGCCCCGGCGGTGTTCAGCTCCACGGCACGCTCATACAGCGCGCGTTCGCCCAGTTTGTTCCGCGCAAAGAACAACAGTATGCCGATGGTTGCTCCGAGGAGCAAAGCCAGCGCGTAGCGCCAAGGACGCTGGTCACGCGGTGCCCGCAATGCCTTGTGTGAGGACAGCGGATTGGAAAACCCGCTATCCCGCAACGGATCGAGCGCCGCGAGCGCGCGCCGATCTTTCTGAGCGTAGGCGGTCTTCAGCTTCTCGCGATAGTCACCGAGGGCTTGCTCCAGATGCTCGACGTCGACCCCCGACGGCAGAGGAAACGTGAACACCGCGTCGGAGAAGCGTAGCTTCACCTTGCCGCTGCCCACGGCACTGACTTCCAACAGGCTTCCTACCCGGTGCCAGCGAAGCTTCTCTCGGTGAACCACCAAAATTCCCGCGGGGAACAAGTAGTTCCCGAAGCGATACGGATAGCGAGCTTGTGCCGAACGCATCCACGCGTAGGCGGCCAACGCAACGGCAGCGACGCCTCCGAAGAGCCCGTAGACCGGCGTCAGCATCATCCCCTGCAGCGCAAAGGAACTCTTGAGCGCGCCAAAGCCTGCAACGGCCAGCCCGAGGACGAGGGAGGCGGAAACGACGAAAATGCCAATCGCCCCCAGACCGCGAGCGGCCGACGTGGGCTGAAACAACATGGCACGCGGAGCCCCGCTCCCCGTCACGGACGCCAGGAGCCGATCCTGGATCGGTCGCGGAAGCTGGAAGAAATCGAACTCGTCCCCCTTCGCCTCGGAGGCGACTGGTTCACTGGTGGATGTTGCTTCGACGTCGGCGGCTTGGGTCATGAAGCACCTGCCGAGCATCCTAACCCCGAAGTTGTGCGGTTGTGACCTATTTTTTGCGCTTCTACTGCCCCGGACGCCTCACGTGCGGGCGTTGGCGACGCGGGCTCCAGTTCGCTTCGCCCAAAGCGCGACGTTCCTCGACGGACAAACCATCTGCAACGTCGAGCAACGCCTCGTGCAGAGCTTCTTGCACATCGGCGCTCTTGGCTCGAAGCCGCTGCAGGGCCGATTCGAGCTCCGTGTGATTGTAGGTTTCCGCTTCCAGAGCCCGTTTCACCTGCGCTCGGGCGGCCCGCAGCTCTCTGCGCAGCGGCCGCGCTCGCTGCATGTGAGCGCGCGCTTTTTCACGCACGCCCGCAACTTTCGAACCTCGAAGTGCTCTGCCGACGTGGAACATCTCGGCGGAGCGCCGCTGCTCGAAATCGCGGTGGCGCAGAGCCCGAGCAACCCAGAACCCCGCCAAGAACAGGTTCAGCCCGACCGACGCGGCGAGCAGCCAGAAAAGAGTTCGCCGTTTCATTCCCAGCCTTCCTCCAAGTCCATCGCCAACGCGAGTGCCGACGCATCTTCCCAACCCTCGGCGGAAGCCTCGGGGTCGTCCTCGGAGTAGGAACTCCATCCGCTCACTCCCCCCACCGCGACGGCAAAGGCGCCGGCCAGCACCGGCATCCACCAACGCGACAACAACACACTCCACCCGACAGACGACCTCGAGTTGCGCGCGGGGATCTCCGCCACGCGGCGTTGGAGTTCGGGGCTGGCCTCCAGCCGAGGCAACTCGCTCAGCTGCGCCTCGAAGAGGCGGTATTCCGCCAGCAGCGCTTGCGCTGCCGGCTCCGTTCGGAGCAGTCGGGTGGCCCGCTCCCGATGGAGACGCGGCCAACGCCCGAGCTCACTGCCATGCACGTCCAGGAGACCTTCGAACTGTTCGATCGTCATGGCTTGCTCCGACATCGAGCTCATCTCATCCTCCGCGGTGCTGTCCCAGGGTAGCGCGAAGCGACCGTCGCGCGCGACCGAGCAAGCTCTCCACGGCTTCGACGCTGACGCCCAAGACCTCGCCAATTTCCGGATTGCCCATACCTTCGTAGTGGGAGAGCATCAGCGCTTCTCGTTGCCGCTCCGGTAGGTCGTCGACAGCCTCCCGTACGGCATCGGCCACGACCCGTCGTGAGAGCACCCGCGACGGCCGCACGGAGTCCGTTGCGAGTTCCACCTCTTGGTCGCTGGTGTGTTTGCGCCGTCGCATGCGATCGATGCACAGGTTGTGCGCGACGCGGAAGAGCCAGGTGCTGACTTTGGCGTTCGGTTTCCATTTCTCTGCGTCTTTCCAGAGTCTCAAAAATGCCTCTTGGGTGACTTCCTCGGCGTCTGCCCGGCTGCCCACGATTCGGTAGGAGTAGTTCAGGACGCGTTCCAAGTACTTTGCGGAAAGCTCGCGATACGCGGTCTGATCCCCCGCGCTCACACGAGACATCAACTCACCGTCTTCCTGTCGTTCCACGACTGAGTTCACGCTGGGAGCAAGCCTATACCGGAGGGCGGATCAGCGACCAGAGCCTAGGGGCCCCGCCGTCGAGGCGGGGCCGATGGCGTCAGCGTTTTTCCGAACTCCGCTGGCTCTTGGCTCCCTTGCCACGCTTTTCTTGCTTGTCTTTCTTGCCTTGGCCCCTGCCCTTGTTGCCGGCCTGGGGGTGAGCTTTCTTCAATTCGTCCTTGGTCAGGTAGCCGTCGCCGTCGGCGTCCATGCGCTCGAAGCGCTTGTCGCCGCTGGTCACTTCGGCTCGAGTGAGTTTGCCGTCTTTGTTCGCGTCCAAGCGCTCGAACATTTTCGCGGCCCGGTCCGCACCTCGCGCCTTGCGGTGTTTCCCTTTGCTGGGGCCCTTGGCAGAGGAGAACTCCGAAGCACTGATGGTGCCGTCGCCGTTGGAATCGAAGTGATTGAAGCGCCTCTCCGGCATGTGCCCGGCTTCGGTCTTGCTGATGTTGCCGTCACCGTTCTTGTCCAGCTTCGCGAAACGCTCAGCCCGATGCTCATCGCGCATGGCTTTGCCTGCCTGCTTCATCTCTTCGAGGGTGACGATCTGGTCCTTGTTGGCATCGGCCCGCTCGAAGAGGCGGGCTTTGTGGGCGCCGAACTCCGCGCGGCTGAGCTTGCCGTCCTTGTTCGTGTCGAGCTTTTCGAACAGAGCCTCGAAGTTCTTGCCGCGATGCCCGGGGCCATGGGGTCCAGCAAGAGCGACCGAACCTGCTAGGGCCAAGCCAGCAACAATCGAGGAAATGAGAAGGGTCTTCATGGTCATTCACCTTGTTTGAAAGGGCCCCACCTTGGGACCTGTGAACCGCCAACGCGGGTCCACTTCGATTCCGTCGACATTTCTCCACCGAGCCTCAGCCCCCGGGCCGACGGCGCCTTTTCGATAGCTCGGTGACTCGCGAGTTCCCGACTCCGGCATGACTTCAACCTGCCAACATCGAGCATGCCGCCCTGGTAGTCGAGGACCTCCCCTGCCGCGTTGAGAAGGTGTCCCTCTAGCCAGCTTCCATTGTTCGAGTCTGGATCGGGACGTTGGGTGCGTTTTGGAGGTCGGTCGCGCCACATCCGACTGATGTAGGGGCGAAGGCCACTACCCTCAGCAAATCCCTGCGCAGCAAGAACGAAGCGTTTCGCCGATGCCGATCACCTCGCGGGCGGAGCGGACGCACGCCACCCCATGTCGCCGCCATTGTGCGATTGATTTCGAACAGATGCGAACAACTTTCAGCCTACAAAAATAGGGATTTCCTTACCTCCCCTGGGCATCGACGGGGCCGCCCTTCGCCCCCAGATGGCTGGCAAGTGAGGCCCTCCCAGGGGAGGGATCGCGTCTGGCACTACAAAAATAGGGATTTTTTGCTTGTCCTTTTTTCGGCCCCAGGACATATAGCCAAGCACGTCGGAGACACCACTTGAGCGTCCACTCTGATTTCTCCAGCAATACAGCACGAAACGGCAATGCTCGGTTCGACGTCCAATCCGCCGTTGAGCGTGGCGCTTCCGCTGTATCGGTGAATCACGGGGCAAACACGAAGTGGAGTAACCGGCGTTGTGTGGGTCGGAGAGGAAATGGTCCACACACGTCTCGCGGGCTCGTAAAGCACTGACCCTTGCTGCAATCGCCGTTGGCGTTGGTCAAAGCACGGGTACACAGGAGCCCCCACGAGAACAGGGAACAGGAACCAAGAAAGTATAGGAACAGGAGAACACCTATGGCCGCTGCAAAGTCTGCAATCAAAGAGAAGTACACCAAGAGCCAGATCCTCGGGGAGCTGTCCGACAAGACAGGCCTGAGCAAGAAAGAAGTGGGCGGCGTGCTCGATGAGCTCGCAAGCCTGATCGAGCGTCACATCGGCAAGAAGGCCGTCGGGGAGTTCACCCTGCCCGGTCTCTTGAAGATCACGACGGTCCACAAGAAGGCTCAAAAGGCACGCAAGGGCATCAACCCCTTCACCGGCGAAGAGACCACGTTCAAGGCCAAGCCGGCACGCACCGTCGTCAAGGTGCGCCCGCTGAAGAAGCTGAAGGAAATGGTCGAGTAAAAGACCAGGATCCCTGGCGAGAACGGGCGGAGAATCTCCGCCCGTTCTTCATTTTGTCCTGTGTTTGCACTGCGCCGCTGAGTCACTGCGCCGCTGAGTCACTGCGCCGCTGAGTCACTGCGCCGCTGAGTCACTGCGCCGCTGGTTGCTCGGTCGACGACGAGTGGCGGCACTCATTCTTGGGAAGGCTTGCGCAATCGCGCCTCCGCCTGCAGCTCTTCCAGCAGTCGTCGGTTGACGCGCGAGAGGTCGGCGACGAACGCCAACGCGATGGTTTGAAACCCGATGATCAACAGCACCGCCGCCAGGATCAGCGATTGGACGTGCCCGGAGCCGTTGCCCGTAGAGAGGTAGTACAAGAAACGCCCGCCCACACCTGCCCCCGCCAAGAAGACGCTGATCCCGATTCCGAAGAAGAAGCGGAAGGGCTGATAGACGACGAAGATGCGAATCATCGTTATCACGCTCCGCACCACGTAGGACGGGATGCTGCGCACCAGGCGCGACGGACGCAGGTCCGGGTTCACGCGCACCGGAACGCAAACGATACCGAGGTTCTTCTGCCCCGCCTGAATGATCGTCTCCAGCGTGTAAGTGTAGCTGCTGAACACGTTGAGACTGCTCGCAGCCAAGCGACTGTAGGCGCGGAAACCGCTCGGGGCATCCGCCACACGAGTCCCGCTGACACGAGCGACGACCCAGCTGCCGACCTTCTGCAAGACCTTCTTCGTCGGGGAGAAGTGGGCGATGTCACCAATCGGTCGTGTGCCGACGACCAAGTCGGCTTTGCCAGCAAGAATGGGGCGGACGAGCTTTTCGATGTCCGCTCCGACGTATTGGTTGTCGGCGTCGGTGTTGACGATGATGTCGGCACCTAGGTCCAACCCCGTGCGTATGCCCAACATGAAGGCCCGCGCCAAACCTTGGTTTCTGCTGAATCCAACGACGTGCTCCACCCCAGCCTCCGCAGCAATACGCCGAGTTTCGTCGGTACTGCCGTCATCGACGACCAGCACTTGAACCGTGTCGATACCGTCGATCTGCTTGGGCAAGTCCGCGAGCGCGACGGGAAGGGTCGCCTCTTCATTGTAGCAAGGGATCTGGATGATGAGTTTCATCGCAGGGCGCAAGCAGTCTGCCCACTGATCGCCCACGCGTAAATCGAGGTGGCGCCCAGGCGCAGAACTCTGGCCCCACGGCCGCCCGTTGCAGACGCGCCTTGCGACGGTCCGCGTCTTGTCCGCACGCTAACGCGTGCTCGTCACAGCTTGCCGCGAATGAACAACCCAGACGGCGTCAGGCGTAGTGTGGTCTTCGTTTCTGCGTCATCGTCGAGAACCCAAAGCGTCACAGCAGAACCCATGCCGACGATGCCCAGAGCCAGACCGAGCTTCGCCATCATCTGCTGCTTGGCGCTGGCCTGCTGCTTCTCACTCTTGCCATTCGGGCATCGGCCGTCGACACAATCGTCCTCCAGGCCCGCGAGAGTGTCCTCGCTCATGGCGTCGAGCACACCATAGGCGCCAAACCCAACGGCCCCCAACAGAGCGGCATCGTAGACGTGCCCAGGGATGGGAGGTAGCCGTCGAGGTCGCTCGAAACGATAGCCGGAGCCGAAGTCCTGTCCGAGAGCGAGGGCAGTCGACGTATCCGCCAATGGCGGCGCTGGCGCTTCCAGCTTGAGGTGCACCTTAGTGCCCCCTTCGAGGGACAGCGCACGCTCGACGTTGGGCAGAAACGGCACTTTGAGCTCGACTGTCACGGGCCCCGGCTCCACCACCACCCTGTCCCACTGGGACGGCGGAACCGTCTCGTCGTTGACGAGGAGACGCGCGTGCTTCGGAACATCTTCCACCTCGACGGCGACAAAGCCGAGATGAGGCGTCAGCAGCGCCTGCTCATTCGCGGCAGCATGAGCGAACTGCTCCCCGTCTTCTTCCTTCTTGGCATCGCTTTGGGCGCGATCGTAGGCCCGATACGCGTCAACCCAGCGCTCCAATCGCCGCAAGCAGCGAGCGCGGTAGAGCCCTGAGCGCGCATCGGGCTTGAGTCGACGCGCCGCTTCGAACTGCTCGAGCGCCTGGCTGATTTCACCCGCCGCATACAATTGCTGCCCGAGTTCGACTTGACGCGCAGCGCGCTCCTGGTCGGTATTCCCTTTCGGCAAGAGCAATCGCGGCTCGTTGCTCTCGCACGAACCGCAGGTCGCCCAGCACCAGGAGGCGACGGCCATGAGACTCGAAACCCACAGTGCAATCGCGCGAGCAACGATGCAGGGGCTCAAGCAGCACCCCCCAGCAGCACGAGCAGCACCCCCCACGGCACACGCCGCCTCTTGCGTCGGCGGGGTGCCGCATACACCGTGTCCTCGAACGCACTCTCCGACTCGGAACTCGGTGCCGCGCTGGGTTCACCGTCCTCGAGCAGGACGAAGTCCTCTTCCGAGAGCAGAGTGACTTCGCCTGGCACAGCCCTCTGTCGAGACACGGCGCCAACGTAGGACGTGCTCGAAATCTCGCTCTTGGGTTGCAGGCCCGCAGCGAACGACACGACCGGCGTGTCGCGGTCAGCTTGAGACCGAATCGCTTGCTGAACGAAGTCCGCCAACTCCTCTTTGCTCGCCAGTCGGCTATCAGCGGTCCCCTCGACAGCATCGGCCATTTCTGTTGCGCTGGCGAATCGACGCCGCGGGTCGATGGCTGTCGCCCGTAGCGCGACCATGAGCAAGGGATCTCCACTGCGACACGACCAGAACGCGTCCGCGGCAAGATCCGTCCGACACAGCCGTTCGATTTCTTCGCCAGCCAAAGTTTGACCTGCAAGCATCTCGAGGAGCATCACGCCGACGGCGTAGATGTCCGACCGAGCATCGCCAGCTCCGATTCGAGCTTCGGGCGCGAGGTGAGCAGGTGGCTGTGGCTCCTTACCGGCCTCGACGAGCGACACAGAACCATCTCGCTGAAACAACACGTTGGCGCAACAGACGCACCCCACGACACGAGCCCACGACGGACGCGACTCATCCTGATGCGCCTCGCTCACGGCATACAAGCATTCCACGAGCGCTCTCAGATTCACACGCAGGGGAACGGGATTCGTTCGCGCGAGGAAGTGCCAACTGAGGCCAAATCCCACGCAGCTCTTGGCCGACGACGTCTTCTCACTCGCTGGCGCGGCCGGCACAGCGAGGTCCAACCGATACTCCCCGGGATTACTCGGCGGGGGACGCACGGTCACGGCGTCGAGGCTGGGGCGCTCACAGCTCTGGGCGCTACTCGAGAAAGGGCTCGGGCCCGTTACGGGGATCTTCCTTGGCTGCATCTAACCGTTCAGATGAGGAGACGGCCTTCCTCAGATGGACAGTACAAGGTGCAGCAAAAAGCCCGCACCGCAATTGCCAGAAACCAAAAACCTTCCCTGCTCGAAACACGTTGCCAATGTGGGTTTTCAGCGCGGACGGCCGCGTCCACCTCAACTGCCGACGCGGAGGCAGTAATGTGCCCGAATTCGGTGCAACACACATGGACGCCACATGCCCCGCTCGGTCGCCGCCCCCTTACAGCTGAATCGCATGTATGCAGCAACGCGGGTGCGGCGAGGCACAGCTAGTGGGCGACCGCGCCCAACAACGAGACGAGGCGTCCGAAGAACGCCCCGTCTGTCGTCTCTGCGACAAGGGTGAGACTGCGCTGCAGTTCCTCGACTCCTCAACGCGCGAAGCCCGGGAAGCGGTTCGGGCAGGCGAGTTCCACTTCGAGCTCCAACTGGGACTCTTCTTCGAGATAGGCCGCGCACGCTGCACCCAGCAGCTCGAGCTCATCCGCTGCGTTGATCGTCCAGCCATCGGTGTCGTCGAGGGTCAGCTCTTGGTCCCCGAGACGCACGTTTCCGCCCTCGAGAAACGCGTCGGCCCCCATCCGCCCGAACTCCATGTCAAAGCTGCAGCTGCGTCGTTCCGCGGTGACTTCACGCGTTACCTCGCGCTCTTCGACGACCTCTTCGACTTCGACGACACGAACCGCGGCGAGGATCTCGGAAAAGGCCTCTTGAAGGGAGTCGCCGGTAAGGGCGCTGCGGTACATGCCGCCACCAGCCGCCGCCATGTCTTCGAGGTGTTGCTGGTTGACGTCGGGTCCGATGCCGATGACGTGCACAGTGACGCCCATCGCTGCAGCATCCTTGGCGGCATCTAACACGTAGTCGACAGCTTGCTCACTGCTGAAATCGAGTAGAGCGTTGCAGTGCGCGGGCTCGCCATCGGTTACCACCACGATGTGCTTGTTGCCAGATGTCTCCACATTCTTGAACGCATCCGTCGTCGCGCGCAGGGCCTCGCCAGTCGGCGTGCCGTAGCCCAACTCGACGTCCGCCTGCTGAGCCGCCAGCGCCTCGAAGTTGTCCATCTCGAAGGAGATGTCCTCGACCGGCACGGTCAGGTCGACACAGTGCCCGCTGCCGTCCGCGCCAGTAGAGCTGCGCCGCGCCGTGAAGTGCGTCATGCCCAGGTACACCTCGCTTGCCAGTGAGGAAAGCAGCGGCTGCTCGCCGCCGAAGAGGACGTCTTGCATCGTGTCCCATCGACTCATCTCGGAGCCATCGATGTATTCTCGCATGCTCAGGCTGCGGTCCAAGAGCAATAGTGCCGTGGAGGATAGCTCGCGCTCCACCTCCACCTCGATCGTTTCGGTGACGGTTTCCGTGACTTCGTAGGTGACGTTGTTCGAGCTCGGAAAAAGACTCGGCGCGCATTCCTCTGCACTCTCGTCTGCTGCTGTTGTGGGGGTCGACTCTGACGCGTCCTGGAAGGGAACGAGCACCTCCTCGTCGCGAGAGGTGGACGCCTGAGGGCTGTTGGGAGAGGAGCCGTCCCCAGCAGCGCCCGAGGTCGAGCCTTGCTCATCTTCCGCGAGCGCGGCGTCGTCATCTTCGAAAACCGTCGGAGCCGCGCCGCACCCCGGGGCGAAGATGAGCGCGATCGAACTGACCAGGGTGAAACGACGGGCGATGTGAAAGATGTGGGAGGTCATGCGAGCTTCCTTCGATGTGGGGGTTAGGCTTCGACCCCACCCATCGCAGCATCCGTGCCACCGCACCCGCCGACGCAGACAGGTCCTCCAAGCCCCTCCCCTCCCCGCTCGCGGAACAGACAACAATCAATATTGTCAAACACTTATGCACCAAGGCTCCACCCACAGTGGAACCGCAAGCGAGCGTCGGTTTCCTGGAACTCAGGTAGCCGTGCATCCCACTTCACAACCGATCGTGCAGCGCGTTGCACGCCGTGCGGGTAGGCCGCGCTTTCAGTCACGACGGCCCGAGCTCCCCCAATCGGCTCGCACGATGACAACGCGGCGGGTGCATTTGTTACAGTGCGGGGCAATGTTGTCACGAAGATGCGGGGCCAGCCTGGCCTTGGTCGCTACGCTGCTCGCGCCAAGTCTGGGGCGGGCCGAATCGGCGGAGAGCAAAGCCGCTGCTCGGGCACTTGCCGCAGAAGGGGTCACGTTGGCTCGAGAGGGCAACTGTGAGGAAGCCGTGGATCGCCTTCAGCGGGCGGAGGCGCTCTACCACGCGCCTTCGATCCTGACCGAGCTCGGTGCTTGCCAGTGCCAACTGGGCCAGCTCGTGGAAGGCACGGAGGCACTCAACCGCGTCGTTCGCGAGCCACTGGGCGATGACGCACCGCAGGCCTTCATCGACGCACAAACCCGCGCCAAGACGCTCTTGGACGAGTACCGGCCCAAAGTCGCCAACCTCGTGATCCACGTCGAGGCTCCGGAAGGAGCCGTCGTCCACGTGGCCATCGACGGCAAGCAGGTTCCAGACGCACTGGTCGGCGTGGCACGTCCAACCGATCCCGGAGAGCGCAAGATCACCGCGAGTGGTGAGGGGCTGCTTACCGTGGAGCGCATCGTAGTGTTGGAAGAGGGCGGAAGTGACGAGACGACTCTGCGGCTGGAGCTAGATCCGGCTGCGGTCGAACCCGAACCGATCCACGTCGAAGCTGAGGCCCGGCCCATCGCAACTCCAGAGGACGGACCAACCCGTGGCGATAGCCTGTTGCCCGCATACATCGGTTTTGGAGTGGGCGCCGTCGGCATCGGCGTTGGCACCTACTTCGGGCTCTCGGCAATGAATCAACAGAGCGACCTCGACGAAATATGTCGCGACGGACGTTGCCCCGAGGGGACGCGAGAGGACATCGACACAATGAACCGCAACGCGAACTTCTCCACCCTCGGATTTGGGGTGGGGATCTTGGGGCTTGGCACAGGGCTCTACTTCTTGCTCACCGCGGATGACGCGGGGGCACACGCACGCTGCACCAACATCCCTTGCGTCTCGCCGCGGGTGGGCCTCGGCCAGCTCGGCATGGAGGGCGTGTTTTGAATTCAAGAGCAACGCTCTTCGCAACCCGCCGGCTGAAGACGACACTGTTGTGGACCACCGTGCTGGGTGCGACTGCGGGTTTCATCGGATGCGCACAGGTTCTCGGCACGGGTGACTATGAGGAGGATCCCGATGCGTTCGAGCCCGACGCCTCCGTGACAGGTGACGCCGAGACGGACGCAACCGCGACGGAAACGACCGACGCCCCTGGCGAGACGGAGACCACGGACACGGGCGTCACCGACACCGAAGCAACGGACGTCGGCGACGAAACGGACGCCATGGGCCCGGACGCCATGCCACCACCCTCCAACTCGGACGGCGGCATGCCTTCGCCAACCGCCCCCGACCCGAGCACGAACCCAACCCAAGAGGCAACCGGGGGAATGGGCGGCACGTCTGGACAGGGCTCTGGCGGCAGCGGCACGGCAGGCGCCGGTGGCAGTGAGGCGAACACGGGCGGCATGCCGGCAGCCGGCGGGAGTGGCGGGGTCCCAGAGGCGTGTGACCCACCAGTGCCAGGAC
>JBNKZR010000014.1:0-39808 GCA_050301735.1 Polyangiaceae bacterium | reverse complement strand
AGCTCCCGCGCCCCCGGGTGTGTCCGTCGGTGGTGGCGTTGCGGGGGTGCCGCCAGCCCCACCACCCAGCGGTCCCAAAGCCAAAGGAGGGGGCAACATGCTCGTCTATGGTTTGGTGGGTGTTGCGGTGTTGCTCGGTGGCGGCATCACTCTGGCGCTGACCGGTGGCGGAGGCGACGAGACCGCAACGGACGAACCTTTGACTCTGGAAACGAGCGCACCTCCGCCAGCGACCATCGCCCCAGTGGACAAACCCGAGGATGGCGAAGACGACGATGTGGAAGCAGAGTCGGACAAGCCGCAAGTCGTCCCCCACACCCAAGCCGAGCCCGCAACCAGCTCCGCAGCCGGGACCCAAACCGGGACCCAAGCCTGCCCCAGCTCCCGCGCCCGCTCCGACGCCGCAGTTGCCGGACACCTCACAAGCGTGCTCGAAGTGCAATAGCCTGGCGGGCAGGCAGGACATCGTTGGTGCCGCCGCCCAATTCCGGGCTTGCACGGACGCCAGCAAGCAGTCGAGCTGCAGCCGGCGCGCAAAGACGACCGCGCCGGCCGCGGCCAAGCGTGCCGCTAGCAGCGGCAATTGCTCCAAAGCGCAACAAATACAGATTGCGGCCAACTCGATGAACGCAGGGAGTTCGCAGCTGAGCTCCATCGTCGCCGGTTGCAAGTAGCTAGAATCGATTGAGGTTCTGCCCGTCGTGGGCAGTTTCGATGACTCTGGAGTCGAGCTACCAGCTGGCCCACTCAGGTCACGGGCTTGACCGAAAAAGCAGGCCGAGTCTAGATCAAGGGATACGGACATTCGCTTGAAGAAGGCTTTTCTTAGCTGTACGAGCACCCAGTTCTGAAGACTACGGATTGAACCGTGATTGCGACCCCGACGACTGGCGCGTGCAAACCCCAGGCGCGCCTTTGGCAGAGAACTTGTCATTTCTGCCGCAGTGCGCTCAGCATCCAGGGATTGCCTGGATGTTGGCTGGTTGGTCGCCAAGGAAAGGTTTGAGTTTTATGGGCGAACGCATGACGTGGCCTGAAATCTGCGAGAGCGAGCAGTTGAAGGGGCTCTGGGTCGCTCTCGACCATTGCCGATACGACCAGTCCACCATGGAACCCATCGAGGGTGAGGTGGTGGACGCCGACGAGGATTTGGCGAGCTTGTGCTCCCGAATGCGCGAAGCGGGCCGAGGTTCCTGTGCGATTCGGCTGTGTCAGGAAGCGGCGAGCGGGGCGTCCCGCCGTGCGCAGGTGGTTGCTGGCGCACCCTAGCTCGCTCCGTCTCTTGCGGACGACAGGGAGCTCATGAGCAAGGCCGCTGGGGCTCAGGACTCGTCGGGTTTGCGCACGATGGGCTTGATCGCGGCGCGGCCGTCCTTGACCACCAACCGAAACTCGATCTGCTTGCCCTTGTGTTTGTGACGCAGCTTAGCCTCCGTCACACGCAGTGACTCGGCCAAGGCCTTACGGGATACCGTGCGACTGCCAGGGTTGAGTTTTGTCTGGGCCTCACTCAATTGCTGGTGCAGTCGCTCGATGTTCGCGTCGAACGACGACTGTCTTCCGCTGGTCGACGTTTCCTTCGGCATGGGGGCGGCGGGTGCTGCAGCTGGGCCAGGCTGTTCGCTTCGCGCGCTTTCGCGCTCCTGACGCAGCCGCCGACGGCGTTGCAGCGGTGGCTCTTCAGCCACATCGCCCATGCGCCGCTTCGCCCGCGCCAGTTGGCGCACGTAGGTGCCGTTCTCGATCTGGCGACAGATCTTCGTCCAGTGCTGTTGCAGCGTGTTGTAGCGTTGCAACAGCGTCTGCAGCTTGAAGCGCTTGGCCGTATTGCGCACGCGTACCTTGCGGATGCGCCAGAAGCGCCGGTCGACGTCTTTGCGAGCGACGGTCGGTTCGATGCGCTCGATTCCGAGGAAGTACTGCTCGTACAAGGAGCGCAGGCGCTCGAGCCGTATCTCCAGCTCGGCCAGCTCGATGTCCAACTCGTCCTGTTCCAATGCCCCGATTTCCTCAGAGTGCCGTCACTCGAAGGTTATCGAAACAAACCCGCACTTCCCAGTCATTGAAACCGAAATGCTCGTGGCCTTCGCCCTTTAGGGGGTGCTCGTCGTCCAACGTGTGGATCTCGATGTCATCGACGTACCAACGCAAGAGCTTCCCGTTCGCTCGGACGACCTTGAAGTGGTAGCGCTGGCCCTGCACCACTGGACGGGCCCTGACGTCGTCGCCTTCGGCGTTCACCTCGAGCTGGGTTCGATCTTTGGCGTGTTCGTCTAGGCGAGCCAGCACGTGATAGTGGTTCTTCCAGCCCCCGAAGATCGTGAGGTAGCTCGTTGCGTCTTGGTAGGAGACCCCGCTCGCGGAACTGCGACCGTCGCCCCAGAACTCGGCCTTGATGTCGCCATCGGCGGAATGGCTCGTCGCGTCGAACTCGATGGCCGCGTTGACTGGGAGTCGCCTGGCCAACCACACAGGATGATTTCTCGCACCTTGTGCGCAAAGCTGTCCGTTCTGGATGCGCCACGACCTCGACGTGGCGCGCCAATCGCTCCCCAGTACTGTCCGCTCGAAGTCGTCGCGGAACTCGCCTTCCAGCAGCACGTCGGGCGTTTTGGCTTTGTCTTCAGACGCGGAAGCGCTCGTCGGCCGTTTGGTGGGAGCGTTCTTCGCTTTCTTCGCAGGTTTCTTTTCGGGTTCTCCGCTGCGCTTCTCGGCCGGCGCTGGGCGTTCCCTCCCCACGTCGCGATCTCTCGGCAGACACGCCACGGCCAGGCATCCCACAAACAGGCAGAGCAAGGATCGAAGTGGACGGCGCCCGTGCATCGGGAGCGGTTATAGCCCGAGCGTCCGAGCACCGACAGCAGCCACCCCCACGGCTTAGTCGCCTTCGGACCTGCAGCCAGTACGAAAAATCGATTCGGATGACTCGCTTTACCCCGCAGTCCGTCTGAAGGTAGCCTCACGCTCGCCGGCTTGATTCGGCGACATCATCCATACAGGGAGCAACGAACAGATGGGCGGAATTGCACGGAGTCTGCTTTTGGGATTCACCTCGGCGGCGCTGGTCGCAGCATGCGGAGGAAGCGAACCAGAACCCAACAACCAGTTTCAGGCGGGGACGCAGTACCCACCCCAACAGCAGCCGGCGCCTGCGCAACAAGCTGCTCCTCCTCCAGCACAGCCGGCACCTGCGCAGCCAGCTCCGGCACAACCGGCGCCCGCGCAACCAGCTCCGGCACAGCCAGCTCCGGGTGTTCCCAGTGGGTTACCGCTGCCGCCCAATGCTCCCGCTGGCAGTCCCGCGCAACAACTCGACGCAGCAGCAGGCGCTGCAGCTCAGCCCATTCTCAATCAGATCGCCGCGAGTGATGCTCCGGGAGCCAAGCCCCTGGGAGCCGCGGTGGTTGGGATGTTTCAACCGGGTCAGCAGCTCGAGTCCGTCCTGCAGTTACAGCCAGGCAAGTGCTACACTGTCATCGCCGTTGGACTGCCCACAGTGACCGAGGTGAACATTCAGCTGGTTGCCCAAATGCCGGTTCCAGGGATGAGCCCGGTGCTCGCTCAGGATCAGGGTACGGGCCCCAACGCTGTGCTCGGCAAGACGCCCAACTGCTACAAGTGGCCATTTCCGATCGCGGGTGGCGTCAAGGTCCTAACCACCGTTGCCGCCGGTCAAGGCGTCGCAGCCGTTCAAGTTTACGAGAAGTGAGTCATCCGGTGCCCAACACTGCGAGAGATGAACAAGGGGCCGCGAGCGCTCGTCGCTCTCGCAGCGTTGCGACGGTCACGCGCGTGACCGCCGCGACGCTGGTCGTGGGCTGTCTCGTGTTCGAGCTTTCCTGCGGAGGTAGTGAGCCCGAGCCAGAAACGCCGCAGGCCTTGGCTCCGACCGCGTCTGCATCTACGGCTGCTCCCGCCGATACGGCGCCGACGGCCGCACAGACGGCACCTCCGCCGACGGCAACCGCCACCGCGCCGCAAACGTCGCCAATCGCGCCGATCGAACCGGCGCTCGCTCAGGCCGCGCAGGCAGTTCTCGAACAGGTTGCTCGCGAAGAGGCTCCGCCTGGCGCCAAGTCCGTCGGGATGCCTAAAGTCAGCCTGTTGGGCACTGGACAGACCAGCGAGATGACGCTGTCGATGGCTCCAGGCAAGTGCTACACCGTGATTGCCGTCGGGTTACCACCGGTGGCGGAGCTCAACGTGCAGCTCTTGCCCACCGTTACCGTTCCCGGCCTGCAGCCCGTGTTGGCGGAAGACCAGATGATCGGCGCACGCGCGGTCGTGGGCAAGACTCCGAATTGTTTCAAGTGGCCGTTGCCAGTTGCCGGTGCCGCCCGTGTGGTTACCACCGTCGCGGGCGGAACGGGACTAGTCGCAACTCAGGTTTATGAGAAGTAGCGGCGTCAGCTGGGGCAGTTCTTCTCGTACAGCATTCTGAGGCCGTCCAGGGTCAGGTCCAGATCGACCTCTTGCAAGGTCTCGCATTGCTTCGCCATCAGGGGGGCAAGGCCACCCGTCGCGATCACCGCACATGGATAGCCGAGCTCCGCTTGGATCTTTCTGACGACACCGTCAATCATGCTGGAGTATCCGAAGACGACGCCAGATTGCAGCGCATGGGGCGTATTGCGTCCCACCACCGTCGGAGGTATGCCGATTTCGATGGGGCGGAGTTTGGCGGCTCGCTCCATCAGCGCGTTGAGACTCACCTGTACACCCGGAACGATTACCCCACCGAGGTACTCACCTTTCGGAGAGATGCAGTCGAACGTCGTCGCCGTGCCGAAATCGACGACGATGACGGCTCCCGCTACGCGATTGAACGCGGCAACGGCGTTGACGATGCGGTCTGAGCCCACGTCGTGGGGATTGTCGTAGCGCACGGGTACGCCGGTTTTCGTACCCGGACCAACGACGAGCGACTCGCAGCCGAACGCCATTCTAATGGCACCAACCACGGTTTCAGTCAGTTGGGGGACGACGCTGGCAGCGATTGCCGCAGTGACCTCCGACGCGCTGAGCTCGTGCAGGTTAGCGAGTTGCAACAGCAGCGCGGCGTACTCGTCTGCCGTTCTCGACCGCACCGTTTCGGCTCGAAAAGTCAGTCGCAGCTGCTGCTCGTGGAACACGCCGAAGGTGAGGTTCGTATTGCCGATGTCCACCGCGAGCAACATCCCGCCACTTTGTCACGGGACCACCCGCTGTCAGTAGCCAAAACGGATGCTAGCAAGTGAGGCCGTCACAGCCCGTCGAGCAAGGTGCTGAGGCGTTCGCGCACTGCACGCAGCAAGCGCGTTCCTCCGGGCGTCGTGGCTGGGCGTGGCCAGCAGTGAAAACCGACGGCGCGGAAGTTCGCCAGCGCGCGGGGCATGTGAAAGTCGCAGGTGACGAGAACGACGTTCCGGATGTCGGTCTGGACGGCGAGTCGCTGGGTGTGCCACGCGTTGTCCCGGGTCGTGAGAGAGCAGCTCTCGAGCCAGACGTCTTTCTTCGGTAGCCCGCGGGCGACGAGGCCTCGACGCATGGCCACTGCCTCCACCTCGCTCCCCCAGCGACGCCCGCCGCTAGCCACCACCAATGGGGCGAGACCTGCCCGGTAGGCGGCGGATGCGACCTCGAGCCGCCGGTCGAGGGCGGCGCCCGGCGTCCCGTCCCCCTCGAGCCGGCAGCCGAGCACGACGATCGCGTCCGCCTCCCGGCCTGGCTCGGTCACGTCTCCTGCCCCCGTACCTGACGGGAGCTCGCCTGGGCTCTGCAAATTTCGTCCAGTGGTTTTGGGTTCTCTTCCAAAGTCTCAGGGCTGCACATTTTGACTGCGATCCCTAGTTTCTGCGCCCATGGCCTGCTAGAGCCGAGTTAGGCCATGGGGTGAATCATCCCGTTCTTGGACCGAAGAAACGGCGTGCAGAGTTCATCTCCGGACCCGCTCGAAAAAAAGGCTCCTCGACGGAGCAAGACGCCCCGCCGCCGTGAGCGTGGGGACCCTGTGTCCTATACCGTCGAGTCGCTGGATTCAGAAGAGCTTTCAGACGACGGCAGCCCGCAGACACTGGCGGCTGAAGGCGCCGTTGCGCCCGACCGCATACAAGTCGACATCGACGAAGATCGTATCGACCCCGATGCGGCCAAGGTCGTGAAGCGCCTCACGCGCCACGGTCATGAGGGCTATCTCGTGGGCGGCTGCGTTCGCGATCTGCTGCTCGATGCGTCGCCCAAAGACTTCGACGTTGCCACGAGTGCCCGGCCCGAAGCCGTGCGACGTCTGTTCCGCAATTCGCGCATCATCGGCAGGCGTTTTCGTCTCGTGCACGTCTTGTACGGTGGCGGCAAAGTGATCGAGACGGCGACGTTTCGGCGCAATCCTACCGACGACGAGCAGAGCGACGATCTGCTGATTCGCAACGACAATACCTTCGGTGCTGCCCACGAGGACGCTGCCCGGCGTGACTTCACCATCAATGCGCTATTCTACGACCTCGAGCGCGGCGAAGTGCTCGACTGGTGCGGGGGTATGCACGACATCGAGCGCCGTGCGGTGCGCACCATTGGCGATCCGATCGTACGGTTCAAGGAAGACCCCGTTCGGATGCTGCGCGCCATCAAGTTCTCTGCGCGACTCGACTTGGGCATCGATCCGGAGACGTACAACGCGCTGGTGTTGTGCAGGGGCACGTTGGCGATGGCCGCGCGTCCCCGGTTGTTCGAGGAGATATTGCGACTGCTTCGCGGGGGCGCCGCCCATCGCAGCTTCTGGCTTTTGTGGGAAACCGGGCTGCTCGACATTCTGCTGCCCGAGCTTGCCGCTTACTTGTACGACACCCCACCCGACAGCCATTCGGTTTGGTCGTTGCTCGACCAAGTGGACGAGCTGACGCGAGGGGTCGAGCCGGTCGACGACATCGTGTTGCTCTGTCTGCTGTTGCTCGAACCGATCTTCGAAGCTTGCGACGGACGACGGGATCGCGTTGTCGCATGTCAGGAATTCATCGAACCGATCGTCGAACGGCTGGCGGTGCCTCGCCGCATCGCGGACGCCGTGCGACGCATCGTGGCCATCCTGCCGAAGCTGGCGTCTGGGGGCGCGGGCAAGTTCAGTCGCACGCCGCTGTTTCCAATGGCGACGACGTTGCTCTCGGCTGCTCGCAATGCCGGCCCATTGCTGGAGGGTGCGGTGGTGCCCACAGCGCGCAGCCGACGCAAGAAGAAGCGGGGTGGCCGTCGCCGCTCCAAGACCGATGCGCCGAAAACGGAGTCGCACTCCGACCTCGACGCCTGAGCAGGACTGGCGTCGAAGGGCGGTCTGAGGGCGCCCGAGGCTACCTCAGACCCGCATGCCCAGGTTCAAGCGTTGAGTTCGACGCGGAGCAACTTCCGACCGAGGAAGACGTAGTCGCCGTGACCGAGCTCGACCTCGGTCTTGATGCGCACGTAGGTACCGTTGCGAGTGTCGCGGTCTTCGATGCGGAAACGCCCGTCTTTCTCCGTGACCGTGCAGTGATGCATGTCCATGTACGGGTCGTCGGGGAAGTTCAGATCGTTGTCTTCGCGCCCGATTTCGAGGGAGGTCCCACGCGCGCACACGCACATCGCCGGAATGCCTCCCTCCAGCAGCTGGATGACACGGAACGCAGAGGGAGCTCGCGGTGACGTGTAGAAGTACGTACCGTCAGCGTCGGCCGCGTCGGACGCCTTGGGCGTCAGCTCGACCCGCAGTACTTGGCTGCCGGCCAGGAATATGTCACCTGGCGCGAGGTCCGTCGGTTCGCGCACCCGGACGTAGACGCCATTGAGTGAACCTTCGTCGCGAATCACCAAGCGCGTGTTGCGATAGAAGAAGTTGGCATGCGTGGGTGAAATGAACTGATCATCGGGAAACTCCAGCTGCCCGTTGCGACCCGCGATGTGCTGGTCAGCCGTGAGGTGGTAGCTCAGACCTTCCATGCCTTGTCCGTGGATCAGGATCAATCGCGCCTTCGTCGGATCCTGCATGTCGCTGAAGTACTGCGTCTCCATGTTCAACACGTCTTCGGGCACCGCTTCGCCGCACCGACCGCAGAACTTGTGCCCCCGCGGAACCGGGGTCATGCATGCCGTGCAGATGTAGTGCCTTGCTTGATCCATTGCTCCTCCTGATGACCGATTGCTTGCTCGATCCAATACTCGGAAAACTGAAATACCAACTTCGCACCGGCGCCGCTAGCGAATCGCTTGCAGCCGGCTTCCCACGTCGAAGAACCCCTTCTCACTGACCAATCGGAAGAAGATTGTCTCTTGGCACGAGTGCCGGTCGACGGTCCCAAAGTGCCGAGAGTCGAAGGGGTGGGCTCGATTGTCGCTGAGCAGGAAGACCTTACCGGACTCGACCTTCTTCGTGAACTTGCGGCGCTGCCGCTTCTCGTCACCGTAACCCCGCTTGTGGAGTACGCCCTCGACGTCCTCCATGTCGCAGAATATCTCCGCTTCTTGCAGGCTATCGGGGTCCACGACGTTGAACATGCGGTCAGTACAGTTGTACTCGATGTCGAACTTCTTGTCGTTCACGTACACCTCTTGTCCGTGAATCACGACTTCGTCGTGAGCGCCCGCCACCATCCTGCCGATCACGATGTTCGTCGGATCGTCCGGGTCGGGGCAAACCACCAGGTCACCAATTCCAGGTCGGGTCAGGCGCCACAGCAACACCCAATCACCGCCCCGCAGACTGGGAGCGACCGATGCAGCGAGCTCCGGGTCGCCCATGTTCGGAGCGCCGGACGGCAGCTGCCACCAGCGGACGGCGGTGGCACGCAGGGCAGCGCCGATCGCCAAGACGATGACCAGGGCCCAAGCCAGGAAGCGATACACTCTCTGCACACTCGGATCGTAGATGACCCGACTCCAACGTGCGACTTTTCGCCGGCTGAGCGTTCATTCGCAGCGGATGGGCGCGCTCCGGAACTGAGGAAGAATGCCTACTGTCCGGACTGCGGGCAGCTCAGAGGGGGCAATTCGGCCGGGTTCTCTCCGTCTGCGATCCGCAGGCCGACGTCGAAGACGTCGCGAAATGCGTCGACCCGCGTGAACTCGGTCACGTTGCGCGTGCTTTCTTTGCCATCCATCGCACTCGAAGAAATGACTCCGACGATTCTTCCGTCCGCGTCGACTCCGGGCCCGCCTGAGTCGCCGGGGCAGACGGCTGCTTCGGTCCGCAGGCTTGCCGTATCGACGCGGCCGACTTGTCCACCGGCGCGCGCGTGGCGACGAACCCCCTCGCCCGAGTCCGCGCAGCGCCCGAAGCCCGTCGGATCGATGCCCTCACCCTTTCGCGGAGGCTCGTCCAATCGCACTTCCTTGAGCGGGACCTCTGGCAGCTCCGTCTTCAGAACGAGCAGCGCGATGTCGCCATAGCCGGCCGCGTACCCGCACGGGGGCGCCACGATTGCGTGAACGTTCACTTCCGCCCACGGCAAGTAGTCGCCACCCAGTTCGACATGCACATCCGAGGGCTCGACGTCTTCCATCAGGAAGTCGCCATAGTCATCGCGAGCAGCGACGCAGTGATGGGCAGTAAGCACCACCTTCGGACTGATCAGTGTGCCAGTGCACGCGACGTGGGGTGTCGTCAGGCGAACGATGGCATCATCCACCAACTCGCCGTCGGTGAAGCGCAGATCGGGAGGGCGCGGGTCAGCTATCGAAGCCGGGACAGGTTGCGGGGGCTTGGCCGCGCGAGGCCAAGCGCTGCAGCTCGCCACGACGCTGGTCACAGCCAAGATCGCACCAACTCGCACTGGCGGCGACAACAGAACTCCCGTCGGACGGGTGTGACAATCACGCACCCAATGGGTGGAGGTGTTTGGTTTCAGAGCCACCGAGAGTCCGTTCGCAAGCCTACCACCGTTTTCGCCCAGACAACGAAGGTGCCAAGAAGTTCCGACACTCGTTGGACGAGTCCGCTTTGGACAAAGACTTAGCGCGAAGTGACCTTCCTGTCGGCGGATTCCAGGCTGCGGAGCTTTTTCCTCCAAAACGGCTCACCTGCGTCTGCCCCCGTTCGGCACGTACCCTCGAATGCGTTGGGTCACGGACTACCCTGTGGCGAACAGCTCTAGCCCGCGAGCACTAGATCGTCTCGGTGAACGACAACGGCGTCCATGGTTCCAATCTGCGTTGCGATTTCATCGCTGGAGCGTCCCGCCATGCGAGCGACCTCAATCACTCCCAAGCGAGACAACCCTCGCGCCACCTCTTCTCCGTCTGGCGCGAGCAGGCGCACGGCGTCACCCCGGCCGAACTGTCCTCGCACTCCCAGCACGCCTACGGGAAGCAGGCTCTTGCCATGATTGCGCAGTGCCTCGGCTGCACCCTCGTTGATCAGGATGACGCCGCGAGGTTTGAGCGTGTAGAGGATCCAATGCTGACGCGCCCGCAGGCTGTTGCCGTGGGGCTCGAACAGGGTGCCCACGTCTTGCCCGTCGAGAATCCGGGTGATCGAGTCCTGCTGGTTGGCGGGGCCGATGACGACGTTGGCACCTGAGTGTGATGCCTTGAGTGCTGCGCCGATCTTGCTCCGCATGCCACCCGTTCCATAGGCCCCATCGGACTTGCGGTCCCCGACGACGCTGGCGGCGGACATCACGGCAATGCGCTGCCCGCTGGGGTCCAACACACCGGGCACGTCCGTCAGCAACAGCAGCAGATCGGCCTGCACCAGCGGAACGACCATGGACGCGAGCTGGTCGTTGTCGCCGAAGGCGATTTCATCCACTGACACGGTGTCGTTCTCGTTCACAATCGGCACGACGCCAGCTTCGAACAGCGCACCCAGCGCCTGCTGCGCGTTGCCCAAACGGCGTCGGCTGGCGAGATCGGAATGGGTGAGCAGAACTTGTGCCACGGTCGTGTCGTGTCGGGCGAAGGCGTCGGCATAACGCCGCATCAGTTCGCCTTGTCCGACGGCAGCTGCTGCCTGGAGCTTGGACATCTGGCGTGGTCGCTGGGCGTAGCCGAGGGCTGCGCCTCCCAGTGAGACCGCGCCGCTCGAGACGATGAGGAACTGGCGCTTGCTGCTGCTGGAGGCGGCCGCAAGCTGGTCGGCAAGTTCGTCGATCAGCGAGCTGCGGGTCGCGAGCAAGCGGGAGCCAACCTTGACGACGATTCGTCTGCAACTCTGCAGAGCCGCGCGAGCTTCGATCATTGGGGCTCTTTACTCTTCAGGCAGCCGTTCGAAAAGTGGGCTCATCTGTCGCAGTCCGGCTGCCGAGGCCAGCGCCGCTTCAACGAGCAGTTCTGACCCGACGGTTTCCGGAAGGGTGACCCACATCTGGCCGTGTTCGGTTGGGCGAATGACGTGTGCCCCGGCGTCCCTCAGACGCTCGACCAGCGCGTCGTGGTTGGCGATGGCGGTGACCGCGAAATGCCTCTGGTGCCCTCGCCAGTGCGATCGGGGGACCACGCTGGCCGCCTCGCCTCCGCTCAGCAAGATCGCCGAATCACACTGAAGGAAAAGGTCCGGTTGCCGGGTGGCATCGCAGCAGAGCAACAGCTCCGCCTGATCCGAGACCGTGGTCAGGAGGGCGTTTTCGACAGCAGCGGCTTCCAGTGTCCAGCTCGGGGCTTCCACGAGCAGCGCCTGTGGGTGCGTCAGTGACGCCATGGCGATTCGCGCAGCGTAGAGGGACTGTGCTGGCAGGCCCTCGCACTCGTAGCGTCCGAGGTACGCGAGTCCGAGTCGCTCCAACGCACTCTGAGCCATGTCCTGGGCAACGTCCTTGGGCTCCCCGCGCAGTCTGGCGTAGGCCGTCAGCCAGCCCAGCACGTTTCTGCCGACGAGAGGCTTCAGACTCGGATCCGCAACCCCTAATCGTCCCCGGAGCACCGCTTCCCGCAGGTCCACGTCATCGATCCGAGCTTCGCCGGCCTCAGCGCGAGCCCTTCCTGAGGCCAGGGCGAAGAGCGGGCGAAAGTCTCCCACCAGTGCGATTCGTTTGCCCATCGCCTCGCAGTCGAGCCCGTCGAAGCTCGCACCGTCGTGGTTCAGACGGAGTCCGCGAAGCGCCAACTCCGTCATTTGAAGGCTTCGACGCTGAACTCCAGGCGAGCTAGGGGCTTGTCTGGATCGTGAATCACGAAGGGGCCCAACGCTCGCAAGGTTTCGGTCAACCCGCTCGGCATTGGCGCGTCGAGCAAGCTCTGACGAACTCCGGGCACCCCGATCAGGCGTGAGAGGAACGAGCCTTGGATGACGGGCAGGTCCACCATCGGGGCGTCTTCCGACAGGCCCGCCTGTTTGCGGGCGTAGTCGACAGCTTGTCTGAAGCCGCCGAGTTCGTCGACGAGGCCATGGGCCAGGGCTTGCTCCCCAGTCCAAACCCGCCCTTGTCCGACCTTGTCGACGTCCTCCGTCTTCATCTTCCGACCTTCGGCCACCCGCTTGAGGAAGACCTGGTAGAATTGGTCGACCTTCTGCTTCAGACGCGCGCGTTCTTCATCGGTGAAAGGGCGGTAGAACGCTTCGGCGTCCGCCTGTGGCTGCGTCTTGTAGGTTTCCACATCGACGCCGATCCGATCGAGCAGCTCCGCCACGTTTGCCTTGGCGTAGAACACGCCGATGCTGCCCGTGACACTGGAAGGATTGGCGAACACGCGGGTGGCGGGCGCCGAGACGTAGTAGCCACCGCTCGCGGCAACCGTGCCCATGCTCACGACGGTGGGCTTCACTTTCGCGGTCAACTTGACCTGTCGCCAGATCACGTCCGCCGCCATCGACGAGCCACCCGGAGTATCAACCCGAAGCACGACGGCTTTGAACTCCGGGTTCTCACGGACCGCCTTGATCGTCTCAGCCAGGGTATACGAGCCGGCGACCTCCATCCCCAGGAACGGGACGGACCGACTGCGTCCGTCGACCAGGTCGCCGTCGATGTGGATCACCGCGATGAAGCCTTCGTTGCCAAAGTCGGTTGCTGCCGTGCGTGCCCGCTTGTCCAAAGTCAACGGCGTATTGCGCCCGGTCAGTTCGTTGAGCTTCTGCTGCACCTCGTCGTCGTAGGCGTAGCCGTCGACGAGGCCTGCATTCTTGGCCTCGCTGGCGACGAATGGACCCTTCATCAGCTGCTTGCGCGCTTCCTCCACGCTGAGGTTTCGTCCCAAGGCGATACCTTCGGCGAACTTCATCTCGTACTGTTGGAGGAGATCGATCTTGTCGCTACGGGCCACGTCCGTCGCACGGGTATTGCCGAACTGTTCCGGTGCGCTCTTGTGGGCGCCTATCCTGACGAAGTCCGCTTGAATGCCGAGATTGTCCAACAATCGAGCGAAGTAGAGGTGTTGAGAGCGCAAACCCGAGAAGCGTAGGCCGCCTGCGGGATTGATGAACGTCTCGTTGGTGGCCGCACAGAAGTACATCTCAGCACCGCTGCCGCTCTCAAGGTGACACATCGTTCGTTTACCCGCGCGCCTCAACTCGAAAACGGCATCCCGGAGCTCTTGAATCCGTGCGAAGCTATTCGCTGGTGCGGCGCGCAGTTCGAAGACCACGGCGTCGACGTTCGGCTCCTTGGCAAGGGACCACAATTGCCGCAGAAACCCGACGTGTAAACGCGAACCTGGGGTGTCCTCCAGTCGAATGCGAACGCCATAGCGTTTGGCTTCGAGTCCGCTGGGCTCCTTGAAGGTCTTGACGGCGAAGCTGGTGTAGAGGTTGTAGGAGTCATCCCCGCCTAGGCCGTCGCCCGTGTGCAGACCACCCGTTGCTTCTGACGAACCCTGCAATGAATTGAGGTAGAACGACAACCCGCCGGATGCGAGCCACGCGCGTTCACTGTCGCGCGTCGGGTTGCTCATCGAGAAGTCACCGCGCAAGCGCCCCACGTAGGGAACGTCAACGCCCAGGACTGCCCGTGGTGTCCACACGTCCGCTTCGTCGATGTACTGGTTCTCCAGCCCTATTTCGAGGGCGCGGGTCCCAAACGGACGAAGACTGACGGCAGCGTCATAGGTTCTGTCCAGCCTGGTGAAGCCGTTGCTCGGCGTATTGATGTCGTGGGCGACGAGTGAAATTCCGAGCGCGTCGTAGGGACGTACGCTGTAGCCCAACGAGAAGCTCGTCAGATCGTTGGCATAGGGGCCGTCCGAGTTGCTGCCTTGAATGCTGAAGCCGAACGCGCTCTTGCGGCTGGTTCGAAGCGCGAGCGCCCAGGTGAACCATTGGTAGTCCTCATCCAGGATGGCACCGACGCCACCTGGTGGCGACAATAGGTCCAGACGAAAGCCCGTCGATAGCTTCAAGAAAGGCAAGCGCATCGACAACGACGCCGCGTGCCCCTGCCAAGGTACCAGAAGTGCCTCCTGCAAATACACACTGCTGAAGCGGAGTTCACCTCCAGGGGCGAACGCTAGGTTTGCAGGATTGAGCAGGATCGCCGTCGAATCATCGCTTGTCGCAATTGGGCGTCCCATCTCGGGAAGGCGCTGCGGGGAGACGATGGGCGTTTGGGCGGCACTGCTGGCGGCGCAGAGAGCGATTCCGAGGGCCGCGGCCCACGTCGACAGCGACCTCAGTGTTCTCATTCGATCATACCTCGATCGCGAGCCACCAGCGTGATCTCCCCTTGCCGCCGTTCGAGCTCGTCGTAGTCTTTGACCGGCAGGAAGCGCGACTCTTTTCCTTCACGTGGCAGGTGGAGGTACTGAGTATTCATCGCGCTCGTGAGTTCGTTGATGAGGCGTTCGAATTGAACCGCCGGTTTGCCGTCGACCTTCTTCTCGACGGTGAAGTACGTCCACGGCATGTCGAGTTCGAGCAAGCTCCTGGCGTCGAAGTGGAACGTATTCGTGCTGAAGACGCGCACCTGGGATGGGTCGAAGTTATCCGGGATCCGGAACTCCTCCAGGACGACAGCCTTGTCGCCCATGCGCACGGGTACGCCGCCTTTGTCGGTGCCGAGTTTGTCGACGACTTCGCAGGTGGCTGGCTTGCCGTGGCTGAGGTGGTAGCCGATGATGACCGGGTCGAGGCTCGCTCCCAGGTTGTCGATGTTTGCGACGGTGAGCACCTCACCTCCGCCTTCGACGAACTTGTTCAAGAGGCCGCTCTTCTTCAGCGCATCGGGCAGGTCACCATGGCCCGGCGAGTGCACACTCGGTTGGCCCGAGCCGTCCTTGAACAGTTCGCCATTCGGGGTCAGCCGGATCGACAAGAACTGACGGAAGGTGTCGAGGTACTCCGGGTCGAGGCGCGAGCCCAGTGCTTCTCGCAACGCATCGTCCGTCGCATGACTGGTCATCAGCCACAGCGGGACCCGGCGGCCACAACGCCGTTCGAGAGCCGTTGCTTCGTTGAGCCGCAGGTCGAGGAAACGCTGGCCAGGCAGGGCCTCCACCAATGCTTTGACGACTCCCCCCATTCGCGTTGCCATGCCGCCCGCCATGACCACCATCGCGCACTTGCCGTTGCGCAGTGCCTCGAGTCCCTTCTGTTCCAGCGCCGCGTGCTCGCTGGAGCCTTCCGCAGGAAGTTGGCCGATGTCGCCTTCGTCACAGGTGCGAAGGGGCTCGGAGACGAAGTTCGAGTGCTCGACCTCACCTCGCAGTCGGCGCGCCAGCTCCAGCAGGCGTTGGCGGTCGAAGCCATGTCGCGCGAGGATCTCTTGAGTGTCTTCTGGCAGTTGATCGAGTTGTTGTGCGAGCGTCATTGGTACCGCCGCGAAGCGTAGCCCGAAACACGCGGTTTTCGTGTAGATTTTCCCTCGTGCAGGGTCCAGACATGCGGCTCGTGAGTGCGTGGGTCAGCCAGGCGACCCCAAGCATCGACTCCGCTCGGCGTTTGTTCACATGGTGACTAAACTGCATCCTGTGGTGAGACGTTTTGCGCTACCCGCGGCAGTCCTGGCGTGCCTTCTCGTGGCCGGCGCAATTGCTGCCGCCCCGGTCCTTCACGAGTACTTCGACGTCAGTGCGGTCGACGTCCCGGGTGCTGTCGAGGGACCCAAAGCGCAAGCTGGGGCAGGAGGTCCCGACGTCTCCGCGCCAGCTCAGGCCGAGAAGCGCAGCGCTTCGAGCTCCGGCGGACCCCACGCAAGTCCTGAGCCGGAGCGCTACCAACTGGATGCCAATACTTCGCGACCAGAGCGTGTGGGATACGAGGACCCCTTCACCCCCTCTATCCCCCCTTTCAAGCGTCTTGTCGCCTACGATTCGGTCAACTCCAAGCTGGAGCTGGTGGTCCAAGACCGTGCACTACGCTCCATTCGCGTCGGCGGCAGCCCCAGCCCGCGAGATGATCAGTTCTTCGGTGACATCCCGGTGTCCGTCGCGAGTGACTCGCCGGTTAGGATCCCCAGCGTCGGGCCCATGACGCGAGTGGTCGCTGCCCGATTGGAGCCGCCAGGGCGTTTCGAGCTGTTTGCTGATAGTGCCGAGAACTGGTTTGTGGCGATTCCGCAGCGCGGGACCCGTCGTCTGATCGCTCACCTGGCCATCGACCGCGCCGTGTTCGGAAGTGTCTACGGGGAGAGCACTTGGGAGCGTCTGCGGCCACATCTGCCGAAACTGCCCAATGCCGTGCGAGATGCCGCCAGACCGGTGCTGCAGGAGCTCGGTCTCAGTCGTTCCGTCTCTCCGGCACTGGCGCTGGAGCGCATGGTGCGGCACTTCAGGAGCTTCTCACCTTCCGACGAGCGTCGCTCCAAGACGGGGCCGGAGCTGTATGCAGAAATTGCCCTGGGGCAGGTCGGCGTCTGCCGGCATCGCGCCTTTGCTTTCGTCGTGACCGCACTGGCGTTGGGCATACCGAGCCGGTTCGTTCACAACGAGGCGCATGCCTGGGTCGAGGTCTTCGACGGGAAGCTGTGGCACCGGATCGATCTGGGCGGTGCCGCCGGTGACGTCAGTTTCGGCAATGCCCTCGACGTTCCTCACGTGCCGCCACCGGACCCGCACGCTTGGCCTGCGAACAGTGAGTCGGGGCAGCAGATGGTCGATGACGCCGTGGGACAGCAACAGTCCGCGGCGGGCCGTGCGGGTGGCACCTCGTCAGCCGCCGTAGGGCCCGAGGGTGGAACGAACGCGCCAAGTGGTGCACCTCAGCCAGAGGACACGTCGCCCAGCGCGACGAACATTGCCACGCCACAGCCCAGTGCGCCCGACTCCGCAGACGCACTCCCGCTAGACCCGAGCGTTGCCTCGGTCGAAGAGGGGGTATTCGCCCAAGTCAACCTCATCGTGGCTCAGCAAGCGGCCGTGCGCGGCAATCGTGTTGCCGTTGCGGGTCGCATCGTCGATACGCCGCAGGGATGCCCGCTGCGCAAGGTCCGTGTGATGTTGCGCTCCGACGACGGCAGCGTGCAACCCCTGGGTGTGCTGGTTACAGATGAGCGAGGGCGCTTCGAAGGGCAGCTGGTCGTTCCCGATTCGATGCCCGTCGGGGACTACGACCTATACGTAACCAGTCCCGCCGAGGGAGATTGCAAGCCGGTCAACAGCTTGCAGGACGGTCGTGAGTAATGCTCGGGTAAGGGGCAGCGCGCACTGGCCCGCTCTGACGGACGCCGGCGTTGCGACCCGAATTCGTTCAGACTTCGGCGTCGGGGCTGGCGATCGTGTCTTCGAGGGTGTGCAGAGCTTGGCTCAGCCGGCTGAGAGAGGCCGCTTGGCGGCGCGCCGATGAGACGAGTTCTTCGGTGGCCAGTAGCGCACGTTCGGTGTCCTCTTTGCGTTGCTTCTGAGCGTCGTTGAGTTGTTGTACCATCGTGCTGATGCGCTCGATGGCGTGAGTGATCTGACGGCCGCCGCGTGACTGCTCTTGGCTGGAGCGCTCCACCTGCTGGGCAATGGTGCGCATTTTCTCACCGCTGGTCATGATCAGCTCAGAGCCTCGAGCCTGCTCGGCAGTTGCAGCAGCGATTTGCTGCACCGTCTCGGCGATACGACCGATGGAGTCGGTGACCTGCTTGCTGCCCTTGGCCTGCTCCACGGTGGCGCGAGCGATGGCGCGCACCATGTTGGTGCTCTTCTGGGAGCTTTCCAGAATCTTCTTCAGCGCGCGTTCTGCGTCATTGGACACTTGCACACCGCGGTCGACGTTTTGGGCGCCGCGCTCCACCGCCTGGATCGCGTTGCGGCTTTCAGACTGAATCGTCTTGATCAGATCTGCGATCTCTTTGGTCGAGGCGCCAGCACGTTCGGCCAAGTCCTTGATCTCGTCTGCCACCACGGCAAAGCCTTTGCCATGTTCACCCGCCTGCGCTGCGATGATGGCGGCGTTGAGCGCGAGTAGGTTCGTCTGTTCGGCGACGTCGTCGATCACGTTGAGGATCTGACCGATGGCGTCGATGCGCGAACCCAGGTTCGAAATCACGCTCACGGCTTCTTGGCTGCTCTCCTTGATGCGATAGATCTCGCCGATCGTCTTCAGGATGGCTTCAGCACCCATTTCTGCGTCGCGCGCCACCTCTTCGGACAAGCGTGCGGTCTCGTTCGCGTTCGACTGAACCTGGTCGATACTCACGTCCATCTCGTTCATGCTGGAGCTCGTCTCTTCAGCAGTCAGAGATAGGGCATCGACGTTCTTGGCGACCTCCTTGATCGAGAACGTCATCTCTTCGATGGACGCCACGCTCTCGCGCACGCTGGCTCCCAGCTCACCGATGTTCTCCGCCATCTGATCGTTGGTAGCCGTCATCTGCAGGATCGCGGAGCTACCCTCTTCGGCACTGCCGGCGAGCGCCTCAGCCTGTTCAGCTACGCCGCTCATCGCGCCGACCAGCTCACGTGTGTGGCGGCTGGCTTGCTCCCCCAGCTGCTGCTGATTCTCGGCCGATGAAGCCAAGGTCTCCAGAGCCACGGTCATCTCGCGCGAGAGCTCCGCGAGCTGGTCGTGCGTCGCCGCATCCAGTCCCGAAGCCGCCGATGCACTGGCCAGTTCCAACCTGGTGGTTTCCAGTTCGGACTGCACATTCGCGATCTGACGCTGCAGACCGACCATACGTTCCCAGACGTCTTTCGCCGCCGCGGATGCTCCAGCTGGGGCGTCTCCGGGGCGCTTGCCGTCAGAAACCGCGTCCAAAGCCTGGCTGATGTCTTGCCAGTACTCGGGGCCCGACTGTCCACTCGCTGCGGAAACTGTCCAAATGGCGGCCAATGCCACCACCGTCATTGCCACGGTGGGTAAATTGTACTCGGCGTTGAGGCTGACCAGCGCCAAAGCAGCGGCAACCGGGGCGCCCAGCGCCAGCAGCGTACGAAGTGAAATTGGGTTCATGATGACTTGGGATCTGACGTGGCTTACGGCACGTTCGTTCACGCAGTTTACTGTTCCCCCTCTGCGGTCGCGACGTGAAAACTATACTAGTCTCGCGCTCATGGCTCGGCACGCGCTTACAGAAGAACAAGCGCGGAGCGGTCCCTCTTAGCGAAGTAGTGTGGTGCTTCCAGCCTGCTCGTCGAGTACCACCGCGGGCCCGGCGACCGGCAGTGTAACGACAAATGCTGCTCCTCCCAATGGCGAATGGTCCAGGCGGAGATCCCCACCATGCTCGACCACGATGCGTTGGGCGATCGCCAAGCCCAAGCCGGTTCCCCCTTCTTTCGTGGAGACATAGGGCTTGAACACCTCTGCCCGTCGCGCGGGATCGATACCCGGGCCGTTGTCGGCGATGGTCAATGCGATGTGCTCCCCAGTGGTTTCCAGCCCGACCTGAACGCGCGCCTCAGCGCCGCCCGTGACCGCGTCCAGCGCGTTCTGCAGGAGGTTCGTCACGACTTGCACGCATTGGTCGCGGTCGGCGTACACCTCCGCGACGCTCACCCCGTTCACCTCCATACTCACCTCATCGCGCTGGTGCAATTGCACGACGGATTGGAGCATGCGCGCGAAGTCGAAGTGAGTCGGTTTGGGTGGTGGCATGCGAGCGAATTCGGTGAACTCGCTCACGATGGTTGCGATGCGACGCACCTCGCCCAGGACGGTGGAAGTCGCCTCGTCGAAGTACTCATCGAATTCGGGAGCCCGCCGGGCCCTCAGACGGCGCAGTGTCTCGATCGCTGCTTGAATGGGTGCCAGCGGGTTTTTGATCTCGTGGGCGACGCGTCGCGCGATCTCACGTTGGGCCGCGATTCGCTCGATGATCGCGAGTCGTTTTCGCAGACGCACTAGGTCGTCGAGGGTTCGGTTGAACGAAAGAGCGAACTCCTTGAGCTCGGCTCCTCCGGCGGCTCGAATTGGGCTCGGATGTCCCTCGACCACCTGCCGTGCCTGCTTCGAGAGCTCCACGATGGGCTTGGCCAAGCGGCGTGCGAACCAGAAGCCGAGCAACAGCGCGACCGCCAGGACCAGGGCACCCCATTGCAGGATGACGGTGTTCAGCCGAGCCACGGCCTTGTCGACGGTCATGCGTTTGGGGCTGGCGAAGAGCTTGGCCCCTTGCAGCTCGGGCAGCGTCAGCGAGCGGATGAATCGCTCGGGGCGATCGTCTGGCAGATCGTGGGAGAGCCGTAGCCCGTGCAAGGCTCCCACTCGTTGCAGGATGGGGTCCAAGTATTTGGCGGCGAACAGTACGACGCCGTGGTTCGAAGCAACCTTGCTGCAGTGGGCCTCGATGCGCCAAGACCCGTCGCGCTGCAGGAGGCGCGAACTTGCGGGCGACTTTGCCAGGTGGGCGAAGCGTTCCTCGGTGGAGCCAATCAGGCCCGCTCGATGTGCGCCGAGGATTTCGCCCCGTGAGGTTGCCAATACGAGCTCGTCGAAGCCGAACGCGCGTTGAGTCGAGGGCACGAGCAAGCTCAAGGCATACTTGCGTTCCCGATCCAGCCCCCCAGCGCGCAGATCCGTGAGCGTAGAATCGACCATCTGGCCGTGCTTGCACAACGGTTCCAGCTGCGCGGGCAGCTGCGCAACCTCGTCCGCGAGCTGCTGCCTGAGGCGCGCGGTGGCTGAGCTGAAGTCAGCCAGAAACTGTTCTTGAGCCGCGGCTTCCCACGCCCTCTGCACGGTAACCGTCAGTGCGACGGTTACCAGGACGACCAGCACGCTGATGGCGAGCAGGATGCGTTGGGCCAGGGTCACACGGACATCCTAGCCGCTGCCCCGGGGCTGGGGAACTTCGTGGCAGTTCAGCTGCGCAGAGCAGTCTCGAGCGAGCCGGATTCCTCAAACCGCGCAATCATGGCCTCTGCCGGGGTGAGGCCCTTTTCCGTCAAGCGCTGCAGCGGGTCTAGGTAGATGCTTTCGTCGACACCCTCGGCGTTCAGCGCTCCACGACGCCGCAACCCCCCACGAGCGATGTCCAACAGTTGCAAGCACGCTTTCTGGATTGCGCTGCCATCCAGCTCCGCCTTCAACCCGTCTTGGGCGACTTTGCGCTGCAACTCCAGCGCTGTCCCCGGCGTGACTCGTCGTGCCAGCTCACTGGCTTGCCTCAACGCTCGAGCATCGTAGGTCAAGCCCACGAGCAGCGCGGGCAGCGCGAGCGCCAGGCTCGGGGGCAGGGCATCACAACAGCGGACTTCGAGTGTGCTCTTCAGGCGTACTTCAGGAAACAGCGTTCCCAGGTGCAACTGCCAGTCAGCTTCCGTCGCGCGCAGACCCCGAAAGCCGCTTTCGAGAAAGCTACGGAAGGTCTGCCCGGTGTTGGCGAACACTGTGCCGTCGCGCAGGACCAAGAACATACCAGCTTGGACTGCCCATTCGACGTAGTCGACGTACTTGGGGTCACGCAGGTCCCAGAGCGCGGTCATCAGCCCCGAGCGCGTCGGGTCCATGTTCATCCACACGTCGAGTCTCTCGCTCAGCCGGTTGGAACGGCGACCCTCGATGAACGGACTGTTCAGAGTCAGCGCCTGAATGATCGGAGTGAGTCGCAGCAGCGTGACCAGCTTGGTCATCGCGTCGGCTTCACTTTCGTAGTCGAGGTTGACCTGCACCGTAGAGGTGCGTTGCATCATGTCCAGAGCGCGCGCCCCGCGGGTGGGCAGGTACTCCCTCATGATCGGGTAGCGTCGCTTGGGCACCCACGGCAGCTCCTCTGGTTTGGCAAACGGATGAAAGCCGACGGGAAGGAACCACACGTCGAACTGTTCTTCGATGGCGCGCAGGTCCTGCATGTGCTCGTCGTATTCGCCGGCGACCTCATGCACGGTGGCAAACGGGGAGCCTGAGAGTTCGAGTTGGGCGCCGGGTTCCAAGGTGAGCGAGGCTGCTCCCCGGCGGAGTGCGATCAGCGGACCATCGGCGACCTCTCGGACCGGACTCCAATCGGACCGCGTTTGCAGCCAGTCGAAGATGCTTTCCAGACCATTGGGACCTGAATAGGGCAGCGGTCGGTTTTGGGCATCCAGCCCGAAGCGCTCCGCCTCCAAGCCAACGCGCCAGTCGCTCTGGGGCTTCTCTGCGGTACGAAAAACCTTAGTCAGTTGGTCGAGTTCGAGGGTCGCGTGGGGCTCCATCAGAGCGGTCTTCTCGAGGTGAGGGTTATGTCTTGGCTCCACGGCGACTGCCTTCTGAGGGACTGAAGAGCCAGCTCAACACGACTCTGCGCCAGCGACGATTAATGCCGACGCTACGGAATACGCAAGCAAACGCCATTCGGTGACGTCCCGAGCTTCCCGCGAGCCCGGGTGTTGTAGCGCCGCCGGAAAGGCGACCCGCTGTCCACAGGGCTGTGCTTGGGCTGTGTACAACTTCGCTCCCATGGAAACGCTACCACTTGAGCGATCCAGTGAACCCAGACAGTTCTGTGCTCTACGGATCGACCAAAGGTGAGTGCCAGATTTGTGACTGGCGCCGGGGTCCGGCCTTCTCAGCGTAGTTGTCGTGGTCGCCAATCTCTCTAGGTCCGTTGTCTGTTCTGAATCACCCCCCCCGGAGTATCCGCCGAGTGAGCGTTCCGAAGCTGCGCCACCGAGCGCCTTCGGCGTGATCTGCAGCTTGGAGGGATCCGTGGTTTCACGTCCTGTGCAGCCGCAGGACTACGTGTTGCAGTGCGTCTTGGGACGTCGTGGCAGTGCCAAGTATTCGATCGGTGGGCAGGTTCACGAGGTGAAGCCTGCCACCGTGTTGTGGTTTGCGCCGCACGTGGTGCTGCCGAGGGTCGAAGCGACGCCTGACTATTCGGCGTGGTGCGGTTTCTTCGGCGCTCAAGTGCTCGGTCGCGCCAGCAGGAACACCGCGACGGAGTTTCTGCTTCAAGGCGCGGAAGGTGGCGCGATTCTCCGTCGGCTGACGAAGGTCAGCGCGAGGCGTCTCGAGACCCAATTCGACCACCTCGACGCTACTGATCTGAACACCGAACAGTTTGCGGTCGGCTTGGAGTACCTGCTGCTGTCCGCCTGGGCCGAACATCAGAAAGCAACTCGCATCAGCGAACTCGCTGATGTTCATCCTGCCGTCGAGAAGGCAGCCTACATTCTTCGGACTCAGCCCGAAACGGGTTCGATGCAGGAGTTGGCTCACGCCTGCGGCGCGAGTGCTTCGTGGCTCAGCCGCCTGTTCCGACAGCAAGTGGGTATCTCGCTCGTGGGCTACCGGAATCAGTCTCGCATCGAGCGGTTCTTCGAGTTGTATGGCGAAGGACATCGCAGGAACCTCACTCAGGCGGCGTACGCCGCCGGATTCGGCAGCTACGCTCAGTTCCACCGCGTCTTCAAAGAGGCCCTCGGTTACAGTCCGGGTGAGCTCAAGCGCGGCGTGCACGCTCAATCGGGCGTGACGGTGCAGCGATAGCGGTTTTTCGCGCCGCGGATCCGCGGCAGATAGTAAAAGAGGTGGGCTCAGCGCTCCGGCGACGCTAAACCCGCCAGCGAGCATGCGTCGACGCCCTTTGCTGCTTGCGTTGGTTGCCGCGGCAGGTGTCTCCGCGACGCTAGCTTTTGGCTTGCCGGCGTTCGTGACGCACGCTGCACGTTCGGCTGCGGCGCAGCGTGGTTTTGACGCGGATATCGGCTCGGTGTCGATTCGTCCGACGCGGGTATGGCTCCACGACGTGCGCCTACGTCACCGCCAGGTGGAAGGTTTTCGTGCGCGTTTGCAGGCGATTGAAGTGCGTTTCGCTTGGCGTGGTATTCGAGCCTTGACGGTTCACGGTGGTGAGGTGCGTCTCAAGGGTGATCGGCAGGCTCTGCTCGAGCAATTGCGCAGTCTTAGGTCCGCTCGTGCAGGCACAGCGAACGGGTCCGGTCAGGAGCGTGAGGTGACGGCTCGTGGATTGTACTTGGAGTGGCGTGATTCGAACGATCGAGTGGCCCACGTGTGGGGTCTTTCGCTGCGCCGACAACAGGGCGCTCTTCAACTCGACGTGGACCTGCTGCGGGCAAGCCACCGTGTCGCCGACGTCGAGATGGCTGCCTTGTCGGCGAGAGCGACCCTGCCCGAGCTGGCGTTGTCGGATCTGACGGCCGCACGCACCGAGATCCGGCTCAGCTTGGGTGAGGGCATCGCGCGTTCGTCGCAACGAGCAACCTCCTCGACCGCGCCCACACCCAATGCCCAGGCAGGGGCCTCCGAGTCCCAGCGCCGTACCGCCAACGCCTCGCGCGGTGTACTGCCTGCGGCGTTCAGCTATAGTCCCGGTCGAGGCGAGCGTTTGAGGGCACGCCTGGAAGCGGTCAGTGGGGTGTTGGCTCGGCGCTTGCCAGTGGGCGGACGCCTGCAGCTGGACGGCGTATTCGTGGTGATGAGTCATGGCCAACAGCGATTGAACCTCGGCCCCGCGCGCTTGACGGGGCTGCGGGAGGCGGAGCAGATGCGCTTCAACTTCTCTCCTGGCGCCGCAAGAGATGGGCAGCAGCTGGAGTTCGAGTTGACCCTTCCCGTGGGTGATGGTTCGGTGGCGTTGAGCGTGGGGGGCGGCCCGATCGCACTGTCAGAGCTCGGGGTTCGAGAAGGGGACTTCGGCTTGACTGGCGTGAGCCGGGCGAAAGTCGAACTGCGGCTGGATGGGGAGTTATCCGGTGGGGGCAAAGTGATGGAGCTCTCGAGTCACGGAGCGCTATCCAACGTAAGCTTGGCACACCCCAAAGTGGCTCCCGACGAGTTAACCGACATTGCCCTGGCCTGGTCGGGCAAGGGTAGCCTGTCGCTCGACGGATCCAAGGTGCTCGTTTCGGATGCGGAGTTGCGCTTCGGTGCCGTTCAGGCACGCGGGCACCTGGACCTGGAACGCGACGCGCGACGTTTGGTGGTCGACGCGAACCTGGAAGTGCCCTCTGCTTCCTGTCAGGACATGTTCGACTCTTTGCCCACCGCGATCGTGCCGCTCCTGCAAGGGGCGAGGTTCCGCGGCGACTTCTCGTGGAAGGGTTCGCTCTTGCTGGACACCGACCGCTTGTCGGACACGAAGGTGAAGTGGCGAATGAAGAACCGATGCCGAATCGTCTCGGTACCGAAGGAGGCCGATCCTGAACGTTTCACCGAGCCGTTTTCTCGCACTGTGCCGAGTCCCGATGGGGTTCCGCTGATGGTGTGGAGCGGACCCGGGAGCGTCGACTGGGTGCCCTTGGAGCAGATATCCCGCTATCTCGAAGTCGGAGTACTCACGACCGAGGACGGCGGGTTCTGGGGCCACGCGGGTTTCGATCAGGGAGCGATCGAAGGGTCAATCAAGCAGAACCTCGAAGCCGGCAAGTTCGTTCGTGGTGCAAGCACGATCACCATGCAGTTGGCGAAGAACCTCTACCTGTCTCGCGAAAAGCACCTGTCGCGCAAAGTGCAGGAGGCGCTGCTGACGATGTTGCTGGAACAGGAGCTGACCAAAGGCCAGATCCTCGAACTGTACTTCAACGTGATCGAGTTCGGACCGGACATCTGGGGCATCGGTATGGCCGCGGATCACTATTTCCACTCAGATCCCAAAGACCTGTCGATCGCTCAGTGCTTCTTCCTCGCGGCGCTACTGCCTAGCCCCTTGGCTCAGTACTTCGAAGAAGACGGCAGCTTGAAATCCAGTCGTCGAGCGCTCCTTCAGCGTCTGATGCGTATCGCCCACGGGCGAGGACGACTGAGTGCTGCCGAACTCGAAGAGGGACTGGCTCAAGAGGTGCAGTTCGGGGTGCCGCATCTGCGGCCGGACGAAGAGTACACGGAGGAAGGAGAGTTCTCGCCGCAAGACTGGCAGGAGGGTGACAACTTGGACGAGCGTTGACGTTTCGGTGCGTCCATCCGGGCAGGAGCGCGTTGACCGATGGAAATGTGGCTCGAGTCCTTCGTGCGGGCCCCTCGACCCAAGGAACGTCATGAACCAAAACCGAACGTTGCGCCCCCACCTGTCATTCCCCACTCAGAAGCTGCCGGAAGCCAAACGTTTCTACTCGGCCCTGTTCGGTATCGGGCCGAGCAAAGCCGAAGAAGACTACTTGAAGTTCGACTTACAGGAGCCGCCTTTGAATCTGTCCATCACCCTGACCACGAAGCCCGTGGTGGTGACGGGAGAACACTACGGCATCGAGGTCTCCAGTCCGGAGGAAGTCGACCAATGGCGCTTGCGTTCTGCTGAGCGCGGCCTGAAACTGCCCCCGCTGCAGCAGCCCACGTGCTGCTACGCGGAGCAGACCAAGTTCTGGCTGAGCGATCCTGATGGCAGGCCTTGGGAGGTGTTCGCAGTGTCGGCGGATGCGGACCATTTGGGGGAGCGCAGTCAGACGGCTGGCGCTGGGGCGGAGACGGCGCAAAACGAGGGTTCGTGCTGTGCTAGTGATTGTTGTAGCTGACCCGTGAACGCCACGATGGACTCCATTTCTTCCGAAGCCTGGCAGACGTTGACGCAGCGGGTGAGGCGCGGCCTGAGGGGTCGCGCCCCCGCGCCGACCGCGGACGACGTGGCCCAAGACGTGATGCTCGCGTTGCTCAACCACCTCGGTGACATCGACGACGAAGAGCACCTGCGCCGATGGCTGGCCACCACTGCTCGCAATCGGCTCGTCACGGAGTTCCGACGTCAATCGAACCAGCGCAAGCGTGAAGTGGCTACTGCAAACGAGGCGTTGCCGGGGGGCGCTGCGGAGCGTCCGGCAGGAATGTCCGACGAGGAAGTCGAGGCATTCAACCTGTCCGTGGGAGCCTGGCTCTTGGACCAGATCGCGCTCTTGCCAGAGCCGTACGCCGAAGCCCTGCAGCGTGTGGACGTGCTAGGCCAAAGCCAGGCGGAATACGGCGACGCCCATGGGCTTTCGCCCAGTGGAGCCCGCACGCGAGTGCAACGCGGACGTCGCATGTTGCGTGAACTTCTCGCGAGATCGTGCGATACGGAGCGCGATGCTCGCGGGAACTTCGTGCGTTGTGCACCTCGCGGGGGCTGCTGTTCGGAATGAGTGAGGGCCGATTACTTCTCGCCGCGAGCTCGTAGTTCTCTGAAAAACGCTTGAAGTCGCTCCCTGGATTCTTCGGCGAGCACCAACGGGGTGTGTTCGAAGCGGTGGTTGAGGCGCTCGTCCCCGCCGAGGCGATACAGCGACTCGATGGCTCCCGCCTTGGGATCGTGGGCGCCATAAACGAGGCGCCCCAGTCGAGCGTTGACCAGGGCGCCCGCGCACATGGCGCACGGCTCCAGAGTGACGAACAGCGTGCAGTCGTGGAGGCGCCAGTGACCTCGCTGCCGGGCCGCATCGCGCAGCGCTAGGATCTCGGCGTGAGCCGTCGGATCTGCATCGAGCTCGCGTCGATTGTGCTGCCGCGAGAGCACTTCGCCTTCCGCCGTGACCACGACGGCTCCGATGGGCACATCACCGTGGGAGGAAGCACGATCTGCTTCCTCGAGTGCCAAGCGCATCCACTCCGCGTCGGCGTCAGGGGACATTTCGGTCATCGGTGCTGGGTATAGCGAAATGTCGCGATCGGTTGTCCAAGTCTATGTCGTGCCTGTAACGTTGCGACTGATCGTTCGTTACGAGGCTGGGCCGCTACGGCCCATTTGGGGCCATGCCAAGTCGTCGATGCGACCGGAGCTATGTAGCTGGCGTGCGCCCGGGCTGGACTTGTAAACGCTTTTTGGCGCTTGGGTTGATCACACCAACTTAGCCCTGTTGCAGAGTTGCCATGGGCTTGGAGTGTGCCAAGTGCGGGGGGCCCATTTACGCCCACCATCACGGGAATGTTTGCGGCGCGCCGCAGCGGCAAATGTCTGTCATCTTTTTGCGCGCTGCGGCCAAGTTGATGTGCCGAGCTACCACGTGGTCCTTAGCGCTTCCGCAACCTCTGGTGCTGGGCTACCCTTTGCCTCATGGCTAAGGAAGAGACGGTGGGAACGTCAACGGCGGCAAGGAACGTTAGCCCGCCACGTCCCGACGAGCGTTCGGTGTCGGGGACGACTCGGGCGGTGCGCTCCAGTGGTCTGGGGGCGAAGGGGCCCCAGGGGTCGGGTGAGCAAGGGGTCGATGGCGGTGGTGCCGATGCCACGCTCGAGGATGACGCGGTCAAACTCGCCAACCGTGAGCTCGAAGCACGCACCGCGGATCATCTTGCGACGGTTGCAGCCGTTCTCGTCGAGCAACGAGACGTGGCGTTGAGGAAGCTGGCGGGGGCCGAGAAGACTGCGGAAGCCGAGCGCAATGAGCTGATTTCCGAGCACGACAAGTTCGTGGCTTTCCTGATGGAGGAGCAGGACGGCAAGCTCGATTTGCTGCAGAAGGAGCTCGACGAAGCACAACAGGCCCTCACTCGCCAACGAGCCCTGGTCGGCTCTGGCTCGGAAGTCGACGTGCCGGAAGCGTTGCGCGAAGTTCGTCGATTGCTGGAGACCGCCTACGGTGAACTCGACGAACACAAGGCACTCGTTGCGCGAGTCGAGGAAGAGCGTGACCAAGCTTTGGCGGCAGTGGATGACGTTCGGGTGGAGCTCTACACACAGGTCGAGGCGGCAAGAGATGAAGCCATCCAGCTACAGAGTCGTCTGGATGACGCCCACCGAGAACTGGAAGAGGAAAGAGACCGGGCTCGCGACGCGGCCATCGAGGCGAGCGCGGAGCTGGACGAAGTGCGCCGCGAGTTGGACGAGCGTCGCGAGGAAGTGACGCGCCTCCGTGAGCGCGTTGACGCTATCACTGAAGAAGTGAAACACAGTCGCCCGCCACCTCCTTTGACGTCGGCAGAACTGTCGGCCGCACGGGAGGAGAATCAGAGCCTGCGTAAGGAGCTGATCGAAACCAAACGCGCCCTGAGTCGAGTTCGACGCGAGTATGACGCGCTGCGTTCTCTTCGGACACGCATGGCCAAGAAGGCGGCGCTGAAGCCGGCGCCGATGATCGTGCCACGTGCTGCGCCGTCGGCGACGAACGCAACCGCCCAGTCAGCTCTGGGCGCTGAAGCAGGTAGCGAGCGCACCGCACACAATTCAGAGCAAATGGTCCCATCCGAGGCGGCCGAGCCGAGTGAGACATCGGCGGCAGTCGTCGAGCCCCCATCATCAGCCGTTCCATCGCCGACGGAAGAAGGCGCTGAAGCCTCGTCTCCCTCGACGGAGCCTTCGACCGAGGGCAGCGTGGCAAGCGACCCCGCCGCTGCAGAAAACCCATCGCCAGCAGGAACGCTCGCCGGCGAGGAGGAATTCGGTGCGCTCGATGCCGTGACGGAAGTTACCGATATGCCGATGGGCTTTGGGGCAGCTGGCACTGAAGGGCCAGTGGCCTCGACGGCGGCTGGGTCTGGCGTCGGTCCTGGCGGCTTCAACGAGCCGCTACCCGTTGCCACGGTCGTGGGACCAACGGCGAACGAGCCGGCGAACGGGGCGCTGCCGGTCGCGACCGTCGTTCGACCCGCGCCGCTTGGTGCCACCCCGGCGGTCGCCGCTCGGGCGCCCGCTCTGATGTCCCAGCCACAGACTGCCGTTGCTCCCCATCAGGCTGCGCAGTCCCAGTCTCGCGCGGTTCCGATGCCCTTTCCGAACCAAAGTGCGGCGTTCGCTCAGCCTGCGGCCGCTCCGCGACCCGTCGCCGTTGGGGGCTGGCCGCCGCCGGTGGCCCCCGTAATACCTCATCCGCACGGTCCAGTGGGCCAGCCCGTGATGCAGCCCGTCTCAGCCGCGCCGCCCCTGCCGGGTGCACACATGCCGGCAGCAAGTCCGGAGCTGGCGCCACAGCCTGCTGAGGTCCCATCCCCGGCCGAGCCATCATCAGCCGTCGAGCCGGGCGTCAAGGACCGGCGCACAGCTGTCGGGCTCCAGCCAGGACCTCTCGCTTCTCCTGCAGACACAGTGCCCGACCAGAGCGCGGCGGTTTCGCCTCAGTTTGCGCCGAACGTCGAGCTGCCTACCGGCGCGCCGTCGAACGACGACGAGTCGTCCAGCAGTTGAGAGGCCGGTCGACTTGGCGGATGCTCGTGGACTCGCGCTCAGGGAAGGGTAGGAAAGCGATGCACGACATAGTCTGCCTCTCGTAGCCACACCGACTGTCCCGAAAGCTCGTTGCACAGGGCAGACAGCCCCGGGTTGTGGCCGACAATCAGGACGCAGCGATGCTCGGCTCTTGCCCTATTGCCGATGGCTTGCAGGTACGTTGCCGACTCAGCCAGGTACAGAGACGGCAGAGCGTGGATCGCCGGACTCGGGTCCAAGACCGAGGCGACGAGCTCTGCCGTGTGCTGCGCTCGCCGTGCGGAGGAACACAGCACGAGGTCAACCTGTGGCTCGAGGTGCCGCAACTGGTCGCCTGCCTCCAGCGCAGCTCGTTGGCCAACCTCTGTCAGCGGGCGCGAGAAATCGTCATCCCCTTCGGCGGCATGGCCGTGCCGCATGAGGACGACTATTCGTTTGTTGTCGTGGGGGAGGTTCACTGGGGAAACGCCAGCCGCAGTCTGGCAATGTTGGGGCTGTGAGGAAATGCGATTCTCGGGCGATTTTCCGTCCTGGGACGAACCTTCGCCGATCACTCGTCAGACGCCTGGTTGGCGGCCATCGGGAGACTCTGGAGCTGGTCGCAATGGTTTCTGGCTTCGAGGGCCGCAATTGAGGTCGTCTCCCGGTTGTGATGAAGTCCGTTGCGTAGAGCCTCGCTCCCGTCACTTTCACTTCGCCTCAGCGCGAAACGCTCAGTCGAATCGAACCATGCCGAAACCCACCGTCGTTCTCATCTATATCATCGCCCTGCTCGTGCCCTGCTTCGTGGGTTGCAAGTACATCGACAAGCTCACCGGGAAGTCGACGCCGGTCGAAAAGAAGTCGTGTGTGCAGGACCTGGAGGCGGTCAAGGGGCTCGATCTCAACTTCGAGGGTGACCTGCCAACGCGGATTTCGGCGACGCTCGCCGGTACCGTTCACCTGAGGGAGTTTACCAAGAAGCTGGACAAAGACGTCGCGGATGCCTGTGCCGCCATCGCTCGCGATCTGGGCGAGAGCGGGATCAAGGCGAACGATGGTCTCGACCCTGGCGAACGCGCCAAAGACGTGTGCGAGCGAACGGCGAAGCTCATCAAGCAGAAGCGCGAGGAGGGTGGTGTCGTCCTGCTGCTCTACACGCATGCTCCGAGGTGCACGGTCGGTTTGGACGACTTCAGGAGCTGCGTCCAGCAGTGTGATTCGGGCTTGTCACCGGAAGCGAGCGGTGTCCAGTGCGATTCGGAGTCTGCCGGAGGCCGATGCGAGGCCAAGTGTGGCGGCGAATGCATCGAGATGTTCACCGAGGAATGCAATGGTGTCTGTCACGGCGCGTGTCGCGGGGGATGTAGCGACGAGTTCTACGGCAAGTGTGGTGGCCGTTGCATCGGCAGTTGCGACGGCCAGAGTATCTCTGGCAAATGCGAGGGCATTTGCGACGGCAAGTGCAGCTCGGACGCTGACGGTAGCTGCCAGGGGCCGTGCAAGGGCAAGTGCTCGGGTGCCTGCGTTTCAGAGAAGAAGAAGGCGGCGTGTCCTGGCACGTGCGTGGGAACCTGCAGCGAGGACTTTCGCGCCGAGCGCTGCGCCTTTGCAACCGGACCGGCGGAGATGGTACCTGCGTGCGGTGCCATGTGTGACGCCGCAGGGGTTGGCAAAGCGAACTGCATGGCTGCCTATGCCGACGTCGTCGTGTACAACGAGTCGAAGGAGGGAGCCGCAGAGAAGATCAAGTCGGCTTTGCAACGACGTCTGGAAATCCTGCTGAGCGCTGACGAAGGCTTGAAGGAAAATGCCGACCGTGCCCATCAGGGCATCGTGACGGCGCTCGAAGGCATCGACGAAACGCTCGCAGGCAACACGAAAGCCAAAAAGGAAGTCGGGGCTTGTTTGAAGGATGCCGCCGCTGTTCGCGACGACGCGGCGACGGGGCTGGAGCTGCTCCGCGAGGGCGTGACTGCGCTCATCGTTGCCATCAAGACCTGACGAGCTGCGGTTGCTTCGTTGCGCCGCGCGTGCGTCCGGTCGTCAGTCGCAACTGAGGTCGACAGCGCCGAACTCGTTTTCGAAGAGCCCGGCAATGCATCTCGAGTTGTGCGAACGCGGGCACGCACACGCACAGGCCTCATCCATGGTCGCGTAACACAGCCCATCGGCGAGGAAAGAGCAGTCGCTTGCCTGGTCTGGTGGCTCACCTGGTTCGCAGTCCAGCAACGCTTCCGACCGAAATAAGCGCTCGTCGCTGCGCTCTTGGCGCGCTGCTGGCGGAGCGGCGGGCGGCGCTTGTCGCGCATCACCACTCCGGGTGTTCACCCCAGGATCCTCGTACGGTAGCTCGGTGCGAGCGCCGCAGCTCAGCAACATCATCCCCGCCCAACCCATTTGCCGTCCGCACATTTCTGACCTCATCATTGTGCAGCCGGTCGCGTTGCCGCGCCACGCACTTTTCACTGGCGTTTTTTCGGTGCGTTCCCGATACCTTCCCCATGGAACGCGCAAACGAGTTGATGCAGATGCTGGTCGACGTCGCCGTCCAGTGGGCGCCCAAACTGTTACTCGCGCTGCTGACGTTGTTCGTCGGCCTTTGGCTCGTCTCTCGTGTGGCTCACCTAGCGATGAAGGCGGCGCGCGCCCGTGGAATCGATGAAACAGTCGTCGCCTTCATTGGCAGCCTTCTTGCTTGGACGTTGCGAGTACTGCTGCTGCTGAGCGTCGCTTCTACCGTTGGGATTGAGACCACATCGTTCGTTGCGATCTTCGGTGCGGCCGGCTTGGCCGTGGGCTTGGCTTTGCAAGGGAGCTTGTCAAACTTTGCCGGCGGAGTGCTCATCCTGATATTCAAACCGTTCAAGCTGGGCGACGTAATCGAGGCCCAAGGGCACGTCGGATCCGTAACCAAGATCGAGATCTTCACGACCACGCTCAACAACGCTCAGAACCGACGCATCATCATTCCGAACGGGCCGTTGTCGAATGGTACCATCGTCAATCTCACGGCTGAGGACACCCTTCGCATCGATCTGGTAATCGGCGTCGCCTATGGCGCCGACATCGGTCAAGCGCGCGAGGTGCTCACCCGTGTCGTTACCGCCGACGAGCGCGTGCTCACGGACCCCGCACCTGCCATCGAGGTTCTGGAGTTGGCAGACAACTCCGTGAACTTCGCCGTGCGACCTCACGTCAAGACAGGCGACTATTGGCCCACGTACTTCGCACTGATGGCGAACATCAAGAAAGCGCTGGACGACGCCAAGATCGAGATCCCGTTCCCGCAGCGCGACGTGCACGTCTACAACCACTGATGGCGTCGCTCGGCGACGACGACGCTGCCGTGACTCTCTACAGGTACGGACCTGTGCTCGTACCCGTGTACCTCCAACAACAGCCGTGACGGCTCCGGGCGGCTAACGCGGCTGTCGGGTTGGTTTGGTGCGTTGGGTGCTTTGGCGGAGCGTCGCTTCGTGATAGGCACCGAGGTCATGCGTTGGATATCCACCCCCATCATCTTGCTCGCTGCGTTCGCCTGTTGCCATCGCCCCGCGGAGGGTGCCAGCGAGGCCTCTGCTTCGGGACCCACAGCCCCGGCAGCCGTGACTTCCGAGCCCACGCTCACGACAACAGCGGATGCGGTGCCGGTGAGTCACAAGGGTCTTGCCGCTCGGGTTTGTCCGCCAGGGCCCTATCCCGCAGTGACTGGACAACTCACGGCGACTGCCATTCCCAATACGGAGCCGACCTCTCTCGATCCCAATGATCAAGAGTTCCACCTCTACGAAGGGGCGGTGTGGCTCAACGGTGCACTTTACTTCTCCGACTTCAAGACGACGCCGGGCTTCCCCTCGCGCATCATGCGCTACACGCCCGACGCTGGTCTGGTCGTCGCTCGTGACGACTCGGGCACCAACGGTTTGGGGCTAGACGTTTCCGGGACCGAATTGGTCGGAGCGAGCCACAAGGTGAAGGGTGTCGTGAAGTTCAGTCCGGACCTTTCCTCCACCGAGAGCGTCGTTGCTGTGTATCAGGGCAAGTCGTTCAACTCTCCGAATGACCTGGTGTTTCGTTCGGATGGCAACCTGTACTTCACGGATCCTGACTTCCAGGCAGGTGCGCAGAAGGATCAGGCGACGACGAACGTGTATCGGGTTTCCCCCACGGGAGAAGTCAGTGTCATCGATGATACCATCAAGAATCCGAACGGCGTTTCTTTGGCGCCGGACGAGAGCGCATTGTACGTGGCTGGTAACCTGGAGCAAGGTTACGTCAAGCGCTACCCGATCGCAGATGATGGTTCCGTTGGTGTGGGTGAGGTCATTCTGCAGCCAGTTTCGGTACCCGATGGAATGGTCTTCGATTGCGCTGGCAATCTGTACGTCACCGAGCACACGAACAAGCGGATTCGTGTGATTTCAACGGACGGCAGGGAGCTGGCGACCATCGGCGGCTTGGAGAAGAACGTCACCAACGTCGGTTTCGGTGGCTCCGATCGCAAGACCTTGTACGTCACCATGACCGGCGGTTTGGCACAGCTCCAACTGCCTGTGCCCGGGCTGCCGTATTGAGGGTCACCTCGCTCGTGGCGCCCGCTCGGAGGGGGCTGCTCTGCGCTCAGCCTCGGCGAAGTGCGATTGTGTGAATTGGGTTACCAGAGCGGCGGCAACAGTTCGCGGTGAGGCCTTCCGAGAAGGAAGCCCTGCAGTAGGTCGCACCTGAGGTCGATCAAGGTATCCCGCTCGGCGCGAGACTCGATGCCCTCAGCGACGACGAGCAGGCCCATGTCGCGGCAGACTTCGGTGATCGAGCGAATCAGGCGGCGCTTGACGTGATTGGTGTCGACGCCGCGGATGAGCGACATGTCGAGCTTCACGAATTCCGGTTCGAGTTGCACGAAGCTCGTCAAGCCAGAGTAGCCAGCGCCCAAGTCGTCGATCGCGATGCGAAAACCTGCTTCGCGGAGGCGTGAAATCAGCCCGCGCGTATCCCCCATTTGGTCGAGGGGTGCGCGCTCCGTGACCTCCAGCACGACGCGGGGAGCAAGCCCGGTGTGGGGCGCCCTGCTGTCGAGCAGGTCTGGATCGGTCAAGTCTCGGGGGTGGAGGTTGAGAAAGAGATGCAGGTTGGGGTCCGCTCCAACCATCGCGCGGGCCGTACGTTCTCGCATGATGCGGCCGAGCTGCCACAACGCGTTGAGTCGTTCAGCGGCATCCAGCACGGCCGGCGCGGACGGCAGTGCTGGTTCGTTCGTCCTGAGTAGAGCTTCGTAGCCGAACAGGCTGCCGTTGTCGGCTCGCACGATGGGTTGAAAGGTTGGCCACAGCGATTGCATGGCGCTGTTGAAGTTCTCCTCCAAACCGAAGCGGCCGACGCCCTCACCGCTGGCGTTGAGCGTGTCCAGTGTTTCGCGACGAAGTCGTGCCAGGTGGTTCATCTGTACCGCCTTCTGCACGATGCTCTTCAGCTCCTCCGCGCTCACTGGCTTCATCAGGTACTTCAACGCACCGTGCTCGACCGCGGCGGCTGCGCTGTCGATGCTGGGTTCTCCGGTGGCCATTACCACCGGCAGGTCTCGATCTTGTGCTCGGATCGCCTGCAACAGCTCCACACCGCCCAGGCGCGGCATCGCGACGTCGGTGACGATCGCGTCGATGTTGCCCAGCGCGACCAACGACAGAGCCGCCTCACCATTTTCGCTAGTGATGACGTCGTAGCCCTCAGCAGCGAGAATGCGCTGCATTCCGCGGGCCAGAAGCAAGTCGTCGTCCACGACGAGTACGCGCCCCTTGGACGACCGCGGTACGGGAGTCGATGTCGGGCTCGACGAGTGATTGGCCAGCGTGTCCACCGTGGAGGTATCTACGTCACCCCACACCGGACCTTAAGCAAGCTGTGGTCGTTGTGGACGATTGGAGTCACCTGTTCAGGACCCGCGGTCCCGTGCCAACTCTCCGAGCAGGCGGGCCAACGCGACCGCGTTTGACAGACGTTGGGCTGCACGACCACGACACTCAACCCGAGGGGCTCGAAGTCGTTCGGCTCGGACGACCGCATCCAGCGCCCCGCCATGCCGAGAGAGCCCGCGGTAGGCGGCCTTCAAGTAGGCAGTCGGCCCCAGGGCACCCAGCGCTCGGGTCAGGGGGATCAGCGTGGCCTGGTTCCAGGCTGCCAGTACATCTCTGGGCCGAACGAAATGACTCCAGTCGTGGATGAAGCTGCCCATGTCCACGCCTGCCTCCAGCTCGGTCGTGCTCAGCTCCAGGTGCTCCAGGAAGTACGGGTCTAATGGCCGGCTTGGCCGTATGAGTCGCTCGAAGGTGGCTCCGTCACTCAGGCGGTGCGCGGTCCACTGCACGAGTTCCCCGAGCGGAGCCTCGCCGTAACCGACCACGAGGTCACCGAAGTTCTCCGCGAATGCCGTCGGGAATGAACGCAGAGGTTTCGGGCGCCGTCGCGTCATCGGGCGGCGCTGACCGGCGCTGTCGCGCGCCGCGATTTGGCGATCGATCATGACGTCGAAAACGCGCAGCAGTTCGGCCACCCCCGGCGTTTCCGGCTCCAACGCCTGCAGACAGTAGACGACGGCTTCGACCGTGGAGACGAAGTCCCGCTGGGGTTCCTTGCGTAGACGATAGCGGCTCGGTTCGGGCGCGCCGAGGTGGTAGCGTGGCAGGTCGGCCAAACCCGGCACGTCACGAAACATGTATCGGGCGTGATGCCAGGTGCCATCCAGCAGCACGAGGTGCTTTGGTCGTTCGTGTGGTGCCAGTTCCTCCAGGGCGCGAGAGGGAGCGGCGGGGTAGAGCAAGCCTGCGTCGGGTGGCAGTTCCAAGTGCTGCCGACCGCTGCTGAAACAGCGGTCGTAGTCGACGACGAGCTCGCAATTGCTCAACGCCAACCGCGCGATTCGTGCCGTGCCGATCGGGTGAAAGCGCTCGCGTGGGTGCTGCAGGACCGTGATCCGGGTCCGGTTGTCGATGCGAGGGATGAGCGCGCAGTAGCAATAGGCTCGCGGACGAAAGCAGTCGTAGCAGGTTTGTCTGCCATGCGACGTTTCCGGCTCGGAACGCGGTGGGTTCGTGCTTGCAGGTTCGGCGGTGATCGCCATCGGATCCTTCTATCACCGTTGGTGCGGGTGTGGTCCCGTTCGGGGCGACAACGAGGCGGGTACCGGTGCTACGTTCTGGGGATGGACGAAGAGCGTCTGATCCAGAAGCTGCGAGCCATCGAGGCGCTGTTCGCGGGGGCCACCACCGAGGGCGAACGGCTGGCGGCTCAAGAGGCACGCGACCGTATCGCTCGACGGCTCGCCGAGGTGTCGCAGCGGGAGCCGCCCGTCGAGTATCGCTTCAAGTTGGTCGACGACTGGTCTCGGCGGGTCTTCGTGGCACTGCTTCGGCGATACGGCATTCAGCCCTATCGCTACCCGCGCCAGAGGCGAACCACGGTCATGGCCAAGCTGCCTCGACGCTTTGCCGAGGAAACGCTGTGGCCCGAGTTCGAGCAGCTTTCAGCCACACTCAGAGCTCACCTCCAAGAGATCACCGACCGAATCGTCGCCGAAGTCATCCACGGCGACGGTTCGGAGCCGGCCGAGGTGGTGGAGTCGTTGCCTCCCAAAGCCCCGCGAGGCTAGCGTTGCGCTTGGCGTGTTGGATGGTGCCGACCCCACCCGAGGTTCAGACTCGCGGGGACGGTCATTCCGCGGCTTTTGCCGCCGTGGCGTCACGCAGCGCCCCGAGTAGCGCGTCGCAGTTCTTCTTGGCATCGCCGAAGAGCATCGAGGTGTTGTCCTTGTAGAACAGAGGATTGTCGACGCCAGCGTAGCCGGTTGCCATCCCGCGCTTCATCACGATCGTAGTCTTGGCCTTCCACACTTCCAGCACTGGCATGCCGTAGATCGGGCTCGACTCGTCTTCCAGCGCGCCCGGGTTAACGATGTCGTTGGCGCCGATCACGAGCACCAGGTCGGTATTCGGGAAGTCGTCGTTGAGCTCCTCCATCTCCAAAACGATGTCGTATGGGACCTTCGCCTCGGCTAGCAGAACGTTCATGTGACCCGGCAGACGACCTGCGACGGGATGGATGCCGAAGCGGACTTGGGTTCCGCGGGTGCGCAGCAGAGTGGTGATCTCGTAGAGTGGGTGTTGTGCTTGGGCGACCGCCATACCGTAGCCGGGCACGATGATGAGGCTGCTCGCGTCGAGCATCAGCTCCACGGTTTCGTCCAGGTCGATGGATGTCACTTCCCCTTCGACCTTGGCGCCCGTCCCGCCGCCGGCAGTGCCGAAGCCGCCCAAGATGACGCTGAAGAAGGAGCGGTTCATTGCTGCACACATGATGTAGCTCAAGATGGCACCGCTGCTGCCGACCAAGGCACCGGTGATGATCAGCAGGTCGTTACTGAGCATGAAGCCGGCTGCCGCCGCCGCCCAACCCGAATAGCTGTTGAGCATGGAAACGACGACGGGCATGTCGGCGCCGCCGATGGCCATCACCATGTGCACCCCGATCACGCCGGAAATGACCGTCATGATGATCAGCGGCAGCATGCCTTCCTCCGCTGAGGCGCCGACGAACTGGCTGCCGTAGTAGACGCAGGCGCCGACCATCGCCAGGTTCAAGAGGTGGCGTCCTGGAAGAGTCAGGGGCTTGCCTCCGATGACACCTTGCAGCTTGCCGAAGGCGATGATGGAGCCCGTGAAGGTCAGTGACCCCACGAACACGCCGACGTAGATTTCGAGCTCGTGGATCAGCGCAGCGGCACCCGTATGACCCGTGCCGGTGTCCAGATAGGTGGCGAAGCCGACGAGTACTGCAGCCAAGCCCACGAAACTGTGCAGGACTGCCACGAGCTGGGGCATGCTCGTCATTGCGACGCGGGCGGCCAGGATGGCGCCGATCACGCCGCCGACGGCTAGGCCCCCTGCCAGCAGTTCGTAGGAAGAGACAGCGTCGCTCATCGTCGTCGCGACGATCGCGATGAGCATGCCGATGATGCCGAATTGGTTGCCGCGGCGAGCGCTTTCCTGAGTGCTCAGACCGCCGAGGCTGAGGATGAAGAGGACGCCAGCGGCGAGGTATGCAACGGTAACTAGGTTATCTGACATGGGGCTGCCTCACTTCTGGAACATGCGCAGCATGCGTTGGGTTACCAGGAACCCGCCGCTGATGTTGATCGTCGCGACCAAGACGGCGATCGCCGCGAGAATTGTGACTGGTGCATCGGGTGCGCCAGATATCTGAACCATGCCGCCCACGAGAATGATGCCGCTGATGGCGTTGGTCACGCTCATCAGCGGCGTGTGCAGCGCGGGCGTGACGTTCCACACCACCTGCCAACCGACGAAACAGGCGAGGATGAACACCGTGAAGTGGTTCAAGAATTCACCTGGTGCGGCGAGTCCGATGAGCGCAAAGACGAGCCCGAGGCCCGTCAAGACCCACCAGGTCATGTCCCGCTTGGGAGCTGCCTCCTTCTTCACGGGAACTGACGCGGGCGCTTGGGGCGCAGCTTTTGCTCCTGGACTCGGCTCCGCCTT